>JAITTK010000045.1 GCA_031287135.1 Candidatus Methanoplasma reticulitermitis
AAAACACAAGTGTGTTCCTGTCTACGGCATTGCAGAGCCTGGATATTTTTTTCTCTATCCTTGTGACCATTGACGGATCACGGGTCATCTCCTCGTATCTGGTGGTAACATCATCCACATACACCACGGATCTGTTCTCTTTGGGGAACGGGGACGGGTACGTCCTTGCCAGAGTGTCTTTCGGAAGCCCCATTATCTTGTAGTACTGTTCAAGAGGCTGTAGCGTGCCTGACATATGTATTGTGCCTTTCTGCTCCTGCATGAACATTACGATATCGGAAGGATCTATGCATGCCGCGAAAAGATACTCCCCGTTCTCTGAAGTCTTAACCGACCTGATATACCTGTCGTTGTCTGACATGACCCAGTCTCTGAGTGCGATTCCCAGGGCGTATATCTCGGAGATGGAGTAATTTCCGTTATCGGCCATTGCATCCATGCGGTCCTCGCCCACTCTGATCATATCCTCTATGATCACGCTAAGATCGCTCCTGCCGATTCCGAAACGTTTCATGATCATGTTTTCCACCGCGTCCTTCCCGAGCCTGAATTCTGTCTTCCCCAAAGATATGTTGTCGGTGGCCAGCTGTCTGACGGCACTCCTAAGATATCGTATAACATCCTCGACCCTGATGCCTTCGATCACCTCCGCAGTCTTCGTCGATGTGCACTCATCTATAGCAGATTCTATAGTACCGGAGGTTATCGAGAAACTCTCTTGCTCCCTTGCGGCATCTATGAGATTGTGGGCTTCATCCACTATCAGCAGCAAAGGCACATCGTCTCCCCCGAGATTCGCAATGAAATTTGTCCTTATATCTTCAGATAGGATGTGGACGTATGGTGCCACAACAACATCCATCTCCTTCATCAGGATCTTCTTCATCTCATACGGACAGACGCCTAGTCTTTCGCAGTACGCATCCAACTCCGCGGATGTCGGGAATTCCTTCAGACAATAGTCGATGACGTTGTTTATCTCCGCTTTTGTCCTGTCGAAGAATCTGCATCCTCCGTGGGACCCGTTCAGACTCTTTTTCTTTCTCTCTTCGCACATAAGGGAAAGGACATTCGGCGGCATGTCATCCAAGCCCTCCTTCATAAAAAGGGGGCATGATTTGTTCCTGCCGGTTATTATTATGCCGGACACCGGTCTGATCGTAGATACGGCCTTCAATTCCTTCATGACCTGATCGCTCTGCGATATTGTCCGTGTCAGATACACAATCTTCTTGCCTGTTCTCTTTGCATGCTCCAGTCCGGCCGCGAGGGATACTATCGTCTTACCCGTCCCGGTACCCGACTCGATGACGATGTGTCTCCCCTCATCTATCGCCCTTCTTATCTCGGCGATTATCTCAAGCTGCATCTCCCTCGGCTCATATGGCATGTAAGGGGCTTCCGGAATCTCTCCCTTCACCATCTTCTTCTGAGGTGGTTCGGCTGTCATAAACCTCATCAAGCCTTGTTCTGACGGCCTTGATGCCCTATGCCCGCATGTCACACATGTCTTCTGGTATGGAAAGATCATGGAACCGCAGTTGGGACAGAACGCATCATTATCCATTGGATCAAGGTAAGACCGTGTCCCATTTAATACTGCTCCAGAGGGGTATCCGAATATGCAGAAAGTGATCAGTTCTTACTCCGGTCGGCGTACTCTTTGATATACTCCTCCGCACCGTCCATATTCAGCATGACTTCGCGCATCAGGTGCTCCTCCGCTTCCTTGACCTTGTTGATGGTCAGATATGCATTGGCTACATCCTGATGCAGCCTGACCAGAAGCTGTATGTCGTTGAGCTTGTTCATCGACATCAGTTCTTCCAGAAGCGATATCGCAGTCTTCCGGTCGGCGAAATACTGGTCGAGCAGACCTTTCTCCTGTTCTATGTCGCCTCTTGAGACGAACGGGAAAATCAATGACATCGGGTCCTCCAGCGAACCTTTTTCGATCAGACTGTACCCTGCATCTATCGCATCGGAGTAGAGTTCCAATGCCTGGTCGTCCATGTCC
The DNA here is from genome assembly GCA_031287135.1 of Candidatus Methanoplasma reticulitermitis. Taxonomy (GTDB): domain Archaea; phylum Thermoplasmatota; class Thermoplasmata; order Methanomassiliicoccales; family Methanomethylophilaceae; genus Methanoplasma; species Methanoplasma reticulitermitis. The sequence goes on from JAITTK010000045.1 coordinate 2,018, forward strand.
ATGTCATACATGGCCTGAGCATTCAGGTTCAGCAACTCGACATATCTGTTCCTGGACCAGTCATCATCGTGTCCGGTGAGCATCACATATAGTTTCTCAATGAAAGGGTGGGTCTCACCGGGATGTTCCGTGTCGATAAGATCCTCGCAGCAGTCCAGACATTTGTTTATTATCCTTTTACGGTCATAATATCTGGAATTCTCCCCGATCTCACTCAGACGCATAGATGCCGTGGCATAATCTTCCGCCATCTGATCGGGGTCTTCGGTCCTGCACAGCTCCCCCTTCAGAATGAATGCGCGGATGTATATGCCCGCATCTGCCGTTACGCCTTCGCGCTCCATCTCCCTGATCATCTCTATGGCATCGCAAAGATCGGATATCGCCGAGGTGTAATATTCCATCATGGAAAGAACACTGCCTCTGTTTACCAGAGCATCCAGGAACTCTTCTTTGGAGCCTCCGGTTTCCTCCAACAGGTTGACTCTGTTGTTGCAGTCCTCTAGTATCGCTTCGAGATGTTCATCGAATGACGGCATGCCTATGTTCATGCTGTCCTTTGATTTAATATTTGAGCAACGGGCTCGCGGCGGTCATTCCGGATGGAGTCTGTCCCTGAGGTCCTCGAATAAACTGACGGTCTCATCGACGGATTCCTGATTGAATACCAGTATCTTTCCGTCATTGGGTTCAAGCACTATATGGGTTCTCACACTCTTATATGACGCCAGAGTGTAATCCCCGAACTCATCGTTGTTGAAATTCCCGCTGAGGACCCTCGTACCGCCGAAACCGCCTATGCGCATCCCGAGGTCCACATCATCCCTTATCACAACAGAGACGATATCATCATAATAGACGCGGGTGTCGACCATGGGTGCATCCACACTGAGCTTTTCATCATCCAAATAAACATTCACATTGCCGGACCCGATGAAAAAGAAAACTACCACCAACACAACGGCAACGGTCACGGCCGAGATGCCGGCTATTATCTTCAGATTCTTGCGTTCCTCCCCGGTCATCGGCGGAGGACTTTTCGCAGGGTCTTTCAGGTATGCTCCGCCATGATGGCGCATGGCATACACCGAACATATTCCGACGGTGAAAGAAACTGTCAGGATCAACACTATCGTGGGGTGCGGAAGATAGAATATGGAGCAAAGCCCGGCCAAAAGGACCAGGGATGTTGCCAACACCAATTTCCCGACATCCCTGGACATCCTCTCCGCATCATAGTACTCCTGCCGCGATTTGGGCATGGTGTTGTATCCGGAGATCGCCCATTGCCCTTTCCCGGTAGCCCACATGTATGCCCCAGCCGCGGCCAGAGGCAACATTACGAACATCATAAGGACGACGAAGAGCGTCTTTGATGAGAAAGTATCCGTGATCAGAGCGGCGGCGGCTACGGCCGCGGGTATCACGAAGGATGCGGACATCAATGCCGCGATCAGTTTCCTGTCATTTTCCATGGTGGCCAGTATAATGGAACAGGATAAATCCTTTACTGGATGCCGGCAGCGGATTCCGACCTCATCCGTATACGCGCCCGGGCGAGGAACGCATTGACCATTGAGCTGTATATGAGCATTGCAGTAATGATCGTAATCCCCGTAATTGATGGTATCACGTCTGCCGCATACAATGCCAAGCACAGTGCGGCGACTGGTGCGGGGACCCATATCGCGATGCGGGCTGCTATGCGCAGTGAATTTCCATGCAGAGCGTCACCCCACCGAGACATGTGTATCCACGCAGAAACCGCGCATACTCCTGCCGCCCCCGATACCACAAGGTATTGGCTGAAAGTTTTCCTTGAAAGGAGAGAATGTACCGCATCCAAGTCCATGCTCTGCAAAGCCCCCGATAACTCATTATGTTCATGGATACCGAGCAGTATACCCCCGATGAGCACAGATGCCGGGATCAGAAGCAATAAAAGATGCTGCTTTTCTCTCTCCATACTGATGCATATAGGTACCCGGATATATTGTTTATTATCTGTGTCCGGATTATGACCGCTCCGTCTTGTACGGGCAGTCATACAACCCCCATGTGATTCTTGCAGAGCCGACGCTCCGCGGTCATCAGAGGTTTGGCCGATCAGTCATTGTCGGGACGGTCGGACTGTGTCTCGTACTCCGCCGGAGATGTCTCCCTTTGTTTCATGAAGATGAAGACCACGGCGGCACAGTACACAGCAAGTGCTATGACCTTCACTATCGAATCCGTGGCAAAGGATATGGCACCTGCCTTGAAGAGTACAAACCCGAGGATCACGATCGGTACCGGGACCCACAATGCGAGACGGAACAGGAGCTCTTTGAACTGCATGTTCAGAATCAGCTTCGCCTCCCCGTCGGCCTCGTCCCTGAATACGTTCCTGTTCCTTTCCATGTATGTCTCGCCGATGAATATGATTATCACAGCGAACGCCAGGAAGATCATCGTCCACGTTGCGTCCCTTCTTATGATATCCAGAACATTGAGTACCAGAGCAACCACTATCACGACAAGCGCTATCGGCAGAAGGATCCTGCCGAGTTTCTCTTTATCCGAAATTAAATCCCGGATCGCATCCACATCCATATGTACTAATGAGTGGGATATTATTTATTGGTTTTCGGAGATCGAACAATAATCTATTATTATACACAGCCGTTATCGGTCGCATGTCCAAGAAGAGGGTCCTCGCGATACATGACATATCCTGCTTCGGAAAATGCTCGCTGACGGTGGCAATTCCGATAATATCCGCCTCAGGAACGGAGTGTGCCGTGATGCCCACGGCCGTCCTATCCACCCACACCGGGGGTTTCACGGGGTACACATACAGGGATCTGACGGATGACCTCATGCCCATAACGGAACACTGGAAGACTCTCGACATAGGTTTCGATTCGATATACACCGGATTCCTGGGTTCCTTCGAGCAGATAGGGATCGTATCAAAGATAATAGACGACCTCCGCCTTGAAGATACGATCATCGTCATCGATCCGGTGATGGCGGATAACGGGGTGCTGTACCCGATATTCGGCGAAGACTTCCCCGGAGAGATGAGAAAACTCTGCGGGAAGGCAGACGTCATCCTCCCGAACATAACGGAAGCGGCTATGCTCCTCGGCGAAGAGTATGTAACCGGGCCTTACACGGAAGAGTATATAGAGGGGCTCCTGAAAAGACTCGGGACGATAGGCGCAAAGAACATCATCCTCACCGGCGTGCATTTCAACAGCGGACATCTGGGCGCTGCGGCATATGATGTGAGGACGGGGGCGGTGTCTTACTCGTTCCATGAGACCATACCCGGATACTACCATGGGACCGGCGATGTGTTCGGCTCGGTGATAGTAGCTTCGCTGATGAACGGACTGGATCTCGAAAGGGCAAACGGTATAGCGGTGGACTTCACCGCGGAGAGCATACTCAGGACCAGGAATGCCGGCACCGATGTCAGATTCGGAGTGGATTTCGAGACCGGATTGGGTAAATTGATAGATCAGATAAGGGAAGGCCGAGAATGAACTTCTGCGAGACCGATGAGGCCAAAGAACTGGCGGACCTCGCCAGGGATATCTGGATGGGTTATTTCCCGTCGATCATAGGAAGTGATGCTACCAGGTACATATTGGACATGATACAGTCCGAGGATGCGATAAAACAGCAGATGAACGACGGCTACATCTATTTTTTCATAACCGAAAACGGGAAGAGGGCAGGATACCTGTGCATACGCCCGGACGGCGATTCTCTTTTTTTAAGCAAGATCTATCTGTCCGATGGGTTCAGAGGCAGAGGCCTCGGATCAAAGACCTTGGACGAGGTCCTTAGAAGAGGTAAGGAACTTAGAGCGAAGAGAGTGTTCCTCAGAGTGAATAAGCAGAATTCGCCTGCTATCGGCATTTACAAACATAAAGGGTTCATAATAGTCGGTGAAGAGAAACAGGATATAGGCAACGGTTTCTTCATGGATGATTATACAATGGAATACCGTTTTTGAGAGGTGCCGATGTTCATCCCCACCACAGAGGACGAGATCGGGAAAAGAGGCTGGAAAAAACCGGACATCGTGATCGTGTCCGGGGATACATACATAGATTCATCATACAACGGGGCCGCGGTGATCGGGCATTGGCTCATCGACCACGGGTTCAAAGTCGGGATTATATGTCAGCCGGATACAGACTCCGGATTGGACATAACAAGACTCGGGGAACCTGAGCTGTTCTGGAGCGTCACGGCCGGTTCTGTCGACTCGATGGTCGCGAACTACACTCCGACCAACAAGCGCAGGAAGGATGATGATTTCACACCCGGAGGTATGAACGACCGTCGTCCGGACCGTGCATGCATAGCATATACGAATCTGATCAAGAAACATATGAAGGGCAGGCCGATAGTTCTGGGAGGCATAGAGGCCAGCCTCAGAAGGGTCGCACACTACGATGCCTGGACCGATTCCGTCAGAAGGAGCGTGTTGTTCGATTCAAAAGCGGATTTCATCACATACGGCATGGCGGAACTGTCGAATCTCGAACTTGCCCGGAGCATCAGAGACGGTACGGACACCGACGGCATCAGAGGGATATGCAGAATAGGGAAAGAACCTCTCCAGGGATACATGGGTATGCCTTCGTACGAGGAGTGCGCCGAGAGCAAAGATGCGTTCATAAGAGCATTCAGGATATTTTATGAGAACAATGACCCGATAACATCCAAAGGCATATATCAGAAGCATGGGGAACGATACCTTATACAAAACCCTCCGTCGAGGAGCCTGACCACACGGGAACTTGACTCCGTCCACTCATCCGACTACGAGAATGCCGTGCACCCGTACTATCTCAAAGACGGTCCGGTGAAAGCTACGGAGACCATAAAAAACTCCATAACCTCGCACAGAGGATGTTACGGGGAGTGCTCATTCTGCGCCATATCCGTGCATCAGGGAAGGACCGTAATCTCCAGATCGGATGAGTCGATACTATCGGAAGCCGAGAGGATCGCTTCCTCCGGATCATTCAACGGCATAATATACGATATCGGCGGACCGACCGCCAATATGTTCGGGATAGAATGCTCGAAGAAGGCCGTGAAAGGAGTATGCAAGGACAGGAGATGCCTGTACCCCAAAATCTGCCCCCATCTCCCGATAGACCATTCGAGGCAGATATCTTTGCTTAAAAGGGTCTCGGAGATCCGGGGGGTAAAAAAGGTCATGGTGACATCCGGAATAAGATACGATATGGTGGTGGCCGATCAGAGGAACGGGAAGAACTACATCGACCGTATCGTGGGAAACCACGTGTCGGGGCAGCTGAAGGTGGCCCCGGAACACACGGTGCCGCAGGTGTTGGAGCTTATGGGAAAACCCGACTCGGATGTTCTGGTCAGGTTCAAGAGGATGTTCGATGAATCCAATCGGGAACAGGGGAAATCACAGTTCCTCACTTATTATCTGATGGCCGCACATCCGGGATGCTATGAGGAAGACATGGAAGAATTGGACAGGTTCGTGCACAGGGAACTCCGGACAAATCCGGAACAAGTACAGATATTCACGCCGACACCATCGACCGTATCAACGATGATGTACCACACGAGAAGGGATTTTGACAATACCAGGAATCTTAAATCAGAGCATTCGATGCAAATGAGACAGAGGCAGAAGGACATACTTCTGGAACAGAGAGTGAAAAAGAATGGTCCGAAACGATGAACGCCTCTTCAGGATAGTTTCTCGGGCTGTTTCGGATAACGGCCTCGATCTGAGATCCGCCGTATTCCGAGAACAGAAAGAGTTCGGGATATCCTGGAAGAGGTCGGGGAAGAACATAGATATCTCGGTCTCGGACTATCTAGCCGATGCGCCGTACGATGTTCTGGAGGACTTCTCCGGTACAGTGGCCGGGACGATTGCGGGGAAGAGACCCGGATACGGAAAAACATATCTGGACTGGGTGAAATCGGATGATTTCATATGCAGTAGCAGGAAGATATATCTGAAAAGGAGCAGGAACCTGACAGGTAGGCCGGACGGTAGGGGAAGAGACATAACGGAATCATTGGACAGGCTTCTCGATTCCGGACTCCTCCGTCCTGAAAATATAGACAATTCTTTCTTTTCGTGGACGCGGAGGCCCGGTTTCAAAAAAGTAGGTTTCTGTTCCCCGATGATGAGGGTCGTGGGTGTCTCCTCCGCTTTGGATGATGCGGCTGTTCCGGAATATGTCCTGGATTATGTCGTGTATCATGAATCCTTGCATTTGGCTCAGGGATACAGGCCGGGGGAGAGAGCGCATGATCGGACATTCAGGCTGAACGAGAGAAAATATCCTCTGTATGAGGAGGCCGAGAAATATCTCAGAACACTGGCGTCAAGACCTGAGTAAAATGTTTAAGGCCCGCACCGATATACCATCGTGCCTGCAGAGAATAAAAGCTTTGTCTTTGAAACCGACAACGGATCGTTCGAAGCGGATCTCAATGAAGTCAGGAGACTTGCGGATGAAGGGGATGCGGACGGACTTTATGCTCTGGGAATGGCCTATCTCTTCGGATGGGAGGTCGAAC
>JAITTK010000054.1 GCA_031287135.1 Candidatus Methanoplasma reticulitermitis
GATAAAGGATGATTTCAGCAAGACTATCCTGTCGCTTGACGAAATGCCGGAATCGCCCGGAAACGGAATTGTCCACAAGAACATCATCGAATGGCTTCTGGAATGACCGCGGACCGGACCCTGATCCGGCCGGCGGGCCCCCCGGTCATCGGCGAAACCAAGGAAAGTAATTAAAACAGGCTGTTCATTGCCATATCGATAACTATGGCAGAAGACGCACCGGACAAGAAAATCGCGGCCGGAATGAAGGCAATGGACGAAGGGGACTTCAAAAAAGCATATTCTCATTTCAAGAAACTCGCAGAAGAGTATCCGAAAAATGCGGATATCTGGTATTACAAGGCCGAATGCGGAAACTACGCATCCGGCATGTTCGGTGCGAAAGTATCGTCGGAAGAGATACTTGACGCATACAAGAAAGCGATCGAGCTGGACGGCGACAGGGTCGATTTCTATCAGTCATACGGACTGTTCTGCATATCGATAAACAAGTATGAGGAGGCCGAGAAGGCATACAACGAGGCCGCGCAGATAGATGAATCTCTGGAATCTTCGCTGTATTCCGAATTCGCCATAGAGTTCTTCAACAATGTCATGGCGACGTACGGCGAGATCATGGAGGATCCGAAAGCGAGGGCGCCTTATGCGAAGAAGGCCCTGGAGTACATGCTCAAAGCCCTGGAGATCACTCCCGAAGAGGCGAAGAGCCTGCTTTGAAGCCAGCACAAACGCTTTACTGCTCCTCCGGTCGGAGGAGAAAGTATAAAAAAACATATGCGGCCGGATTTGTGATGGTTAGCCCGAGATTCCAATCGAACCTACCATCGACAGCGTTCTCAGCATTCAGTGGTTAATAGCTCATTTCATTTTTGTAAATGTATTATGTATATTGGATTAGATATCCAATACTATAAATATGGCATAATTTGATATTGAACTGTATGCCAATATGCTGAAACGGCAGGAATTTGACATACGGAGAATAGAAATGATAGCTAAAAAGCAAATGGCATTGGCAGCAGTGGTTGCGGCGGTGGCCATCGTCGTTGTGTCGGTTCTGTTCATGTTCGGCGGATCCGGTGAAACATCGCCTGACCGCACGGATCCATATGCTTTGGAAAAATCATACATATTCTCACAGGGCGGGGTCGTCATAATACAGGGTGTGGACGGCGATGATACAATGAAAGAGCTGGCATCCAATGTCAGGATCCAGGAAACGTTCGATTCGGTCAAAGATTTCGATGTGGTTATCATCGATTCGGAATACGCGAAGTCGTTCGACAGGGAATACCTCTGCGGTAAAGTGGATTCGCTGATTCTGGAATCCCACCCTGTGATGCTCAGGGGGGCGGACAGCCCGTGGGTATTCACTGACCGCGAAGTCCCGTTCATCTCTATCGGATTCTCTCTGGACAGAGAAGATCTTTTCTGTCTGTTCTACGATGCGAACACCGGGGCGTCGTACTCCAATAGCATAACCGGTTGCGATATGCAGGAATCCACCGAAGTCGCATACGAGTGGGCCAAAGAGCTGATGGACCTCTACGGAAGCAACTGACGGTGCGGTATTGACTTCGTATACTGGGTGCGTGCGGTCCGATAATCGTCCGGAACGCAGAGTGCATGTTACCAGTGAGGTTCAGACAGCCGGATAATCGGCGCGATGTTCTTCGCATCCGCCCGTGTCTCCGATGATCCGGTTGAACATGTTTGATAACGCCGCATCAGTGGCCGTTGGGTGTCAGATTAATAATAACATTATTCATAATAGTTAATAATTATTAACATTATGATAATATTTTAATAATATTCGATCGGTAGCATTGTAACATGAAGATAACTTCAGTGGCGATTGCGATAGTCGCGGTCGCAGCGTTAATTCTGGCAGGCGCATATGTAATCGCAAACAGCGATGACGGCGACGGAAAAGAGATAATCGCCGTGTCCATGCCATGGCAGAAAGAGATGCTGGATGACATAGACAGGGATGATATGTTCGAGATATATCTCCTGATCCCGGCGGGTGCAAGTCCGCACGACGGCGGACAGGTATCCGTGGAGACCCTGACCAAACTCAAATCCTCCAAAGCCTGGTTCATGGTCGGCGAGGAATTGATGATAGAGGCCGAGATGGCCATCTATGATAAGGTCAGGGACGATATCGATTCCGGTAAGATCGTCAGGTCCATAGAAGGAATGACCCTGATCGCAGGCGGTCACGACCACGAAGAAGACGAACATGATCACGAGGATGATGCAACCTATGACATGCATGTTTGGTGCAGCCCGGACAATCTTCTGATAGCAGCGGAGAACGCAAGGGAAATGCTCATCTCGCTGGACCCCGATAATGCCTCGGCGTACAACGGGGGATATGAGACCTATGCGGGGAAAGTGAATGAGATAAAGGATCTCGCGGCCACAGTACTCAAATCCATACACGGAAGGACAGTGATGGTCTGGCACGAGGGCTGGAACTATCTGCTCAGCCGCGAGCACATCGCGGAGTTCGGTCTGCAGGACCTTGTGGGGCACAATGTGAAGGAACTCACGGTAGCGAACATCAAAACGCTCAATGATGCAATAACGGAGCAGGGTCAGACGGTCATGTTCGCAGCACCGGGGAGCCTCATACTTAATTCAAGCTACAAGGGGCAGATAGGCATAACCATCGAGGAAGCGGATCCGGAGTCGCCCAATCATCTTCAGCAGATGAAGAACTTCCTGGAACTGTTGGATAAGCATAAGGATGAGTTCCCCATGGACCCGAACCACGGACACCACTGATGAACGAAGCTCTGCCTTTGGAAGTAAAAGATCTGAGTGCCGGGTACGGCAGATGCATGGCGTTCGAAGCTGTGAGTTTCGATCTGAGGGAAAAAGATTTCCTCGCCATCATAGGTCCGAACGGCGGCGGCAAAACCACTCTTTTCAAAACTATTTTGGGATTGATCAGTCCTGCCTGCGGGAGCGTATCGGTATTCGGTACTCCTCCTTCCGAAGGTTCCCGCAGAATAGGATACGTCCCCCAAAGGGGTACATTCGATTGGATGTACCCCATAAGCGTGCGGGACGTTGTCCTGATGGGGATGAGGGCCTCCAAAGGCCTCAGACCCGTCTATTCCCGAGAGGAGATGTCCATGGCAGAGGATGCGATGGATATCACGGGGATAAGCGACCTCTCGGAGAGGAAGATAAGCGACCTATCCGGAGGTCAGTTGCAGAGGGTCCTCCTCGCCAGGGCGCTGGCCCCCGGACCGGATATACTCATGCTCGACGAACCTACGGCCAGCCTGGACCCGATGATGACGGGCTGTGTTCACGACATACTCCGTGAGATCAACAGAGATGTTGCCATAATCATGATAACCCATGACATAGGAAGCATCGGCAGGGATGTCAAACGCATAGGATGCCTGAATCGCAGGATGATTATCAGCGATGCTCCGAAGATAACCCCCGAGATGGTATCCATCGGCTTTTGTTGCCCTCCGGAGATGATACTCGGTCCGAGTTCCGCAGGTGCCGGAAAAAGCTGCGGATGTTCCGGAGGTTGCAAATGCGGAGCGTCTTCGGGGAGGGATTCCGACGGCTGATCTGATTTATGCTCTGGGTATCGGGCTGATACAGAACATGTTTCTGGCCACCTTCGTGGCCGCCGTGCTTTGCGGCGTCATAGGATCCTTTGTTGTAGTCAAACGCATAGTGTTCATGAGCGGAGGGATAGCCCACGCGACATTCGGAGGAATCGGTTTCGCATACTTCATTCAGTCCATAGTGCTGATAGGGTGGTTCGCACCGATGATCGGGGCGGTGATCGTCGGGATATCCGTGGCGCTCATAATGGCGCACCCCGCGGTCTCCCGTAAACTGAGGGAGGATTCTGTGATCGGGGTGCTGTGGGCCGCAGGCATGGCCATAGGGGTGATATTCATAGCACTGAGCGACCCGTCGGTCGTTTACATAAAGAGTTACGAGGCCATACTGTTCGGGAATGTGCTCCTCGTATCCACGGAGATGGTCATAATCATGGCGGCAATGGCCCTGATGATCATAGCCCCGGTGATCTACCTGTACCGGGATCTGCAGATATTGACTTTTGACGAGTCGCACGCCAGGACGAGCGGGATCAACGTGACGCTGATGAATGCTTTCCTTTATTCGGCAGTCGCCGTCACATGCGTACTGGTGATGAATGTGGTCGGGGTGATAATGGTGATGGCCCTCATCACGATACCGGCATCCATAGCCATCCTCTTCTCCAAAGGTATGAAAGAGACCATAATCCTGGCAGTGATTGTCTCTTTGGTCCTGTCATCCGCTGGGCTGATCCTATCCGTGCACTGGGACAGGATACCTCCGGGGGCAATGGTCGCAATCGTACTCACGCTGGCACTTGTAATCTCACTGATTGTCTCCAGGATGCGTGATAAGGACACGAGTCGGGAGCAAGGGCAACATCCGGGCACGGGAGGAGCAGACGGGACATCCGTGTCATGGGCATCCCGCAGAGCGAACGGCGGAGCACACGGGAACAGCGCAGATGCGCAATCGGAGAAGAGTGATGGTAGCGAGGGGTCGATTTGAACGACCGGTCTCCGGGTTATGAGCCCGACGGGATATCCTGGCTACCCCACCTCGCTGTAACCTACTCTACTACCATTTGGTATAAAAACTTTCCATATTCTTTCTATTTTTGATAAGTAAGGAGTCCGAATACGGCAGATCAATGGTCCGCGGTCATATCTCAAAGTGTGCTTTTAGCTTCCCAGATGAGCAGACCCAGAGTCATTGTCTTCTTCTCCCGGACCATTCCGTCCGTGCTCCGTGAGAGGACGACCGACCGTATCGTGTCCGCCACATCCCGGGTCATCTCCGTGTACTTCCCGATGTAACGTTCCTGCGCGGCGACAGCCTCCGGCACTGTCATCTCATACACGTGTTCCTGTCTGTAGAACTTCAGCGACGGTTCCCTGCCGACGGAGAGAAGGAATCTTCGGGGATATTCCGTGTTGTAACCGTCAAAAGAACAATCCATCCCCAAGCGTTTCCATATCTCATTCGGTATCCCGGATACCGGGTTTGCCGACGATATGTATATGCAGGTACCTGAAGAATATCTTTCCATCCTCAGCAGGGATTCGGGGTTGTTCAAAGGCGGACACAGAGACGAGAACACGATGTCGAATCTTTCATCGGTGTCGAACGTCTCCCACATGCATGTCTCGGACGACACGTTCCCAATCCCCCTGATCCCGCATTCGGCTTTCAGACGCCCGATCATCCTCTCGCTGCCGTCAGTGCAGAATATGCTCTTAAGGTATGGATGGAGCAGCATCTCGTAAAGTCCCGGACCGCATCCGATATCCATCATCGTCCTGTCCTTTCGGAGTATACCGGACTCCAAAAGGTCGGATACTATGTCATTTCGGATCCCGGCGTACTCATCGCCCGAATATGTACCCGCGGAGTCATCCCAGCATTTAGCGATAGCCGAATCGCTCAGCCGCCCAACAATGAACGGGTGTTTATTCCGTTCGGCCTCCCACTCGGAGCATATCTTTGTTGTTTCCTCGTCTTTGTTCATTCTATCATCCCATCACGGGATTCTTGTTGCGTACAAGCAGGTATATCAGAATCGGTGCCCCGACAAGCGCCGTTATTGCCCCTACCGGCAGCATTACGGGATTAATCAGGTCCTTGGCCACGATGTCCGCCATAACCAAGAGAAGGGATCCCGTCACGAGTGACGCTGGAAGAAGATAACGCAGATTGTTGCCGACGAATATCCTTGAGATCTGAGGGGCCAGAAGGCAGATGAACCCTATGGCGCCGACGAAACTCACCGCGACCGCGGTCGAAAAACACGCCAGAATCACCGCGGCGGCCCTTGTTCTTTTAACGTTCACTCCCAACGAGGCGGCGGTATCGTCACCCATCCTCATCACGTCGATGTCCTTCGTCAGGAACACCGCGGCAGCCATTGTGAACACAAGCGTCGCCAGTACGAAAGGGACTTGATTGAGCATCGCACCGTTCAAATCCCCCACGGCCCAGAACATGGCCGCCTTCACCGCTTCGGAATCCCCGAAATACTGCATTATGGTGTTGGCAGCACTGAACAGATACGACAGGGAAACACCGATGAGTATCATCGTTGTTGCCGACACGCTCCTCCTGGCAGTCGTGACGAGGATTATCGCCGCAGGTATCAGGGAGAACAGGAACGCATTCAGAATGGTTCCGTATGTACCGGCTACGGCGACAACCCCGAGGACTATGGACATCCCAGCACCGAATGCTGCACTGGATGACACTCCCAGGGTATACGGTGTTGCAAGCGGGTTCTTCAGTATAGTCTGTATTATGCATCCTCCGACGGCGAACACCCCGCCGACGAACAGGGCCATCAGGACCCTCGGG
>JAITTK010000073.1 GCA_031287135.1 Candidatus Methanoplasma reticulitermitis
TGCTGTTCCGACGTATTCCTGACAGCTGTTCGGGCGTACGTCTCTTCGGCATCATGTCCCGGGTTCGGGACGGTCTTCGATGTACTTTCTGTAGGCCGGCAGCAATAGGCACCCTATGCCGTTACCGAGAATTACGATAAGTATGAATATCAGCGAGTCGAGAGAGAACATGCCGGCCGAGCACAGAAAGAACATGTCCGCGATGGAGTGCTCAAAACCGGCTATTATGAATGCCGGTATGCATATGAACAGTGCCAGATAGCTTTTATTGACCTTGAATTGATCGACCGCGATGAATACAAGCAGACCGCAACATATGCCTCTGAAAAGCACGGTCAGATCGTCTGCCGCGAGTCTGGCCTCCCATGATACCACAGCCTGGTCGAGGGGGAATGCCAAACCCATCATCAGACATCCTATGAAGTTGCCGAATATGATGAGTACGATCTCCAGCATGAAGGCCGGCGGATTCTCCAAAGCATATCCTACCTTTCCGGTATACAGTCCCAACTTGTAGGTCATGACCCCGAACAGACCGACCGAGAAGATCAGTGCTCCGACGAATCTGTATTCGGATAACAGGCAGGCCATTCCGCCTATGCTGATCATCACTCCGCCGAGGATCGAACTCACCACGGTCTTCACAATATCCACGGCATCACCTCAATCATCCGACCGTGTATTATACGCTGTAGTATAATAGGATTAATGCTGATGCCGTAGGCTGCCGTTCGACCGTAAGACACCGAAACGGGGCGGAGATGCCAGACTTGATCTATGATGTAATCGTTAAAACAGAACCGGAAGAATCCGAGTACACCCGTCTATCTTATGAGGATATGCTGAGGGTGATGATAGACGGTCTGCTGTCGGAGAACCGTGTCCCCATGACCATAAGAAGACGCTGCTGCGGTTCCGTTCACGAACAGACGATGTCCGTAGAGATACGCGACAGTATACGCAGGGTCGCCGGGGTCAACGACGGATTCCGCATCGACGAGAAAAGCACGGCTGACATGAGATCAAGACTCGATGCAGCCATTAATAATTGGTATATCCGGGGAGAGATCTCCATTTCGGATGACAAACTCATCCGATCATCTGATACGCTCCCTGCAGACCCGTGATCATCCTCTGACGAAGCTGACGAAGGATTTTAGGATATTCTCCAAATGGGCATCGAGGTCGCCTTCCACTTTGTACGGCGGGTCCATCCATTTCTTTACGAATGCTATCAGTTCGGTATTCGTGCATCCTTCGGGGTGGGATTTGACGAGCTCGTTCCAGTGCAGGTCGGTCACTCTGAACCCCATGGTCTGCTTGAGTTCTATCAATTCCTGATTTGTTATGTGGTATGTTTCCATATGTATGTAACATCTCGGAGCCTATATCAATTTACCCGAAACATCTTATGATTCATCGGAGACCTGATGGTGGCGGTGGGTCGTATGCGATGGTCGAAGGTTCAGGTGAAATATTCCCTGCCTGCGTTCATTATCTTTATGAATTCCGTCGGGTCCTCGTCACGCGATGCTTTTTTTATGTCGTCCACGGCATCTGAGAACATCTCCCACATGACATCCCTGAAGTCGTTGAGATGCTGTATGTCGTAGTATAGTCTCGGATCTTCCGAGGCCACCGACATGTTGGTCTCCATGTTCTTCATGAATGTTGTGGAGGCGACAGTACGCATATCCTCATATGCGATACCGCTCCTTTCAAGCACCGTGAAGAAAGCTATGTTCACGGCATGGCTGAGTCCCAGGACGTATGACATGTATTCATCGTGCTTTTCGATAGGCATGACTCTTATGTTCCCGCCCATGCCTCCGAATACGGACACCGCTTCGTCAACCGCTTCCCCGCTCCCGCAGTCGCACACAATCAGATTCCTTCCGCGCACGGACTCGGCGGATGGCCCGAACATCGGATGAATGGAACAGACTTTCCTCCTTCCGGCCATGCCGGTAAGCGTTTTCGATATCGGGGTCTTGAGGGATGTCAGATCGAATATCAGCGCATCGTTCCTGCATATGCTGTCAAGTTCCTTCAATATTCCGTCTGCAGCGTATATGGGCACGGAGACCACCACGATATCGGATTCGGATGTATTTTCGAGGGTCAGACCGTTGCCGGAAGCGGGGTCTATGATCCTCACTTCACAACCTCTCTTTGAAAGGAATCTCTCCATCCATCTGCCCATCATGCCCGCACCGCCCACTATGGATACTTTTTTACTGTAGGTATCCGACGGGACCGTGTGTTCTTGATCCATGGCCTCTCCGATAAAGGCCTTCGCTATCTGCTCCAGGATTCCAGCGTCGATATTGATGTATCCGGACGATTCCGGATGGGTGCCGGTGACATCCACTTCCGTTTCCGTATCTTTTTCTGGCATGTCTCCCATCCTGCCGATCCTCTCCGCCAGGCAGGTCCTCTTGTGTATCAGGTCCATTATGTCGCGGTCTATGCTTCTTATCTCTTCCGAAAGAGCGGACGCCCCTTCCGCGGTCTGATCCATCTCCACCATGATCACCCAAGATGCTTTGCCGCTTCTTGAACAGTGGCCCCGTTCAGCACTATATCGGAAACGGCCCTCGTCATGCCTCTAACGTTCCGATGCTGGAATATGTTGCGGCCTATCGACACCCCGTGGCCTCCGGCCTCGATGGAGTCGCTGACCATCTCGAGTATCGCCATGTCGGAGTCCATCTTCGGCCCTCCGGCTATCAGAATCGGGACAACCGATCCCCTGACAACGGATCTGAAAGAGTCCACATCCCCGGTGTAACTGCATTTGACTATGTCCGCACCGAGTTCCGCGGCAACCCTGGCCGCATGCGCCACGGCCGCAGGGTCGAAAGAGTTCTTTATACCGGGTCCCCGAGGGTATGCCATGGCGATCAGAGGCATGCCCCATTCCATGCATTTACCGGAAACCATCCCGAGATCCGACAGCATCATGGACTCTGTCTCCGCTCCGACGTTTATGTGCACGGAGACGGCATCCGCACCGAGCTTAAGCGCCTCTTCCACGGTAGAGACCAGGACTTTGCTGTTGGATGTCGTCCCCAGGTCGGTCGATGCGGAAAGATGCAGTATCAATCCCACATCGTGCCCCGCTGTCCTGTGACCCATGGGAACGATACCCTTGTGCATCAGCACCGCCGTGGCACCGCCTTCCACGACATCGCTCACTGTGCTTTTCATATCCGTCAGGCCCGCTATCGGTCCGACGCTTATGCCGTGATCCATCGGAACGATGACCGCATTCCCGCTTTCCCGGTCCATTATCCTCTCAATCCTTATGTTCTTACCAAACATGTGCTAACCGTGCTACGTGTTAGCACGCAACACATATATTAATTTTCTTAAATGACTATGGTGATGCGGATACGAACCGTGACAGGCAGATTGAAACAGACCGATTCCCGGCCCCGTGTCACAAACGGCCTTCAGACAATATCAACATCGTTGGAGGCATCGGAACCGAATCTCACGGCGGGACACGGACCGAAACAGTCCTTGCAGAATATGCAGTCGTCTTCACGGACCTCCACTCTGCCGTCCTTCATATACAGAGCACCCTGCGTGCATCTGGCCGCACAGAGGCCGCATCCTATGCACTGTTCCGATCTAACGACGAGCTGGAATGCCTCGTCCATACGTGTTCTGGCATCCTGTTCGACGTTCGCTTTCGATATGATGGAACCTTCTCCGTAGAACGTCAGCATGTCAGCTGTCAGGATGTCGTTCCCGTCGTCAAGTTCCACCGACCATCCGATCGCATGCGTGAACGGCTTAAGCCTCTTCAGATCTATGGGCCTGGACAGGGCGGATTCCACGCTGTATCCTATGACACATGGGGAGTATCCCTCCTGAATCTTCATCGTGATGGCCGTTTTATCGTCGGATGCCTTTCTCCGAATGATCTCCGGAATATCCTTCCCGGTGACCTTTTTGACCTCCTCGCGCATCGACGGAGGGGCATTCTTCCATCTCCAGAGGCCGAAATCCCTCCACTCGGCGGGAAGTCCGTTGGTTTCCCTGTATCTGTCCAGGAATTCCTGCCAGCGAGGGAACCTGTCGCTTTCCTTCGAGATTATATTCAGTTCAGATAGGTCGGACGCGGGACACATGAAACACCCTATCCTGTCGAGACCTCTCGTGTACCATACGTTAAAGGGTTCCTTTTTTGAGAATATGTACAGCCAGATATGCATGGCGCTCCAGCTCTGTATAGGCGATGCTCCGATCTGGCCGGGGGTCCATGGATTCCTCCAGACCCTCGGCTTGGAGTTCCTCGCCTCGGATTCGTACTTGCGTTGCCCTATGAACGCAAGCACACCCTCCGGGAAATTCCTGTTCACCGCCGAAACGGTCGGTCCCAGCTTGTTGGTCTTGCAACACCACCTGAAGTCTTTCGCCGGGGGACCGAAGAAATCGAGATTCCCGTAGAATGCATCGACCGGTGCCTTCTCCTCCACAAGCGTCAGGCCGTGGCGCCGGACCGTATCGCGGACATGTTCTACCGTCTCCGTCAGTTCAAGGCCCGTGTCGATGAAAAGCACGGGCAGCTTCAAACCGGCATCCAAAGCGAGCAGAAGGCAGGCAAGGCTGTCCTTGCCCCCGGAGAACGATACGATGGCCGGAAGCTTGTTCCGCTCTATCGTGTTCTTCATGAAGCCCACGGCCTCACCGACTCTCCTGCCCATAACATCCGCGTTCGCTTCCACGGCATCGTCCCATGTATGCTTTGCCGTAAGGTCCAGGAATTCTTCCGTCTTGTACCATCTTGTTTTGACGGCAACGCCGCTATCGCCGCGGACCATCTCTTCCGAGGACATCCTGGCATATCCCGTGGCCACGACATTCATGTCCGGGTCGACGATTATGACCTCATCGCCCGGTCGGATGTCCGGGTGGGCATCGTTAACACCGGGAGCCATGAGGTTCTTGCTTTCCTTTATGAATTTCACAGCGCTTGCATCGCATACCACATACCCTTTGGACAGCCCCTTGCCGATGCGCATCGCACCCTGCATCCTGGATATGAACTTCCATCCGTTCCCAATATCATATCTTATGGCACCGACAACCGCGCCGTCCACGATGACTTCGTCCATCCTGTCCAGGCTGGGTGCCTTACTCATGAGGGCCAAATGTCCTTCCGGGATCAGCGCAAGGCCAGAGCCCTCCCCGAAATCCCTGTCGACGAGGTCTCTCACGATCTTTATATCATGTTCGAAAGCAGGACGTGCATCCGCGGGAGGTGTAAGCTCGATCATCCTGGTCTCCGAGCCGCAGACTCGGCATATGCCGCTTTCCAAAATAGGGAGATTGCAGGAATAACACCATCTGAGATGGTTCTTTCCGAGTCTTATCGCACCCATGAAGCAAGCTATACCAGACAGGAATAAAAACAAAGCGGTGCATCGTTATCACAATACGGTTTAAATAACTAAAGTAACGTGTCGATTCTGGTGATTTCTGCATGAAGAAAGTGAAAGCTTCAAGAAGGTCTATGGCAATGGATTACGCAATTCGCGAGGTAACAGTCCCTGCCGCGGCCGCAGCCAAGAAAGGCATGAAGCTTTACAGTTTCAATATAGGCGATCCGAACAAGTGGGACTTCGAGACGCCCGAACATTTCAAATCCGCGCTGAGGAACGCCGTGGACAACACAGATAACGGTTACGGGGATTCACAGGGGGACATCTCCCTGAGGGAAGCGATCGTCAAGAGGGAATACGAGAAGCACGGCGCAAGGATCGCGTCCGAGAATGTCTACGTGACAAGCGGTGTGAGCGAGGGCATAAACGTCCTCATGGCCACTCTTCTGGAACTCGGAGATGAAGTCCTGATTCCCGGCCCCGGATATCCGTCATATTCTCAGTACATCGGATTCTACGGAGGCAAAGGGATACCGTACAGGCAGATAGAGGAAGAGGACTGGAGGCCGGATGTGGACACGATCCGAAAGAACATATCCGACAAGACGAAAGCGATCGTGGTAATAAATCCCAATAACCCCACCGGCGCCGCATATGAAGAGACGGCGATCCGCGAGATAGGGGATGTCGCCGCCGAGTTCGAGATACCGATGATATCGGACGAGATATACGATAAGCTGATCTTCGAAGGGAATCACTTCTCCGCATCAAGACTTCCGGCGGATGTGCCCAGGATAATACTCAACGGGTTCTCCAAGGTGAACCTGATGCCCGGTTGGAGAGAAGGGTATTGCTATTTCATGGATGAGAACGGCCTGATGGATGAGGTCCGGGAGGGGATGATGAAACAGCTCCGCACCAGGATATGCCCGAATGTACCTTGCCAGGAAGCTGCCAGGGTCTCTCTGCAGGGGCCCCAGGACTACATAGTCGAAATGAACAGGAAGATAAAGGAAAGGGGGGATTATTCATACAAGAGACTGAATGAGATCCCCGGCATATCCACGAACAAGGCCAAAGGCGCGTTCTACATGTTCCCTAAAGTGGACCTTTTCGACTGGAAGTCCGACAAAGAGTTCGTCACAAATCTGATCGAAGAAGAGGGGGTTGTCTTCGTTCACGGATCGGGTTTCTGCACCGAATACGGTCAGGGGCACTTCAGAACTATACTGCTTCCGCCCATGGAAACGATCGAGGAAGCTTACGACAGGCTCGAGAGTTTCATGATAAGGCATGGCGGATGACCGCGGTATCGTGACCGGTCTCCCGCCGGGCATCGGCAGC
Source organism: Candidatus Methanoplasma reticulitermitis (assembly GCA_031287135.1). Lineage (GTDB taxonomy): Archaea > Thermoplasmatota > Thermoplasmata > Methanomassiliicoccales > Methanomethylophilaceae > Methanoplasma > Methanoplasma reticulitermitis. The sequence goes on from JAITTK010000073.1 coordinate 6,738, forward strand.
AATGCCGGCGACCCTCGAAATGCGGCGGAAGCCCGGATATGTCGCCGGTCCCGGGTGCGGTCCGAGAGGAATACCGGGCCGTTCCGGGCTCCGTGATTCCCAGCACCAAGGAATATATGGGGCATAGGCCATGCCAATATGAGGGAATGTGAATGGATGCGATCTCATTGGCGATATTGGCGGCCGTGGCCGTGCTGACCGCCGTCAACCTGATTATAACCGTAAGGAACAGAAATGTGTCCGGCGGAGGGCATACGGACAGACTCGCCGCCAAAATAGACAGACTGGACGAACTCGTCGGCAGACAGGCGGAGTACCTGCAGCGGGAATTCCGTCAGAACCGGGAGGAGAATCACAAAGCCTCCCGTGAAAGCCGCGAGGAACAAACATGCTCTTTCAAACAGCTCAGTGACGGGCTATCCGCAAGCGTCGAGAAACTGTCGCAATCCCAGGAGAAGCAGTTCGTGGATTTCAACGAACAGCAGGGAAAGAGGTACGGCGAACTTCTGGAAAGGCAGGAAAAAACAGAGAACGGCATAAACATCAAGCTCGGGGAGATCCGTGAAGAGAATGCCAAGAAGCTGGATGAGATGCGGAAGACAGTGGACGAGAATCTGAAAGAGACCGTGGAGAAAAGATTCAACGAATCCTTCAAATTAGTGAGCGAAAGACTGGAGAAAGTTCATGAAGGCCTCGGAGAGATGAAGACCCTCGCATCCGAGGTCGGCAATCTTAAGAACGTCCTCACCAACGTGAAGACCAGAGGCGGTCTCGGAGAGATACAGTTGGGGTCCATACTGGAGCAGATCCTGTCCCCGGAACAGTATGCCTGCAACGTAGCTACGAAGAAGGGCAGTCAGGAGCGCGTGGAATACGCGATACTCCTGCCGGATAAGAACCGCGAGGATGGGAATCTCATACTTCCGATAGATTCGAAATTCCCGATGGAGGATTATCAGAGGCTCACCGACGCTTACGGGAATCCCGAAGGGCAGAATATAGATGTCCTTTCAAGGGGATTTGAGAATGCCGTCAAGAGATGCGCCAGGGACATACGCGACAAATACATCAATCCGCCGTACACGACGGATTTCGCGGTCATGTTCGTTCCGACCGAGGGGCTTTACGCGGAGATAGTGCGCAGGAACGTACTTTTCGAAGATCTTCGAAACAATTACAATGTCACCGTGGTCGGACCCACCAACCTGTCGGCGTTTCTGAGCAGCCTCCAGATGGGATTCAGGACGTTGGCCATACAGAGGCGCTCCGTCGAAGTCTGGGAGATCCTGGGGAAAGCAAAGACGGAATTCGGAAAATTCGGGGATGTCCTCGACAAGGTCAAGAACAATCTGGACAGAGCCGCGAGGGACATAGATGGCATAGGCACACGCACAAGGGCCATAGAGCGCAGCCTCAGGGTGGTGGACGCTGCCCAATTCACCGAATCCGCCGACGGGCAGCTGGAAGGGCCGGGAGATACGGAGGACTGATCGGCCCATATGCGGCGAAGGCCGTCTCCCGCGGTGGGAGAGGGCGGCTGTGAAAACTACTTATTGGAATTCGTCGCTACACGCAAACAGCAGGATATGGTATGGATAATATAACCAAGAAGGTCGCAGAAGAAATAGAGAAGGGATGGATCGGTCCCGATAAGAGCTGCTCGTACCATCCATGTCACTTCGAGGGCCAGGATTGTACATTCTGCTTCTGTCCTTTCTATCCGTGCCTGGATGATGATTTCGGACGTAATACGGTATCCAAGAAAGGCGCGGATATATGGGAGTGCACATTCTGTCTGTTCATCCATCGGCCGGAGGTAGGAAAATTCGTCATGTCCGAATTCAGGAGACTGGGAATAACCGATCCGAAGGACCCGGCGATCAGGGCGGTGTTCGAGAATGCCAAAAGGAGATTCCACACGAAAGGGCGCGCACTCATGATCCTGGGGGCGACTTCCGATGCCGGAAAATCGATAACGGTCGCCGCGATATGCCGCATACTCCACAACAGAGGTTATCTCGTGGCACCGTTCAAATCCCAGAACATGAGTCTCAACTCCAAGGTCACGAGGAAAGGCCATGAGATAGCGATGATCCAGACCATACAGAGCAAGGCCGCGGGACTCAAGAATCCGGACCAGCATATGAATCCGATACTTCTGAAACCGAAAGGCGATATGATCTCCCAGGTGATGGTCGAGGGGGAGTCGTACGGTGATTACAACGTGGAAGACTACTATGGAAAATTCGTTCCCGGGCAGGGTATTGATATCGTGAAGAGGAACGTGGATTTCCTGAAGGGCCGTTATGATTTCGTCGTCATGGAAGGCGCAGGCTCCCCTGCCGAGATAAACATATACGATCGGGATATCGCCAATATCGGTGCGGCGAAGATCGCCGGTGCACCATGCATCCTCGTGGTGAATGTGGAATGGGGAGGAGCATTCGCATACGCCGTGGGTACCGTGAAACTGATGCCCGAAGAGGATAGGGGACGTATAAAAGGCATAATACTCAACAACATCCGTGGGGACATCTCGAAACTGTCATCGGGTGCGAGGGAACTGGAGAGGATCCTCGGGATACCGGTGATGGGACTGATTCCGCATATAAGCATGGAACTGCCCCTTGAGGACTCGGAGGCACTGAGGGGGATGAAAAGCAGAGGCAACGGAAGCATGACTATAGCTGTGATAAAGCTCCCGAGGATCGCCAATTTCACCGATCTGGACCCGCTTTATATGGAAGACACCACCGTCAGATTCGTCACGGATGCAGAGGAACTTGAGGATTCGGACGCGATAATAATCCCCGGGACGAAGAACACCATAGACGACCTGATCTGGCTCAAAGATAAAGGGCTGGATAGGGCGATAATCGGGAAAAGGGGGAAGATACCGATACTGGGCATATGCGGAGGGTATCAGATGATGGGCCGCAGGTTGGAGGACCCGAACGGTATAGAAGGTTCCGATCCCGGTTCGTTCGAGGGACTGGGACTCTTCGACAACATAACCCGATGGGGAGAATACAAGAAGAAGGTGGTCCAGGACGAGGGAACGCTCCTGCATACGGGCGAACCGATAACCGGGTATGAGATACACATGGGTATGAGCGAGGTGAACGAGGAGCCTCTGTTCAACATAAAGCGTTTCTCCGGAGACGAAAAAGAAGGTTCGGTCAGAGAAGGGGACATGCTGTTCGGGACATACCTGCACGGAATCCTCGAGAAGCCTGCATTCAGAAGATTCTTCCTGTCGCATGTGAAGGGAGGTAAAGCGGTTCTGTCCGTTTCCGAACCCAAAGATTATGACGATCTGATCGAAGAGAATATCAGGAAGCTCTCGTCCGAGTTCGAGTCGAACATGGATGTGGACAGGCTTATTAGGATAATGGAGGGGGAACCGTGAATATCCTATTCCTGGGGACTTCATCCGGTGCGGGAAAGACCACGGTCACCGCATTGTACTGCAGGCATCTGAGCAAGAAGGGTGTGAAGACGGCACCTTTCAAGGCTTCCAATCTCTCACTCAACTCATTTGTTACAAAGGAGGGGCACGAGATCGGCATGGGCCAGGCATTCCAGGCCTGGGCCTCAGGTACGGAGCCTTCCGGCGACATGAACCCGATCCTGCTGAAACCGTCGGGCAACGGCACGATTCAATTGGTGGTCAACGGGGAGGCCGTGGATGACATATCGGGATGCCGTCCGGCTGATAGATCACTGATGATGACCGAGGCATACGGGGCATTCGACAGACTGTCGGAGAGGTACGAGGCCGTCGTGTGCGAAGGTTCCGGCTCACCCGCGGAATTGAATCTTATGGACAGGGACATAGCGAACACGGGGCTGATGAGGGAACGCGGAGTGCCGGCGATACTTGTCGGCGACATAGAGAGAGGGGGGGTCTTCGCCGCACTGTACGGAACCTGGTTTCTCATGCCGGAAGATATCCGTCCGTTGCTGAAGGGATTCATCATAAACAGGTTCAGAGGGGACCCGTCAATACTGGGGGAGGCCATCGGCAGGATCTCGGAACTGACGGGAATGAGGTTCGTAGGCATCGTGCCTTATATGGAACTGAAATTCCCCGAGGAGGATTCGATGTCCGATACCGGGGGCAGGTTGGAAGGTGACACAATGATCGATGCATTCCTCGCAAATCTCGATTCACTCATCGAGGCCGCGGGAATAAGCGGATTCGACATCGGGGCCATCGATGATATCTCATCCTCCCGAGGCCACCTTTATGGCCCGGATTACGGAATCGTCGGTAAGCAATGTGTCCATCGGAATGGGCCTCTTTTCCGTCATGAATAAGAATGTGTCCGGCGCCATACCGAGCGAACGTACAGCCTCCCCAACGGTCGTCCCGGATGCGACACCATGCTCTCTGTCATTGATTATTATCTTTGCACCCATGACACTGTGAGGATGTATCCTTATTTTGACTTTATGCCGAGCGGTTCACTTATTTATAGAGAAAGGCCATCAACGTTCCTATGGAAGGACCGGGCATGGTTGCAACAGTACTGTTGGTCATATCCGCCGCGGTGCTGTTCGTCATTCCGGTGCCGTACGTATCCGCGGAAACGGTGAGTATCCACTACGAGGATTTCCGGGATATAAAAGTGGAATTCCTTCCGAAGGACAGGGAGATCGAGAAGGGAGGCGAGCTGACGATAATCGTGTCGTCACAGCGTTATGACATGACTTTAACCGGCATGATGTTCTACAAGCGCGGTCCCGACGGTGACTTCGACAGGACGACATCGGTACGTCCGGACCACACATCCTTCGATGAGGGTAACACCGTGACACACATCTTCAAAAACATAGTCTCAGATATCGAGATGAGTTTCAGTGATTTAGCGGAACTCGGACCGCAGTACCCCGGCGGATCCGATACGATAGATGCCGCGACGATCGTAACGGCGGCATCGGCAATACTCGCGATAGTCCTGTTATCTGCGATGGCAGGCATAAGAAGGAGTATCGATTCATTAACGGGCGGGAGTGATTCGAATGAGAATTGAGGATTTTTTCGATACTCCCAAGGAGATATATGTTCTGGACACGGAAACGACGGGGCTCGACGGCGGTCCCCTGGACCTGGTCGTGGATATAGGGATATGCGCGGTGGACTTGGAAAGGGGCAAGATCAGGGACGTTTACTCATCGGTCGTCGGCTATGACGTCACCGAATGGGACGACAGGAGGTCCAAGGCATGGATATTCGAGAATACCGATCTCACCCTGGACATGGTGGCGGCCGCCCCGCCGATCGTCCGGGTCAGGGATGCCGTTTCAAAATTGCTGACGGGGAAGACCGTCACATCGTACAATGTGCCGTTCGATATGGAAAAATTCCTGTACAGGGAGCCTTGGTGCATGAGAGGCACATTCAATGTATGCACGGACATAATGAAGGCCGCCACGGACGTGTGCAAACTCCCGAGTCAGTATTACGGTCTAGGCTACAGGTTCCCGAAATTGGATCATGCATACAAGACCATATTGGATAGCGATCCAGCGGGTGTCGGAGACAAACAGGACCACCGTGCACTGTCGGATGCCCGCATGGCATCGTATGTCATGATCGAGATGCACAAATGCGGAAAATACAGCCCGTGATCATTTTTCTTTCCGGATCTCCGCTTCAAGCGATTTCCTGTATGCTGATTCGGTGGCGTATGATATACTCTGAACAAATCTGTTTTTGAGTAAAAACACCGTGAAGAAAAACCAGATCACGACGAAACCGGCGATCAACGCATAATATTCCATCGGGAAAACGGCGAGCGAGGCGATCCCGACCGCGATCTGCGGTATGTTGTATACGAGTGCCACCAGACCGAATAGCAACAGAGCCAATATCGTGGGTTTGATATCTTTGGGCACCTCCCCGTTTATCGAATAGAATCTGAACATCGGATATATGAAGAATAACTGGGAGATCCCGGAGAGCATGAGGAAAACCAGCATGGCATTCCTCGCGGTTATATCTTCGAAACTCTCATTCCCGAAGGACATGTGCTTCATGAATTCCCCCCAATCGTTCCACTCCGACGTGTCGAATCCTTCATATACAGTGCGGTAGAAACTCTCACCGAGGTCGAACAGTCCGCTGCCGGTTCCGTGAAGGAACAGGGCGTAGACTGCCAGTCCGAACGCGGTTATAAGAACGGCCATCGGGATGGAGAATCTCAACACCCCCGGTAAAATCAAGGCAGTGTTATCCGATGGTTTGGCCCAGATCGCCATCAGGAATGCGGCAAAGGATACCGAGACAAGCGCATAGAATGTGTTGTGGACCGGAAGCATAGGCAGTCTGCCGAGTGCAAGAAGCAACACCCCCACCAATACGGCGAGCACAAAGTTCCTTGTCAGATACAGGCGCAGGATATCCCTCATTCCCGTGACGGTCCTTTTACCCTCGGTTATAGCCCTGGGGAGCGCGGAGAACTGATCATTGACAAGCACCATGTCCGCAACTCCCCTGGCGGCACCGCTCCCGCTCTGGAGGGCCACACCGACGTTTGCGGCCTTTATGGATCTGACATCATTGACCCCGTCACCAACCATCGCCACATATCTGCCGTTCCCTTTAAGCGACTCGACCACCATCTCCTTCTGCTCAGGTTTCATTCTGCCGAAAATGTTGGTCTCCAGAACAGCGTCATCGAAATCCTCTTCGGACATCATCTCCAACATGTCCCCCGAGATTATCTTCCGTTCTCCAGGTATCTCGGCCAGAGAGAACAGTGCGTCCACCGTCTCGGGGTCATCACCGGATATGACTTTGATCTCCATCCCGTTCTTCTGGAACTCCTCTATGATGTCTCTGCAGTCCGGTCTGACTTCGTCCCTTATGGCTATCAGGGCCATGAGACCGAGGTCAGGTATCACGGGTTCGTCGTTGAGATACAACGGAGAGTCCGGACCTTTGCATAGGATGACTGTCCTAAGTCCCTTTCTCGACAGATCCGAAATATCCGCCGAGATGTCCGTGCCCGCGATGTGGTCACGCAGCGAGGGCCATGCCCCGACGAATATTGTTTTCGAAGAACCGTTGGATGTGACTCTAACGGCACTGTATTTTCTGTCCGACGAGAACTGGACTTCCTCTATGAGATCGAATTCCTCATTCCCGAACACTCTCTCCAGAGCCTTAACGGTGCGGTTTTTGCTTCCAGTGGATGAGACAAAAAGCCTTATCGCCTCCCTCACCTCATCTTCCCCGACGAACATCTCCATCCCGTCGTAGATAAGATTGTTGGTTGTTATGGTACCCGTCTTGTCCATGCACACGGTGTTCACATGGCTCATCGACTCCACCGAATTCGAGTTTTGGAGAAGAACGCCGCTGTTCGCCATGCGCACGGCAGCTATCATGTACGTTATCGTGATCAGAAGGAACAGGGCGATAGGCACTATATCCAATACCAGCACGGATTTTATCGCGAACAGTTTGGCTCCGTCGCCGCCGAGAGTATTCGCCACGGCAAGTATCAGAAGGAAAACAAATGCCATGACCATCAGCATTTTGGTCACGGTGGAGGTCTCTCTTTGCAAAGGTGTGTTCTTGCGTTTGTATTTTTTGGCACTTGACAGCATCTGAGATGCAAAGGTATCCTCTCCGAGTGCCGTCACCCGGTAGTATCCGTCGCCGGTGACACAGAATGCACCGGAATGGATCGTATCGCCAGTCCGTTTCCTTCTTGTGCTTGACTCTCCCGTGAGAAGAGACTCATCCATCTCCAGGGAGACGGCGTGTACGAGTTCTCCGTCGACCTGGGCCTGGTCCCCGGATTTCAAATGGATAAGGTCGTCCATCACTATCTCGGATGGGTCGATCTCTGTCTCCGACCCGTCCCTGACTGCCCGGACCGTAGGTCTCAGCAACAACGCGATCTTGTCCAACCGCATTTTCGCCCTGATCTCCTGCACGGTGGATATCAGTATGTTGAGTGCAATCACGCCCGTGGCCGAGAGAGCACTTATAGGCTCTTCGAAATAGAGGAGGACGACTCCGAGTATGAACAATATCAGATTGAATGTTGTACAGACATTCTTTACTATTATGTCCAGATAACCTCTGCTGACCGGGGACTCGAAACGGTTGACCTTTCCCTCGGATACCCTGTCCCTTACTTCTTCGCCGCTGAGCCCCACAAGGTCCATGCTGGCCCACAGTGCTTAATCAATATATATCATGCACTATCGATAGTTTATGTGGAAATCACAACATATAGCTAGCCTCCGTCTGCATAGTTCCGACAACGGGCCGCCCAATAACCTCATGTGCATTTCCTGCCGCACCGCGTTTTAATGGTTTCCAGCATGTTGATCACGGGGATTCGACCGAAGACGGTCCGATGCAACATTCCCGGACCCTTTGAGCGATGGTTTCCTTGGACAGCGGTTCGAATTCGACGGCTTTGTTCAACGATACATAATCAATGATGCATTTCGCCGGCCTGCGGTAGAATTCCGATGCCGCATGCGCATAGACGCTGAGTTGCACGCGGTACTCGCTCTCGTACGATGCATCGGCATCCGTCTTGTAATCATGTATCTCGATCATGTCCGGTCTCACCACAAGCAGATCGATTATGCCCTTGAGGGTGACATTGAGATCGTTGAAGGGGAGAGAACATTCGATCTCCGGAAGGACGAGGTCCGCATCGGAGGCCGCAGAAAGGATATCCCTTATCACCGAGACCTCCGGTCTTACATCCTCCACCTCATGGCCTGCCGCCATCGCATATGCCGCTTCATGTATCTCCGTACCGTATTCCTTTCCCTTTCCGGAGAACTCGTCCGTTTCCGCATCCGGGCGGAGAGAGCCCGCGGAACGCATTATGTCATGCACTCCCAGATTGATCCTCCTGGATCCGAATTCCTTGATCGTCGGGGCGGCGATGAGTTCGATTTCTTCCTTTATGTTAAGCTGATCGATCCCGCCCTCGCCGCATTCCCTGATTTTCCCGGCCGAAAGATACTTGAAGAAAGAGGAGGGCCTCGGGCCGGATATCACGGTTACATACTGTTTCGCTCTGGACAGTGCGACGAACATGAGCCGTCTTTCCTCGCTGTAGTCCCTGGTCACTGTGCATTCGGCAAGTATCGTCTTCCATGACTTTGTTATCTTCGAATAATCCCCGCCGAAAGAAGAGACATCCCGTCTGCACCTTATGCCGGTCAGGCGGTTGAACGAGTATGCGGATCTTTCGCCCTGTGTGCTCGGCATTACCCCCTGGTCCATTCCGGCTATGATGACTATCGGATACTCCAGCCCTTTGGACTTGTGCATGGTCTGTATGGTGACGGCTTTGCGGTCAAGCATTCCCTCGACGGGGTACGTGGTATGGTCTTCGATATCCCTCTCGATCATGCCTATGACATCGGATATCGTCAGCAGAGAGTTCCTGTGGGATGAGGAGATGATGGATATTATCGCCTGGGTGATATCGTTGTTCAGACCGTAGAATGCGAAGATCGAGGAAATTAGATCGGTGATCCGTCTTTTTTTCCTTATAAGCGATCTCCTCAGCCCATAGATCGCGGCAGGGGGATCCGACCTCATCTTCAGGATATCGTCCAGGGTGTATCCCGCATCGGCCATGATGGGGCCGATTCCCCAATCGTCGTCCTTGTTGTTGATATATTTGAGCCATGCGAGAGTAAGCTTGCCCTCTCTTGTGCTCATGACATTCATGTCTCCCTGCAGGAATGCCGGCATCCCGGACGATGCCGCCGCATCGTTGATCGCACGGCACATCTTCGAGTTCCTGCACAGAATAGCGATATCCCCGAAGCACGGACGTCTCGGGCCGTCATCGTCATGTATGATGAAATCCCCGTTGATATACCTGGCTATCGTTCTCATGACCTCCGAGACTTCCTCCTCCTGCGAGACCGCCGACACGAATTCCATGCGGGTATCATCACGTACATCCTCTCTCTGGGCGGTTATCCTGGTTATGTTCTTATCAAGATATTCGCGGTCTACGTTCTCTTTCTCGGTCGCTTTGATGTAAAGGCTGTCATATGCGGCATCGATGATAATCTGCGAACTCCGGTAATTCATGTCGAGAGACAGTCTTTTGACTTCCGGAATGTGGAACGGGACCCTCATGATGTCCCCGTTCAATACCTTTCTAAGGTCCCTTACGCGGCGCTCGAAGTCGGTGATGTTCTCCACCGACACGTGTCTGAAACCGTAGATGCCCTGCTTCCAATCCCCCACGACGCACAGGTTAGGTTCTTTGAGCAGCATCAGGGCGATCATGAGCTGGTTCTCGTTCGTATCCTGAAATTCGTCGATCATCAGATATCTCACGGACATCCGGTCCCTGACCTTCCTGTTATCATACAGGATTATGAATGCAAAGGAAGACACGAGACCGTATGTCAGACGGTCATCGTTTATGCAGTTCCGTATATACTCGTAGTATATGTCATGAATCAGTGCCAGAAGTTCCGATCTGTCGTCGAATGAGGCCTCGTGTATCATCTCGTCGGAAAGCGGTTCGGCAGGAGATACGCCCAGCAATCCGAACGCCTGGTCCCCGGAGAATTCTCCGCATAGGAAATGCGACAGCTTGCTGTTGCCTCTCGTGCTGACCTCGCCGTTCATCGTCGAGAGGGCCTCCTCGATCTTCTCCGGCCATCCTTTCAGCATCCTGCCGTCATCATCCCCGAACCATCCGTTTTTCAGAGGCATTATGCCTCTTGACATCAATTTGTTTATTATCCCGTAGAGTTCGGACACGTTCTGCGATGCGATTATTCCATGCGCCCCGTATTCATCGGGATGTGCGATCATGAAACGATCGAAGAAGTCCGAGAAATATTCCCGATTCAATGTCTCGTTCTCTATAAGGGTCGCACCCCTTGTGAGCATCTCCTTCATTCTGAAGAACCTGCTGACGGTGTCGGGAGACTCCATCACCACCGAATAACACAGGGAATCGAAGGTGCTGGTCTGTATGAACCCGGACGATGCCGAAAGGCCGCTTCGCGTCATCTTGTCCCTTATCCGCTCCTCCATCTCACCGGCCGCATTCCTGGTGAATGTGAGGAGGAGCAGATCGCCGACATCCACATCTTCCTTTTTCAGTATATTCAGGAATCTGTCCACTATCGTGTGGGTCTTCCCGGTCCCGGGCCCCGCATCCACGACTATCATGCCTTCCAATTCCTCGGAGATCGCTTTCTGGGACGGGTTGAGCTCATTCATTCCCTTCACTCTCTCCGAGACCGGCCGCGTCCTTTGTGCAGGCCTTGAAAAAATCACACGAATCGCAGTTCCTCCTGGGGGCGGCCGGGAACTCGGAATACGTCTGTACCGAGGCCAGATCATGGTCCGCATCGACACGTGAGAGGAATCTATCCAGTGTGTCACACGGCACAATGACCTCGTTACCGATCACGAACATGCCCGATGATACTGTTTCAGCGAGCTTCCCGAGAGCTTTGGAGACGTATTCGGAGCGGTCCTTGCCGCCCCCGATGTCCAATGCGCGGATAATGGAGGATACGAGTTCCGTGTTGTTCCTCCATGACATGCAGTCATCGGTTCCGGCCTCGAACGCCATTCTCACGAAGAGTCCCCATTGCCCGGTTATCATGTCATACGATTTCCCGAAAGAATCCAATACCGGGGAACCGGGATCGGAAATGAATTCTTCCAGACTGTCTTCTACGAGCATCACGTCGCGGACATTGTCCCGTATGTTGAATCCGTCGTCGGTGACCGACCGGACGTCATTGTCGGCGACATATACAAGGCTGAACCTGTACGGAGGAGAGGAGTTGTCACGCAGCAGGGACAGGTATATTAATGGCTGGAACTCAAAGAAGTCCTGTTTACGCGCTGCTTCCATATGCTCCTTGATGTTCTTGGGGGAGTTGGACCTCCCGGTCTTGTAATCGATTATCCTTCCGTTGACTATCAGATCGAAGTTACCCAACAGGGGGTGTGTGCGGGAGATGAATTTCGTCTCGGTCATACTGCTGTACATGGTGCAACCGTGCATATCCATGAACATGTTCTTGTATTCCCTGTTTGAATAGTCTCTGTCCAGCGGGACACTCCCGATGCCGAGGGAGTCAATGAAACGTATCACGTTGGCCATGCATATCCTTATCCTGCTCCCGTCGATGTCCGTCATCTGCTGGCTCGAGAGCCCCGAATATTTTTCATGTATCATCTCCATGTACTCTTCGAGCCTGCCCGTGACCAGTTCGGGGTAGCACACGTAGAATTCGGCGAATTCGTGTATGATGCTGCCGAACATGGTGTGCTCGGAATCCGGTACGGAGATCATCTTTCCGAACATGTAAGCTCGCGGACATGCATGATAGTTGTTGTATGTGGACTTGGAAAATCTCCAATCCCCCCTGTCAGCGGGATCGGACCGATCACCGCCCCTCATCACGATATCCACCCCGGAAGGAGATAGCCACTGTCCTTTCACAATGGTCCTTGCGACATCACCGAACCCGGCAACGGGGCCGCCATCGGACACCTTGTCGAATTCTCTGATCTGTTCGAATATCCGGCATGGACATGATTCTTTGCCGCCTCTCATCGAATTAACGGCATACAGTCTCGATACGCCCTGCTGCAACAGGATCGAGAACCTGTACATGTTGATCTCGGCTTCGGTCTCCCTGTCGATATAGTCTTTGCCCATCACATTGTTGGACCATTCCGGTCCGAGGCCGATATATATGACGAAGGGGCGGTCCACATACACGGATCTGAGACAGTCGACCAAGAGCACACCCTTCTTTTCATCATCCGGTATCTCCTCATTGTGGCGGAGGTCGCTGATGTTATTCACCGCATAGTTCAGTTCGTTCACGAGTTTGGATGTGATTTTAACATCTTTCATTCTCATGTCTTCAAGAAGTATCTTGATCTGCGGACGGTGCACCTCCTTCACAACCGTATCGCATACGTCCTGGAATGTGTTATCCCGTATGTTCTTCATGATTTCTGCAAGTTCGTCGGTGCGCGGTTTGAAGCGACCCTCGATCTTATGCAGAAAATATTCATCGTCATGTTTGTCGAAGTATCCTCCGTAGCCGGAGAACAGTTCCCGGACATGCCTCACCCTGAGCACCTCATATGACAGCGACAGCGAAAGGAACTGCAGAAAATCCCTGACCTGCGACAGGTCTCTCACGGATATCGTGTTCCTGAAAGGTATTTTGCCGCGATAGAGGGCGGCCCTCACGGCATCAGCTATCGGACCCGAGGTATCAAGTACTATGGCGGTGTCGTCCGCTCGGCCGGGGTCTATCGTTCCGATGATGTTCTCGGCTATCTGTCTGTCATTGCCGACCTCGTAGATGACATCGATCGCGTATTCGCCGTCGGTGAAGATGTCGATCTCGTCGTGTTCCGCGGGTATGAAATGTTTGTCGAGGTCATCGAAGAACTCGATCCCGATCACAGCCACTCTCTTGCCCGCAAAGAACTCCCTCTCATCCGGCACATATGAGTCCATAAGCTTCTCGGAGGTCCTCAATCCGAGGAATGAATCGTATATGTTCCTTGAATGGACGGAATAGAGATACTTCCGGACATCTTTTTTATATCTTCTTATGGCCCGTATGTTGTCCAGTTCGCTGTGTATGTGTTTGAAACTGTATCCGGTCTCGTTAGCTATCTCCGAGATGATCTTCAGGTCCCCGAGCACACCTGCTCCGAACACGGGAACCGCCTCACTCCCGGCTATGTGCCTTGGGGTATATGCGAAACCGCCGATCCTCGGGACATCTATCCTGCCGTTGAGCGCCGTAGCCAATGCGGCATCGCTGGTGAGGACCAGGTCATACGTCTTCACCTCTTCGTACAGTTCATCTATGCTCTTTGCACGGCGCATGTCCGAAACAGGGTGTCGGGATATTTATACTTAGAAGAAAGGGTCCTCGAATCTATCGAAAGTATAATTATCATATCCACATAACGTGCTCCGTGTCCGAGAATATTTTCGTCATACAGGCTCTTCCGACAGGTTCCGACGGTTACCCTTACGATGAGATAGTGGATATAGCAGTCTGTGAAGTGGACCTCGACAGGAGCGAGTATCGGACCGTTTATCACAACGTGATATGTTATGATCCGAGGGACTTGGGTAAGAAGAAGCTTGATTTCCTCCTGGCCACCGGCGGGCCGTTCGCCGAAGAG
>JAITTK010000075.1 GCA_031287135.1 Candidatus Methanoplasma reticulitermitis
TTTATTACGTAAACTTCGCCTAATCCTGACATTTTTCCATTGCGATTGCAACGTCCAGCCGCTTGTGCCACAGAGTCGATACCAGCCATGCAACGTATCACTGTCTCAAAATCCACATCCACACCCGCTTCTATCAATTGTGTACTGATGCAGATAGTATTTTCTCCATTGCTCAGACTATTTCTAACTTCCGAGAGGACTTTCATCCTATGGGCTGCACACATGTTTGTACTCAAATGATAAGTATCGGCATCATCTCCGAGTAAATCAACAACATTCATGTGGATATCTTTCGCCATTGATTTTGTATTTGTAATTACCAGCACACTTTTGCCGCTACGCCTCTTATCTGAAACGAGACTCGCTATTTTATTCGCATCCCATGTCGTATCATCTGGTTTCACAACCTCTACGCGTTTCATCGATTTAAACAACTCTTCAGAGTCGCCTATGATTTTAGATGTTGGTCCCATGGGATATTTCAGAAGTTCACTGCTCAGTAGTGGTTGTGTTGCAGTACATAATACCACTGATGAGTTGCACCACCCCGTTAAAAAATTAATCGCCTCGTTGAACATGTAGATCAATTTTATCGGCAATGTCTGGATTTCATCAAATATTATAACCGAATTTGCAAGATTGTGCATCCTCCTGGCACACTTGGTACCCGAGGAGAATAGTGTATCCATAAACTGTACCATAGTGGTGAAAATAATGGGGGAATCCCATGGATCCGATGAATGTCTCCAAGGATTCTCCTGGTCATCGCCCGTATCTCCTGCATCTACATTGGAATGATATTCTCTGACGATATTTTCATTTTCTCTTTCGATTGCATCTCTCACCACTTGTGCATTTTGATCAATGATTGACGTGTATGGAATCACATAGATTATCCTATCCATGTTGTGGTTCCTTAAGTGTTCCAATGCAAATCTGAGACTGGATAAAGTTTTTCCACCGCCAGTAGGGACAGATAATGAAAAGATGCCTCTATTGCACGATGATGCGTCATGGCAACAGTCGGATATTTTTAATCTTATTTTATTAATCATGTCCATTCCATCGAATTTGGACATGTGGTCATAGTACCGGGTGATTATTACTTCCCAGTCGATTCCTTCCTTTTCCAGAATTGTACCATTATTGAAATTCGCAGTATCGGTGTGATCGGCATCGATTAAACAGCTAAGAATGAATCTTGCTAGAAGGCCCTTTCTAAACTGACTGCTTAATTCATCTATAGATCGGGATCTGATGTCCATAATGAGCGAAGCAAGAGAATCGACCGCTACCTTATGAATTGAGTCCGCCTCAAGTATCATACTTTGGTCCACGTTCTGCTTTATTTCATCCAGGTTGGAATCTTTTTTCATACGTCTATTGAATCTATCCTCTCCCTTGGCAGAGATACAATCTATTAATCCGGAGTGATGGGATGCGATTATCAGTTCCATCATCTGTTCGGCCGCGAGTATGCAACCAGGCTATATGCTAGACGCGGCTGTTTCAATAATATATTGGGCACCTGCTGTAGAATGATCAATATCACCACGCCCTGCGGACGAGTGACCCAGAATATACTCTCTGAATAAGCTTGTGGCCTTTCCGAAATCGTGTAACAGCCCTATATATCGCCCTACGCTCTCCAGACCTATTTTCGAACAATTGATCTCTGCGAAATAAGCCGTATTCCTCAGATGGTCCTCCAATCTCTGAACGTCTCCGGTTGACTCCCTAATGTGCGCAATACATCCCACAATGTCGCTTCCAGCCCTATTCATTCGACTTATCAAATATGTACCTGTGTCTAAAGTATATAATAACAATACACGACGTAATGCTTAACAATCTATCATTTGATTATAATAGTGCTACAGATTATGCCCAATTGTTTTGCTCACAGAGTGCGGACAATGCGGATTTACACATATGGAATCTATATTGAGTGGACTGGGCGAGATTTGAACTCGCGACTTCTTGCTTGCAAAGCAAGCGATCTTCCAGCTGATCTACCAGCCCGTTAGCCCTTGAATGAAGAGCCATTATTAAAGGATTATTGCATGTTTTCAAAACTGTTCTGAAAACAGCTCACATCGTTTTCAATTTTTCGTATATCTCTTTTATTAAGTAGTAGTCTGTGAGAATCCCATATACATCGGCATTCACTGAGATATTAAAAAAATCTGAAAGATCTGGAAGAGAGTGCTCTTTCAGAGTGTTCCCCGCATAAGCGGGGGTGATCAAATAGATGGATGTCGTTGAGCCTATTTGCGTTGCCGTCATCAGTGAAAATTCGGGGTGCGTCATGCCGAATGAAAAGTTTAGATAAAAACTAAAATTTATTTTGGTTTTTGTCTTAAATTGATTTCAGATAAAAACTATATTTATCGAGAGCCGAATATGTTTTCCATGGACTCCGAGAACGGATCGCCGGCAGAATTCGTTAAGACGAGATACAGGAAAAGGATCGCGGACGATCTGATATCGAAGAATCTGAAAGCATTCGGCGGGGTTTACATCACGGGTCCGAAATGGTGCGGTAAATCATGGACCGGCATGTACCACTCGAACTCGTTTTTTCTGGTCAATGAGGAAGACAGCCCAGACTATGCCCGCCGGCATCCGAAGGATGTCCTGAAAGGGTATTCTCCGCGTCTGATAGACGAATGGCAGATCGTCCCTAAACTATGGGACGAGGCGCGGCGTGCCGTGGATTTCAGCGACGGACCGGGAAGATTCATATTCACCGGTTCCGCGGCCCCTCCGGCGACAAGATGAAACACAGCGGCATAGGGCGTTTCGCAAGAATGATGATGAGGCCCATGTCGCTCTTCGAATCCGGACGCAGTTCCGGATCCGTGTCTCTGAGAAGGATGTTTAACGGGACCGAAGAGTACGGAGGGATGTCTTCCATCAACCCTTCGGAGATCGCGGGACTGATATGCCGGGGAGGGTGGCCGGCGGGACTCAGACTCGACGATGACATCGCGTCCATGGTTCCGAGGAATTATATCTCCATGATATCCAGTTCCGATACGAACAGAGCATACGGGAATACATGGAGTTCGGCCACCATGGGGCGCATAGTGAGATCGCTGGCGCGGAACAATGCCACGTAAGCGAAGATATCCACTATCGTCTCTGATATCACGAACAGAGAGGAACGCATATCGGAACCGACCGCTAAGAAATACCTGGAGATACAGAAGGACCTCTACCTGATCGTCGAACAGGAAGCATGGGATCCCTCTCCCCGCTCAAGAGAATTCCTCCGCACATCTTCAAAGAGGCATTTCATCGATCCGTCGCTTCCCGCGGCGGCCCTCGGACTCGGTCCGAAGAAACTCATGGAGGATACGCGTCTCGCGGGATTCCTTTTCGAATCGCTGTGCTACGGGGATCTCTGCGTGTACACGGAGAACTCGGGCGGCAGGGTGTATCATTACCGCGATTGATACAATCTCGAGGTCGACTGCATCCTGGAATCCGGAGACGGCGTATGGGGCGCGGCGGAAGTGAAGATGGGGTCCGACGGCTTAGACAGAGCTGCGGACAATCTACTCGGCCTCAGAAAAAAGATGGCTTCAGAGACATCGGAACCCGCATTCCTGGCGATCGTCAGCGGGGGCGGGGCATACATGAGGGGCGATGACGTGGCCGTCGTCCCGATTGACTGTCTCGGCCCATGACGGACGCATGGCATCGGTTGCAGGTAAGTTATAAAAAAGGATTGCGGGGTGGATGGAATGGGATTAAACCCTGCTTCTCCTTTAGTGAAGAATCCTGTGCTTCTTGGGGATGCACTTATCTTCAATATCACAATCGTCTGCAGAGTATATTAAGGAAGGCGGGGGAGGTCTCCGAAAGTGCCTGAAAGTGAACGCATTACCATTTCTTCTTGTGCCTTATCTTGACTGCGATCCCTCTCCTGAGATCCGTCATCTCCCTGCCGGACATCATCGCGACACCGACCGCGACCGTTTTCCCGTTGAGCATCACCATGGCTTCATCACCCGGCCTGATGCCTATATCCGCGCCGATGACACCGACCGCGAACAGGTTTCCCTTCATCTCGAAGTCCGTCATCTCCACGGTGTATTTCCCGAACCTTGATGCGATCTCCGCACCTTCCAGGGTAAGGGATATCATGCCTCTTTCGGGCGTCATCATCCCCAATTGTATCTTCCCCGCCTCGCCGTCCCTCATTATCTTCCAGTACGGGAACTTGCCTATCACGTAACTTCCGTCGCTCATCACCGCATCGGCGATATCCCCCCCGAACTGGAATGTCAGGACGGACCTCACCGTTTCCGTCCTTTCGACCGAGTAGTCCATGGGTATCATATCCGCGGCGGCCCTCCTCAGCGCATCATCGAGATTCCTCAGGGAGACGGGTGACACCGGGTCCACGGCGGTCTCCTCCATATCGGCCAGCCCCCTGACCAGTTCGGCATCCTCTCCCAGGTGGCATACGACCTTGTCATAGCCCTGGGAGATTATCCGGGACAGCATCGACCGTATCATCTCTTTCTCCTGGCATTTCCATTCCCCCGTCACGGGTATGTCATAGGAGTTGGCTGGATAGAAGATATCCAGCTCTCTCGGTACGATACCGAGCGGCGACGTCACTATGACCTCGTGCACTAGCGTGTCGTGCTGCGCCGTGTGTATGGCGGATGCGAAGGCCTTGTGCGATTTGGATATGTGGTACGGCTTCTTCGCCGAGCACGGGAGGAGAAGGAGGATGCGCTTATGTTCGGGTTTCCTGTATCTTTCGGATATCTTCTCGCGGTATATCTTCAGATCCGGCCTCCTCAGGGCCTGCGTGGTATTGCATGCGAACCTGGTACCGACCGTGGAGCAGCATTCCTCCTGATATCCGTATCCCGCATCATCGAATATCCTCAGTGCGGCCACAGACGACGGTGAGGATACCGACCTTTGGTCGACGAGTTCCCTCAGCCTTCCTGATTCTGTGAACATCGCCGTCTTGCGGCATTCCGACCTCAGATCTCCGATGTTCTCGCCTGAGACATCGCTTCCCGTGCATACCTCCCCCTCCGGGATCAGACGCATCCCCCTCAGACCCGCCGCCTTTACCAGGGAATCGTCGAAGATGTCCGCTCCCATGTATGCCAGCAGGGAGAGGGTGGACGGTTCTGCGATACCCAGCATGCACAGCAGCCTGTTGTGTCCGATGGATTCCCTTATCCGTATGACGGAATCGACGAGCTTCCTCGGGTCCTTCCTCAATTCGAAGGCATTGGGGACGACGACGACCTCCGTCTCATCGGGTATGGTGTGCTCGCCCGTGAACGGCAGCCGTATCACGCATATCCCGTCTTTGCAGAACGGAGGTATGTCTTTCCTCGATGATGCCGAGGTCAGCAGCCCGATGTCCAACGGTATCTCCGATCCGAACATGTTCAGTTTCCTGCCCCCGTCGGACACCGAGATGAAGACTTCGCTTTCGCCGTCCGATCCGATTACGAACGGTGTTTTTATCGAAACGTTCCCTCTGGAATACTCGCATGTCCTTCCTCTTTGGGACCTTCCGATGACGTTCAGCATGATTCCTTGAGTGATCTGTGATTAATTAACATTCCTCTGTTGGGATACGGTACTAAGCGGATTACTGCGACCGTGAAAGGGACCTTAAGTAAAATAGAGTCCGATTTATTTTCGCTGTGATGATTTTAAGAAAGCGGATTTTCTTAAAAATCGTGTTGGTGAAATAATTATCAAATAATTTTATTAGTTTGAAATAAGAAAAATGCGTTCATGCTATTCTACCCTACTGTGAATAATATGAACGAGAGGGAATTCACCGGAAAGCCCAGGAACAGGGCGTACATCGCGGACGGTATATTGGAAATCCTCAAAAGCTGACGCTCCCGTTCGACCCTGGCGATACGGCCTCGGGAAAAAGAGTTATATCGTGACGTTTTGATAAGGTGGCATGGACTTCTATGACAAGGACCTTGTTTCCATACGCGACCTAGACAGGGAGCAGATCGACTACATTATGGATCTATCGGAAAAGATGATACCTTACGCCAGAGGCGAGAAGGTCAGGAAGGTGCTTGACGGCAAGGTGCTCGGCAACCTGTTCTTCGAACCGTCGACCAGAACTAAACTTTCGTTCGAGAGTGCGGCTGGAAGACTCGGATGCAATGTCATAGATGTTTCCGAGATGTCCATGACCTCCATGTCGAAAGGGGAGACGCTCGCCGATACCATCAAGATGGTGGATGCATACTGCGATGTTATAGTGCTCAGGCATCCGCACGAAGGGGCGGCGAGGCTTGCGGCGAAGTTCTCGGAGAATCCCGTCATCAACGCCGGGGACGGTGCGGGATCCCATCCGACACAGACCCTTCTGGATCTCTTCACGATGCGGTCCGCCAAGGGATCGCTGGACGGTCTGAACGTAGTCCTGGTGGGGGATCTGAAATACGGGCGCACGGTGCACTCCCTCGCGGAAGCGCTGACGATGTTCGGCGCTAAGCTCACTTTCGTGGCTCCGGAGTCCCTCCAGATGCCATCAGACACATTCAACCACATCGTCGAGAGAGGCTGCCGGCCCGTGAAGACGCCGGTTCTCGAGGATGCGATCGGCCAGGCCGATGTCCTTTATGTGACGCGGATACAGAGGGAACGGTTCCCGGACCCCGCCGAATACCAGAAGGTCGCCGGTATGTACAGGATCGACAACGCCATGCTGAGAGAGGCAAAGAGCGATATGATCGTCATGCATCCTCTGCCGAGGGTCGATGAGATATCCCCCGAGGTCGATTCGACGCCCCATGCAAAATATTTCGAGCAGGCATTCAACGGAGTGCCGGTCAGGATGGCACTGCTCTGCGCGATACTCGGAGGTGACATCGATGGATAACAATAAAATCTTCGAGACGAAGATCCCGCCCATCAGGAACGGCACGGTCATCGACCACATAGCCAACGGACAGTCCCTGAATGTGCTCAAGATACTGGGAGTGAACGAGAACAATATCGACTCCGTCATAAGCATCGGGATGCACGTCCCGTCCTCGAAGATCAACGGATGGAAAGATGTGATAAAGGTCGAGGACAGAGAACTAGATCACGCGACTGTCGGTAAGATCGCCCTTATCGCGCCGGATGCCACCATATCGATTATCCGGGATTATTATACCGCGGAGAAATTCAAGGTCAAACTCGACGACAGAATACTCGGACTTGCCAAATGCAGCAATCCGAACTGCATAACCAACAGAGGCGAACCGGTCACACCGGAATTCATCGTTGAGGAACGCAACCCCCCGAAGCTCAGATGCGTCTACTGCGACAGGATACTTACCCAAATATCGGATAACCTATTGTAAATGAAGATCCTGATTATCGCCGGCATGCCCGGAGCGGGCAAAGAGGAATTCCTCCTCGTGGCGGGTTCCATGGGCATACCGTACGTCAGGATGGGCGATGTCGTCAGGGAAGCATACTCGTCCCTGTCGGACCGCGGAGCGGGCATAGGGCAGTTCGCCAGCGGGGAGCGGGAGAAGTTCGGGAAGAATATATGGGCACAGCGCACGATAGACCGGATGAGCGGGGAGATATCCCTCGTTGACGGCTGCAGGAGCATGGATGAGGTCAGGTCTTTCAGAGAGATCGGCGATGATGTCCTGATAATCGGGATACACTCTCCCCCGGATGTGAGATATGAGAGACTCGTCAAAAGGGGGAGGGAGGATGCGCCCAGGGATGTGTCCGAGTTCAATGAGAGGGACTCCAGGGAGATCTCATGG
Organism: Candidatus Methanoplasma reticulitermitis; assembly: GCA_031287135.1. GTDB lineage: Archaea > Thermoplasmatota > Thermoplasmata > Methanomassiliicoccales > Methanomethylophilaceae > Methanoplasma > Methanoplasma reticulitermitis. The sequence continues at coordinate 7,788 of JAITTK010000075.1, forward strand.
GGATTGGCCGAGGTATTGGCGCTTTCCGATGTTATGCTTGTGAATGATTCCCTCCTGGACGAATTCCGCTCTGTTTCCGCAGAGATGCTGGGGGCCATCAGATGAGGTTCACCACCATGCGCCTGTGCGGCGGGGAGGCCCTGATGGCCGTGTCTGCCGACGGCCTCGATCTGGATCTAATCAAGGCCTCTGAAAAGCTCGGAGGGATGGGGCATCGCATAAAACAGAACGATGATATGATGATCATCCTCGAATGGAAGGATATGGAAGTGACGATATATCCTCAGGGGAAGGTCATGTTCTTCCCGCTTAAGGATCGCTCGCTGTGCATAAAGTACGCCGCCGAGATACTCGATGATCTGATCTGATCTGATCCTTTCACCTTACATTTATATCCTACATATCTATGTCCAGTCATGGAACTGATTACCCAGATTGCAATATCTGGCATACTGTCTGTGGCCTTGTCGATCATCGCATACAGACTTCGGATGCTCACACTCACGGGAGCCCTGGCTTCCCTGATTGTCGGCTATACCGTGGGTGTGTTCGGTTCCGTCCAATGGCTTATACTGCTCGTGATATTCACCTCGGCCGGCCTCGCCGCAACGAGGATGGATCTGACGAGCAAGAGCGAACTCGGACTTCAGGAAGGTAATTTCGGCGAAAGGACACATAAGAATGTCCTCGGGGTGGGGATCCCCGCATGTGTCTTTGCGATCCTCTACGGGGTGTTGCATTCGGCATTCGGCGGGACATATGACCTGGCCCTGACCATCGCATTCATAAGCACCCTGGCGGTGGCCGCATCGGACACCGTGGCCAGCGAACTGGGGATCAGAGACAGGAGAGTCTGGCTCATAACGACCTTCGAAAGAGTGAAACGCGGGACGAACGGCGGCGTTTCCGTACTCGGGACCGTGTCATCCGTTGTCGCATCGGCGTTCACGGGCGGGATCGGATATCTGATCATAGTCGGCGGAATAGATGTCTACATATTCGTCCCCATACTCATGGGCATCATCGGGAACATAGTGGACAGTTTGCTGGGTGCGACGCTGGAAGAGAGAGGCAGGATATCGAAATACACCAATAACTGCATAAGCGGTTTAGTGGGCGGTATGTTGGGACTGTTGATTATCTTATTCGTTTAAAGCCGCCATGTCGGACCTTTCATACCTGTTGTACCCGAAAATGCTCTTCTTGTACTTCCAGCATTTTATCGCATCTTCGAGTTTCATCCCTTTGTTATCCTCAAAAAAGTCCCTGATGTATGTGTTGTACTCGAACTGTCTGCCGATCTCGGTCCTGCCGTTCTTCCTGCGTTCAAGAATCAGATGGAACTGCCCGACGGCATCCGAATAGGTCTTTCCCGGATTGTCCCTGAGCCACTGGATGAACTCCACGTTATACTTGAAACCGTCTCCGATCTGGCTTTTGAAGAACGCTCTGTGCTTCTCAGAGCATGCAATGTTCTCTTCTATTACCGT
>JAITTK010000092.1 GCA_031287135.1 Candidatus Methanoplasma reticulitermitis
CCAGTAGACGGGCACACCCCCCTCTTCCACCAGCGTGCCGTAAGATAGCACGGTTATGCAGAGGACGGTGCATATCAGCACGGCAACCGACATGATCATCGAATAGCGATGTACGGTGCCCGAGCATCGCAGCAGCGACACAGCAGAGAAAAGGACCGCGAAACAGGACAATGCGATAACCGCTCCGTCCCGCGACCAGGCTCCCAGGGCTAAAGAGACCGCGGCGATCGATATGCTTGACATGTCCCAAGCCTTTTTGGCATCCATGCACCGTCCTATATTCTGCCCGTATTTCTTGCTTTTGTTCTGTTATGCTCAGACAAAAACCTCGGGATATCCGATCTGAACGTCAGCATCGGTTCGGCCGTCATCATTCGGTTTTTTCGGAATATGCGCGGATGCGCCATGCGGGTCCGGCGGTCCGAATAATGTTAATAGACGGGTCTGCGATTCAGGCATCATGTTCGAACTTTGTGTAATAACCGACCGCGTACTGTCAGGCGGCAGATCCGAATCAGAGGTTGCGGGACTCGCATATTCCGGCGGCGCGGACATCGTGCAACTTAGGATGAAGGGTTCAGACGGGAAGGAGATGCTCGAGCAGGCCAGGGAGATAAAGAGGCTATCGGATAAATATTCCAGGTTCTTCATAGTGAACGACCGGATAGACATAGCCATACTGTCGGACGCTGATGGGGTGCATTTGGGACAGTCGGATGTACCCGCGGGGTGTGCGAGAGAACTGCTCGGCGATGATAAACTGATCGGGGTCACGGTCCACAACGCAGAAGAAGCGGCCGAGGCGGAATCGAACGGGGCGGATTATGTATGTGTGGGTTCGGTCTTCAGAACAGACACGAAGCGGGATGCCCGGCAGAATGTGGGACTCGACACGGTATTCACGGTAAGGGAGGCTGTGGACATACCTGTACTGGCCATAGGCGGTATCAACAGAGGCAACATACAGGATGTCATACGTGCCGGTGCCGACGGGGCGGCGGTCGTATCATCGGTCGTTTCGCGGAACGACATATCCGCCGCCGCACATGAACTGAGGGACATGATACTGAAAGTAAGACCAAATATGTGAAACACCATCACGAAGCGGATATGAAAATCAATGGGAAGGAGATCGAATTGATACTGCCGATGACCCTCGGGGATTTGGTCGCGGGGTCCGGATATTGCGAGGACCGTGTTGCCGTTGAACTCAACGGCAGGATAGTCCCGAGATCCGAATATGCGAATGTCAGCCTCGATAACGGGGACTCCGTCGAAATAGTCGGTTTCGTCGGCGGTGGATGATATGATACCAAGCGAAGAAGAATTCGACAAAGCCCTCTGCATACGTCATGGACCGGAAGTACACGGCAAGGTGAAGAACGCGACCGTCGGGATAGCTGGGCTGGGCGGGCTGGGGTCGAACATCGCCGCCATGCTGACCAGGGCGGGGGTGTCCCATCTCGTCATAGCCGATTTCGACAGGGTCGATATAAGCAACATAAACAGACAGAACTATTATCTCCGTCAGATAGGGTCCGTGAAGGTCGAAGCCACGGAGGAACTGCTGAAGGCCATAAACCCGTACATGACCATCGACGGACACGATGTGAGACTGACACCATCCAATATACCGGAGATATTCAAGGGGTGTGACATAGTGTGCGAGGCCTTCGACGTGGCCTCCGAGAAGGCGATGCTCATCAACACCATCCTTGAGAAGTGCCCGGGAACAAAGATAGTATCGGGGTCGGGACTGGCCGGGTACGGAAGATCAAACGAAATCAAGACCAAGAAGCTGCTGGAGGACCTTTATATGTGCGGCGACGACACGGACATGAAGGGTGTCAAGGGAGGTCTCATGTCTCCGCGTGTGAACGTGTGCGCCGGGCATGTGGCGAATATGGTCATATCACTGCTTATGAAGGAAGAACCGTGAAGACGGACGGCGAATTCCGGATCGGCAAGAGGAGATTCAATTCACGGTTCATACTGGGTTCCGGGAAATTCTCGCTAAGTATGATGAAGACCGTGATGGAGAACGGGGGTATCGAGATCGCGACCCTTGCGGTCAGGAGGACCAATGCCGGTGGGGAGGAGAACATACTCGATTACATCCCGAGGGGATTGACGCTGCTGCCCAACACGTCCGGGGCGAGGAATGCTGAAGAGGCCGTGAGGATCGCCATGCTTGCAAGGGAACTCGGATGCGGGGACATGATCAAGGTGGAGATAATCAAAGATTCCAGATACCTTCTGCCGGACAACTGCGAGACGATAAAAGCCACAAAAACGCTTGCGGAGGAGGGGTTCACGGTGATGCCGTACATGATGCCTGACCTGTCCGCCGCCAGATCGATGGCGGAAGCCGGGGCGTCCGCCATAATGCCGCTCGGGTCACCGATCGGAAGCAACAAGGGATTGCTCACCAGGGATTTCATCAAGATATTGGTGGACGAGATCGACCTCCCGGTGATCGTCGATGCGGGCATAGGAAGACCGTCACAGGCATGCGAGGCCATGGAACTGGGCTGCGCGGCCGTCATGGCCAACACTGCCATAGCCACGGCGGGAGACATACCGATGATGGCCGGAGCCTTCAAGCTGGCGATCGAGGCCGGACGCATGGCGTTCGTCTCCAAACCGGGAAGGGTCCTTCACGAAGGCGGGGAGGCATCCAGCCCTCTGACGGGATTCCTGGGGGATTGAGATGGTAAGGGATTTCACGGACGCCGAGTACTACTTCGGCGGCATGGAGCCGATAGAATCCAATATAATGAAAAAGACATTCTCGGCCGTTTCAGAGATGGACTTACGGTCATACAGAGGATCGGATGTCGAGAATGCGTTGGCAAAAGAGCGTCTCGATATCGATGATTTCGCATCTCTGCTGTCACCCGCCGCCGAGGCGTATCTCGAAGAAATGGCTCTGAGGGCCAGGGATGAGAAGTTCAGATATTTCGGGAACTCCGTCAGTATATTCACCCCTCTGTATGTATCGAATTACTGCGAGAACGGTTGTGTTTACTGCGGTTTCAACAGAGATAATGTTATACACAGAGCGAAATTGTCTGTCGATGACATAGAGGCCGAGATGTCCAAGATCGCCGAATCCGGCCTGACCGAGATACTGATCCTCACCGGCGAATCAAGGGAGATGTCAGACACGGACTTCATCGGGGAATGTGTGAAGGCCGCAGCCGGATATTTTCACAATGTCGGGGTCGAGGTATATCCCCTGAATGTCGGTGAGTACGGATATCTGCACGACTGCGGTGCGGACTATGTCACCGTGTTCCAGGAGACCTATGATCCCGTCAGATACGCCGAACTCCACCCCTTCGGCCCAAAAAGGATATTCTCCTATAGGTTCAATGCGCAGGAGAGGGCACTCATGGGCGGGATGAGAGGCGTCGCGTTCGGTGCCTTGCTGGGATTAGGCGATTTCCGCAGGGATGCAATGACATGCGGCATACACGCATATCTGTTGCAAAGGAAATATCCACACGCCGAGATATCATTGTCCCTGCCGAGGATCAGGCCGTTCTTGAACGGAAACCATTCGATCGGGACGGTCTCGGAGAGCAATCTTCTACAAATCGCGCTGGCATACCGTATTTTCATGCCGTTCTCCGGTCAGACCATATCATCGAGGGAGAGCCCGGTCTTCAGGGACAACATAGTCGGGCTCAGCGCAACGAAGATATCCGCCGGCGTGTCCGTAGGCATAGGCGGGCATGCGAAATGTAAAAGAGGTGACGAGCAATTTGACATCTCCGACCAGAGGGATGTGGGCGAGATCAGGAAAGCCCTGGTACGGAAGGGCTTGCAACCGGTATTCAAAGATTATGTGAGAACATGATAATCGCAATAACGGACAGGAAGATAAGTTCCAGGTCGGATTTCCTCGAACAGATCGAAGCCATTGCCGATTCGTCCCCGGACATGATAATCCTGAGGGAGAAGGACCTCTCCGAAGCTCAGTACAGATATCTGGCCGTTGAGTGCATGAGGATCTGCAGTTACCGCAATGTGGAGTTCTGCGTGAATTCTTTCATAAAGACCGCGGCGACGATAGGCAGCGGACGCATTCAGATATCATTGGATTCGTTCATCGGGAACAGAGAGGCATTGGCGGATTTCGAAGAGATTTGGGTGTCCGTGCACTCCGTCGGCGATGCGGCGGAAGCGGAGAGGCTGGGAGCAACCCATCTGATCTACGGGAATGTCTATGAGACGTCATGCAAACCCGGAGCCGAAGGCAGAGGGACGGAAGAGCTGAGGAAGGTCTGTGAGACAGTAGGCATACCGGTCTTCGCCGTCGGAGGGATCAATGCGGATAATGTAACGGACGCGATGGATGCTGGTTGCAGGGGAGTGTGTGTAAGAAGTCTGCTGATGGGCGCAAAGGACCCTTCAGCGGTCATGAGCGACATGAGGATGGCGGAAAACGATATCGAAAAATGATTGAGATGCCCGATCACTCGGGCGGTTTTGAACCACGTTTAAGCAGGAATTCGGGACCTTTCCAGTTCCAGTCTCCCAGAAGATGCATCGTCGCAGGCACGACATATGTACGTACAAGCAGGGCATCGACGATTATCGCGAAACAAAGCGCGAATCCGAACTCCTGAAGCATCGTCGTGCTCGAGAGCATGAGCGTGCCGAAGGCACCTCCCATTATCAGGCCGCATATCGTTATGACCGATCCGGAGTGCGTAACGGCGTGCGTTATCGCATCGTCGTTGCTCATTCCCCTGTGCATGCGATTCTCTCTGATGCGGGTTGTCAGAAGTATGTCGTAATCCATGCCGAGGCCCAGACAGACCACTATCAGGATTATGGGTATCATCCAGATGACCCCCTCCCCCAACAGGCCTCCGAACAGAAGGTGCGTTATCGCGACTGTCCAAACCACGCTCATCAGTATCGTCAGTATCGAGCGCACGGGTGTGACGTACGACTTCATGACGAAGAACAGGAGAATGAATATCAGCACTATCGCGAGGATCTCCACTTTCAGGAATTCATCGCTGACCAGTTCGGATATCTCGTACATGACGACCGCGCTCCCGGTCAGCCAGTTTCCGACAACCATATCGGGATTGCCGTAGGCAAAGTCCGTCATCGTGCCATCTATGAATTTTATCGTATCCATGGAACGGTCGGACATGGCCTCGTCCTTCGTGATCACAGTGTACTTGACGTATTTCACATCCCATGGGGTTCCGATATCTGCTTCGGAACCTCCGACGGACATCGCCATCCTGTAATTCACGAGATAGTCCATGAGGGCTATCAGGTCCGGGTCGTTGTATACGGCTTCGTTTCCGGTCATCGCTTCATATCCGCCGATTACCGCATCGAGGGATGTCAGCACTTGTTTTTGGATCGTCCCCGGAAGCTTTGCGGCGGCTTGAGAGTAGATTTGCACAGTGCGGTCGTGGTCGGACGATGCCGTCGCGGCCGATCCGTCGATAAGGTTGTTCCACACGTATATGCCCCAGACCTCTCCGACATTGTCGTCTCCGTACAGTGCGGATGACACGGTTGAAAGTTTGTCGATGTACTCCGTGGCGGCGGGATTCCAGAACAACGCGCCTTCGCCGTGTTCGATCTCTATCACGGTCCCCAAGGTCTCGCTGATCTCCAGTACCGAATAATTCGGCATTATCATGCCGCCGTTCGAGTATTCCTCAATCGTCTCAAGACCGTCTATGGCCTCTCCCGAAGACATCGAACCGATCATGTCGTAGGAGGATTCCGATGTGACCATTATGTATGCCATCGGTATCGTGAAGAGGATTGTCGCGGCGACTATGACCTTTGCATATTTTATCGATGTATGCGCGGACTTCAGGAAATACCTGTGCCCGAGACCCGAAACCCTGCCGTACCACCCCTTTCTCGCTTTTCCGCCTTCCCTCAGCGACTCCATCTTCGTCGGCCAGAACAATCTGTCGCCGAATATCGCGAGCACCGAGGTTATGAGTGTCAGTGCCGCGAGCAGTGCGATCACGATACCGACGGCGAGCATTATGCCCATCGTGCTTATCATCGAGAAAGAACATATCGACATCGCCCCGAAACCGATCATGACCGCGAGACCGGACATGGTTATGGATTCTCCCGCCCATATGATGGACTTTCTCAGAGACATCTCGTGATCGGAACCGTTGATGCGTTCTTCCCGATATCTCGCCAGTATGAAGATGCAGTAGTCGCATCCGGCACCGAGCATCGATACAAGCA
>JAITTK010000097.1 GCA_031287135.1 Candidatus Methanoplasma reticulitermitis
CGGAGGCAAGTCATGAATTCAGCGAATGAGATTAAACCGGTAGCGATCGCGGACGTCGTCGAAGCAATCAGGACGACGGTCGGAAGCGAGAATGTCAAGGTCTGCGACTGTGGGTGCGAAGGTGCGGGAGTATGTGTCACGCCCAACAGCGAAGAAGACATATCCAAGATCGTCGCAATCGCAAAAAGGAATGGAGTCAAAGTCGTTTCCAGCAACAATCCGCTGTGGGCGACCGACGGGACAAAATACGCTGAAGGCGGAGTTCTCATAGACCTCTCTAAAATCAGCGGCATATTGAAGATAGATCCCGTGGCGATGTCCGCAAGGGCAGGAGCCGGCTGTACGATCAAGGCCCTGGCCAAAGCATGCTCCAAGGAAGGGTTCACGCTCGGTTCGCATCCGTTTGACACGTCATCGACCGTCGGATCGTGGGCGGTGTCGAACGACGTGGGATACGGCTCGTACAAGTACGGCAACTCGAAAGACAACATAATAAACCTCCGGGCAGTGGCCGAAGACGCATCCGTCATAGAGACCGGATATGATGATATCGGCTACTATATGTCCGGATACAATCTGACACAGCTGTTCTCCGGTTCGGAGGGAACATTGGGCATCGTGACGGAAGTGACGCTCAGGCTTTACCCCAAGGGGATAAACAGGCTGGTCGCATACGGATTCGCATCGGCGGAAGGCATGCAGGAAGCGATAGCGAAGATTGTACAGCATCCGAGTCTGAAACCGCACAACATTGCCTGGTGCGGCAGGAATAACACCCTCTCCCTCATGCTGGACGGCACCGAGGATGCCGTGAATCTCGAAGAGCAATCCATTGATGCACTGATGGAGAAAGCATCGGCAACGAAGATGGACAAAGATGCAGCATGCAAGATCTGCAAGGCGATATGCAAACAGAAAGCCGTCAAAGTATCCAAAGCCATCGTCCCCGTCAAGAGTTGGAGGGACTTGGTCGCCGCATGCAATGGTCAGGCGTACGGTGTGATCGCTGACCGGAGCACGGTTTATGTATTGGCTGCGCACGAGAGCGAAGACTCTCTCGCGGAGAAGGCCGCGAAATTCGGCGGAAGGTCCCTCAAATGCAATTCATTCAAGTGGAAGCCGTTTTCGCCGAAAGATGATGAGCGCGCGGACATCGGCAGGGAAGTGACTCCCGAAGTGATCTCGGCACTTGAGGACGTGATCGGAAAGAGCAACGTCACGACCAACGGTGTGGATCTTTTGCTCTACAGTAAAGATATGGCACCGCTGCCGAAGGAAGCGGGTGTGGCGTTCAAGAACATACCGGACGTCGTCGTGAGGCCCTCATCGGTCGGACAGATATCAGACGTAGTCAGGATAGCGCACAGGCACGGCATACCGATCGTCCCCAGAGGCAACTCCTCGTGGGGGCTTGGCGGATGCATGCCGACGAACGGCGGAATAGTCGTGGACCTTTCATCAAAGATGAACAGGGTCTATGAAATAAACACAGAAGAACTCTATGTGAAAGTCGGTGCCGGATGCACGTGGAAGGAGTTACTGGAAGCCTGTATGAAAAAAGGCTACATAATAGGATCATATCCGTCGAGCTTCCCATCCGCGACGTTGGGGGCATGGATCGCCACCAACGGAATGGGCATAGGCTCATACAAATACGGTTCTGCGAAGGACAATGTACTGAACATGGAAGTGGTCCTCTCGGACGGGACTGTACTCGAGACCGGCGACAATCACATGGGTTCGTACAGGAATGGCTACAACCTCAACCAGATCTTTTCCGGTTCCGAAGGAACGCTTTGCGTGTTCGGGACGGTGACGTTCAGAATATATCCCATGGGATCAATAAAGCCGACCGCATACTGCTACAAGAACCTGAAAGACATGAACGAAACGATACAGAAGATCGTTCGGCATCCCAGCATAAAACCTCTCCATATAGCATTTTCAGATGAACTTCACTTCGCCAACCAGAAGAAAGCGGGCATCCATGCCCCCGATGTGAAGAATCTGCTGCTGGTGACGTTGCAGGGGGACAAGGCATTCGTTGACTGCGAATCGTCGGAATTGGACTCAATCGCCTCCGAACTCGGCGGTAAGAGGATAGATGATGCAATAGCCGAGCATGAGTGGGAAGAGAGATGCTATGAATTCAGGGCGAGGAAGGTGGGTGTCGGAGAGATACCGGCCGAGGTCATCGTCCCCGTTTCGCAGTGGGGCGCATTCACCGATGAATGCTACAGCGGATTCAAGAACATGAAGATGGAAGCGGGGGGCGTTATAGGAGTGATTGTTGACCGTAACACGGCCCTGTTCATGCCTTACTACTTCAAGGATGATGAGTCCCTGTTGGGAATGACCGCGTTTGCATTCAACTTCTATCTTGGCGACAGGGCGACGGCATACGGGGGAAGGACGACCGGTTTCGGTGTGTTCTTCGCATGGAATCTGGACAATATCCACGATGCATCTACGGTAGAATACATGAGGGCGATGAAAACTCATCTGGATCCGCGCGACGTCATAAACCCCGGACATCTGGTCTGCGGGAAGACGAGGTTCGGGATCAACATGAGCAAGCAGCTGATGGGTATCGGAAGTCTGCTCATGCAGACAGTCAAGAAACTGTTGCCCGCCAACACGACGTTCGCCGACAACAAGAAGAGGTTCAGATACAACGAACTCGAGCACCGCAAGGAGATGGACAGGACGCACAAACTGGGTGACGGCACTCAGTAAATTCTTTAAAACCCCTTTCGTTTTATATAATATCCAGCAGAGAAGCCACGCTGTCGATGATGCTTATATCGGGATCGGCATCCATCCAATCATCAACGGAGAACCCTCCCGTGAGGACACCGAAGAACCCGGCCCCCGAATCCCTGGCCGTCATCCAATCCATCCGGTGATCTCCGAGATAGAGTATTTCTTGCGGCTTCACTCCCATCATGTTGCCGAGGTTCATCATTGCTTTCGGAGAAGGTTTTGATTCGTCATACGGAAAATCGTCTCTGGCCACTATCGCATCGAAGATGTCCAATACGTCGCTCCTCCCGAGTATATATTCGGCGTACGAATGTCCGCCTCTCGTGAGGATACCGGTTTTGTATCCTCTTTTTCTGAGTGCGAGAACAGTCTCCACCGCCCCGTCGAACGGTTTCGAAAAATCCGCATACTCCATTTCCACCCTCGTTGAACGGTCGGCGATCTTATCATAGAGAACGTCAATATCTTTCCCTCTCCCGTTCTCGATGAGCCATTTGATCCCGCTGTCCAATTCTGATTTCGGACCCTTATCCCTGATTATATGTTTCTCGGGAATACCCGAATCCACAAGTTCATCAAAAACAACATTGGCTAACTTGATATAGTCCACCTTAGTGTCCATGAATGTGCCGTCCATATCGAAACCCACGGCCTTGTA
>JAITTK010000056.1 GCA_031287135.1 Candidatus Methanoplasma reticulitermitis
TCCCTCAGGGCCTTCAGGATCTCGGCGTTATCATCCTTCACGGCACAGCCGACGGATGATTTGCATGCCATGCATGCCTGACAGCCTTTCGCGTTCGAGAAAGAGTTCAGGTAGAATTCCTTGACTTCTTTGCCGTTCTCTTTCGCTCCTTCTATCATTGCCTGCACTATTGTGCTTGTGTTACCTTTTTTTCTGGGACTGGATATGATTGCGACTATCGCCATTAAATCACCGCTATCAAAATGATAGTAACAGTATTTAATGATTGTTAATCACAAATAAATATTCGGACCGCATAATTATGGTCATGGAGAACAGGGCCCGGATTCCGAGGATAGACTGTGCATTGGATGCCTCCATGGCCGTCATCGGAGGAAGATGGAAGGCGACCATCATATGCAAGCTCCATGTGAAAGGGGCTCTTAGATTCAATCAGCTTATGAAGGAGCTCGAGGCCGTATCCCCCAGGATATTGACCAAACAGCTCAGGGAGATGGAGGATGACGGCCTGGTCGTAAGGACGGTCAGGGCCGAGGTCCCGGTCTGCGTGGAATATTCCGTATCGGAGAAAGGAAAAAGCCTGATACCGGCGCTGAAACTCCTGGCCGAGTGGGGTCTGGACAACGCCGTTTGCAGGATGGTCGTCATGGACGACTCGATAACGGTGCCTAGAACAGACATCCGTGAATGAGATTCCCTCTTTGACGTCTCATGGTCCGCGGATGATAACCGCTCTTCATGTCCGAATTCCTTTTCAATAAAAAAACGGGTTAAAGGGTTTGGAACGAGGTTATATCGACCCTTCCGAGATCATATCCATCGATATTATGAAAGTACCGTCCGCGACCTTGTAGTTCTGCTCCGCGAGATTCTCCAGGAAGTTGTCTATGCAGTACTGATGTTTCTCGGTCAGGTATTCCTCGGTCAGCAGATCGGGATAGAATATGTGGGCCATGTACAGTATCCTCAAGGCAACGGGCATGTTGCCGTTCACCAGATAATAACCCCCGTCCGTGTAGGCGCCCATGGCTTTGAAGTATATCGAATATGTCTCCCACATCTCATCCGGATCGACCTCTCCGTACCCCATGCTTCTCATGTGGATCAGGAAATCGGCATCGTACTTCTCGTTCAGAAGCCACTCGTCCCCGATGTTGAACCTCTTGGTCGTCGCGTCCCAGTCGGCAAGGTTCTTCGATCCCGCCATCTCCGTCGCGGCATAGAAGTCGGATGAGAGGCCGCTGATGTAGTTGCTCATCGTTATGCTGAGCGATGTCACGCGCTTATCGTCCTTTATCCCGTTCACCTTCGATGCGATATGTCCGAGGACATCATCACAGAATTCCACGTATTCCTGCGATTCTTCCGCGAGGCCGAGCAGATAGCCCAAAGTAAGTGCCCCGGATATGGATTCCAGCCCGTCCGATGCGGATACTCTCACGACCTTTATCCCCGCATCTTCGAAGTTCTGGTGGTTCGGGACATATGATTGGCTGTCCAGCGTTATCAGCGCATCGAGGGGGCCGTTCTTTGCGACGAACTGCATAGTCCTTTCGAAATCCGCCTGGAACACACTGTCGCTTATCTCTGATTTCGCTATTATGTCCGAGAACAGGGTTGGATCGACGACCCCTCCCATCCTGCATTCTATCTTGTCGGTGGCCTTTATGAGTTTCAGGGTCAGGGCGACATTGGTCCCCACGACCGCAACGTGCTCAAGGGGGTATATGAGTTGTCCGACCAGTTCGTCCCCGGCATACGGATAGAGGTAGTGGACCTCCGTCTTTGTGTATGGTTTGCCGGATGCGATCTTCTCGTTGAGTTCAATCATCCCCTGAACGGCTTTCACATCCTCCGCATCAACGACACCGTCGCAGTTGGTGTCGGCCAAAGGTGTCTTTTCTTTATCCCCCGCGATAATGGCTTCCAGATATTCAACGTCGTCACCGTCTATCCGGTCGTCGTTATTGGCATTGCCGAATATCATCAGTCGTCCCCTGTCATCGTATGCGAGTTTATCCCCGCCCTTGTTCAGGATTAGGACGGTGGCGATACCGGCAATCGCCAAAATGACTACGCAAAGTATGGCAATGATCTTTTTGTTCATCAATATCATCTCACTTAATATGGATGTATAATCCAAATTGTCAAGCTATTATCTGTATATAAATTGTTGGATTAATCATCCAATTAGACATCCGGGCGGATATGCACACGGGATTCACTCGGGCCCCTTGGGCCCATCGTCCTCTTCCCTTTCGACGGGATATCTCCGACCGTATATCTCGCTGGGACTCCCTCTTTTCCCCTCGATGAGACATGCTGCGATTATGATGAACACGGAGAACACCGTCGAGAGTATGGCCATATGCATCATATGGTCGCCCGGTTCATTCGACGTGTTCATATCCATGATCATCCACAGGAATGTGATCAAAAAGGCCGCTACGATCACGGAAAGTGTTATTGTCCATCTCTTTTTCAGGATATCATCCCCATGCCGATCTCCTCTGTCTCATGATGAGCAGTAAGAATAAAGGCCCTCCTATGAGGGCGGTGATGACCCCGACGGGCAATCCCGTGGACCCCACCGATTTAGATATGCAGTCCGATGCAAGGAGAAGCACCGCACCGAACGCCGCCGATGCCGGTATCAGGTAGCGGTTGTCCGATCCGATGAATATCCTCACCATGTGCGGCGCGACCAATCCGACGAATCCGATGGTTCCCGTGAAACTTACAAGTATCGAAGTCACAACGGATATCATTATCAGAATGGTTATCCTCAGCCTCTTGGCATTGAGTCCGAGCGAGACCGCGCTCTCATCGTTGAGGGCCAAGATGTTGAGTCTGCCGGCATATATCTGCATGACCACGATCCCCCCGACGGCAGCGACACACAGATACGGTACATTATCCCATGTGGCCTTCCCAAGCGTACCCACGGCCCAGATATAGGCTTCCGTCAGATCCTCAGGCACGGCATACAGCATCAGGAGGGAGGTCGTCGCACTGAACACGTACGTGACCGCGACGCCTATGAGTATCATGGAGGTGGGGGATGTCTTCTTGAAGACCGATATGAACACGATCATCCCCGCGGGGATGAGTGAGAAGAAGAATGCATTGATCGCGATCGCCAATTCTCCGCCCAGATGGGGTATCAGGCTGATCCCGAGGGTGATCATGAGTGTTGCGCCGAGTGCGGCGCCCGAGGATATCCCGGTCGTGTAGGGATCGGCAAGCGGGTTCTTCAGGGAACTCTGCATGGCGGCCCCGCAGACCCCGAGTCCCGCGCCCACCGCCAATCCGGCGATGGACCTCGGGACCCTGAGGTCCCATACGACGTAGTCCTCCATCACTTCCGTGGGGGTCATGGGGACGATTCCGGCTATATGATCGAAAAGAATCTGATATGATTCTAAGAACCCTATGTCGTACTTGCCGGAGGACAGCGACAGGCCCACGGCGACAACGGAACCTATTATGCATACGATGATGAAGAGGGTCTTCCTGAGTGTGTACCTGCGGTATTCAGACCTGAGTTCATCCGATCCCATCACCAGACCTCCCTCTTCTGTCTGATTATTATGTAAAGGAACAAGGGTCCGCCTATGAACGACATTATTATCCCGACAGGCAGCTCCGAGGGTGCGATGACGGTCCTGGCCACGATATCCGCCAATAGAAGGAACATCGCACCGAATGCCATCGATGCCGGTATGACGTATTTGTTATCGCTGCCTATCAGGGATCTGACGACATGAGGGGAAACGAGACCGATGAATCCTATTATCCCGGTGAAACTGATCACGGCCGCCGTCATCACCGCTATCAGGACCAGGCACAGTACCCTGTAGTTATCGGCATTGAGCCCGAGGCTTTTGGCACTCTCATCGCCGAGAGTGAGGATGTTGAGCTGTCTCGATGTGAACATAAGGAACAGAGAGCCGGCCGCTGTCACGCAGAACATCAGCGGGAGACCGGACCAGGAAGCGTTCTCAAGCGTCCCTATCTGCCACAGATATGCGGCGGCGACCGTGTCCGCGTCAGTCGATACCATGAGCAGTGTGCTGAGGGAGCGGAACAGGTAGGATAGGGCGATACCGGCCAGGATCATCGTGGCGGGCGAGGCATTGTTCACTCTGGATACAAGGACTATCACGCCGACCGGGGCAAGACCCAACAGGAATGCGTTCAGGACTATCCCGTATTGTGAGATGCTCGACGCGAAGGACATCCCGAGGACCAGTGCGACGGTCACACCGAAAACAGCGCCGGACGAGATGCCGGTGGTGTATGGGTCCGCCAAGGGATTCTTTATAAGGCTCTGCATCGCGGCACCGCCTATCGCAAGGCCCGCTCCGGCCACCAAGGCCATCAGGATTCTCGGAAGACGCTGGTTCCAGATAACATAATCGTCTATCCACCCGATGCTGCCTATCTCATATGTCATCCCGCCTATATGGTCGAATATTATCCGATACACATCGAAAAAAGCTATCTCCCTGGCACCGAGCGTGGCGGCATAACCCGCGGCTATGATCGCTAAAGCGATACACAATGCGATGAACAGTATTTTGCGGAAAGTGTAGCGATGATACCCCTCCCTCAATTGGACTTTTGCATCATCCACTCCGCATCCGCCCTTCAGATACCGGATTTTCGTTCTGCCTTCATCCTGATCTTGTCGGAGAAACCACTCTTAAGGACATGAACATCGGCAAGCGGAACCGAAACGCCGGAGTTCTTGGCCTTCCGGCTGATCTCCTCATAGTCTTCAATGGAATCCCTGAGGATTACATGGGGTCTCCCTTCGTCGTCGATGATCATGGAATCCACGCCGTAGACGGTCCTAAGATTGTCTTCCGTGAGTACATCGTACGGTTTGCCCACTGCGAAGATGGACCCATCATACATGAGTATCATGTTATCCGCGTATTTTGCGGCTATATTGAGATCATGGCTTATCATCACGATTGTTATGTTCTTCTTTCTGGCGAGGTCCAGCAGTATCTTCGTCACCTCTATCTGATGCCTGACATCAAGATTGCTGGTCGGTTCATCGAGAAGAAGTATGTTCGGTTCCTGCACCAACCCTCTCGACAGCATAACCTTCTGGCGCTGTCCCGCGCTGAGCTCGTTGAAGGGGCGCATGGCCAGATCCGCTATCCCCATGAGCCGGAGAGTATCATATACGATATCCAGATCCCTGTCGAGGGATTTCCATCTGCTGTGCGGATGCCTTCCCATCAGGACGGTATCGACAACGGTGAGAGGGAAGGTGTCGCCCGAGGTATACGGAACGTAACCGACCTGTTTAGCCAATTCCTTGAGCGGTGTTTCCTTTACATCGTTGCCGTCGATAGTCACGATGCCTTTGCTCGGAGTGAGTATCTTGTTGATGCAATGAATCAAAGTGGACTTGCCGACACCGTTCGGTCCGAGGATGGATACGAACTGCGCCCCGTCCACATCCAGACATATATCTCTGAGAACAGGCACGCTGGAATACTCGAATTCCACATTATCGATTTTCAAATGCATATCAGACCACTTATTGGATGTATATACCAATATGTCATGGCTCAGGTAATATAAATAACTCATCTCAGAACGGCCTTCCGGTAGCATGAGGGCCCCGTAATTATGCATGATGGCATGGGGACGCTATCTCGGCGATGTGCCGGAAACAAGTTACGATGCCGAAGGCCGCAGGCCTACGGACATCGTAATGAAAAACGGGAAGAAGAGGGACTGCACCCTCAGGTTTTTGCCGATCTGTACATCTCGTACGTTATGATCGTGGTCAGATCCGTCTTTACGTCGAAATGTCCGTCGGGCATCTCGGCGTGCACATAAGGCTCGTATGTGTCCACGAACTTCTGGAATACCTCGTTCCCGTATCCGGAAAAGATATCCGGGTACATTACCTCGGCGGCATATGCTACTCTGGCTATGACCGGCATCGCCGCGTTTATGTATACCAGGTTCTGATATGACGAAGAGGCTTTGAGGTCCCCGGCGTAAGCGTCCCAGACTCCGACGACGTCGGCCGACACGTAATCCATGGTCCTGAAGCTCAGGATGTACTGGACCCCGTCGTATTTCGTTATGGCCTCGGGCGAGTTGAGTTTGGCCGAAGAGGTGCCGCTGAGATCGGTTATGTTCTTACCGCCGGCCATTTCCGACATCTTCGTATATGCCGAATCCTTCTGCGCCACATATATGCCCATGCTTAGTGCCAGGCATGTCTTCTTGCTGACGGAGCCCGTCTTCTCCTCGATGTTCCTCAGCACATTGTAGCAGTCTGTAGTGTAATCCAATGATTTCTTTTCACAGTTTCCTCCGATCAGGAAACCCACCGTAAGGGCCCCGTCGATGAAGTTCATAGGTTCGGAACTCTTTATTTTGATCACGGGGATTCCGGCCGCCGCGAGGTCGTTCTTATAGTTCCCGAGTGCCGCATCGTTCATGGCCAGGACCGCACCCACTCCGCCTTCGGAACCGAGTCCGGAATCGATCTCTATCAGTTTTTTGTATGACCCCTCCTCTATTGCTCTGGATCCTGTCAGCTTCGTTATCTTGTCGTTTTTGATCACAGCCGACTGCTGTATAGGATATGATGATGCGATGTATGCTACCATCGCGCCGGTGCCCCCGATCTGAGTGATCATTGGCACCATGTCCGAGTTGATCGCGATTATGTTTTTCAACGGATATTGGATACTGATAACATTATCCTCGTGGTCTATCAGAAACAGTGTTGTGGGTTCTCTTTTTATGATTTTATCGACCAGCGTTATGTCCGTCTCGTTGACCTTGCCGTCCCTGTTGACATCCGCCAGTGGGTAGTCTTTCAAAAGCAGGTCCCCGTCCATAACCTTCTTTATGGTCTCCCGATCGCTGTCATCGATCGTGTAGTCTCCGTTCGCGTTGCCGTATATCGGCAGTGATGTTTTAACGGAATCCCTGGAAACGGAATCATCATTGCCTTTCAATATGAAAAAAGCCCCTAAAGCGGCAACGACGACCACCGCGACTACAATGATCGATATTACTTTGTTGTTATCCATTCTATCACTTGGATGTATAATCCAACATGAGACCGATATAACTGATATTTATTGGTTTCCGGTGAATCGGCACTGAGGGCGGAGCACCGCCGATTCCGTTACACGTGCCCCTCCCGGTATTCCGAAACAGCGGCCGTCCCGGAATACTGTTTTATACCGACAGATTATGTTGGATGTATAATCCAATATGGTATTTCCGATGACAGAGCAGAGCATCAAGACCGAATACAGGAGAGAGATCATCAGAAGAACGGTGTTCATATCCGTTTTTCTCTGCATACTGTTCGCGGCGGTCGTACTTTCGTGTTCGATCGGCACGGACATAGGTTTTTCCAGGACGTACGAGGTCATAATCGATCATATCATGGGCACGACATATCCGCTCAGATCGACGGAGTGGTGGGAGGACTACTACATATGGAACAATGTCATGCCGTGCATAGCTCTCGGGATGATAGGAGGGGCCGGACTCGCCGTCGGAGGTACCGTCATGCAGAGCCTCATGGGGAATCCGCTTGCCGATCCGTACACCACGGGGATATCCTCCGGTGCATGCCTCGGGGCCGTAACGGCGATAATCGTCGGATTGTCATTATCATCGGCCACGGGCGAGTACGGGATAATGACGAACGCCTTCATATTCGCACTCATCCCCGCGATAATCGTCATATGGCTCACAAGGTACGTCGGAAACTCACCGTCCACGATGATACTGATAGGTACTGCGATATCGTATTTTTTCAATGCCATGGTGACGTTCCTGATGATAACCACCGATACGGACACGCTGCAGGCGGCATTCATCTGGCAGATCGGTTCCGTATCAGGTGCTTCGTGGGGCGATATACCCGCGGTCCTGGCGATCGTCGCAGCCTCTTCTTTCTTCGTTCAGATCGCCTCCAGAAAGCTGAATCTGATGATGCTCGGAGAAAATAACGCCAAGAGCCTGGGCCTGAACGTCGAACAGTTCAGAATGGTCTGTCTTATCCTGCTGTCCGTTCTGGTCGCGGTCATAGTCAGCCACACGGGGATAATCGGATTCGTCGGCCTGGTCTCGCCGCATATCGCCAGATTCATGATAGGAAGCGACAACAGATTCGTAACTCCCGCAGCCATGATCCTGGGTGCTCTTCTGCTTGTCCTGGCGGATATGGTCTCGCGTTCTCTGTCATCCATGGGGACCGTTCCCATAGGCGTGGTGATGGCATTCATCGGAAGTCCGATATTCCTCTATCTGGTCATAAGGCAGAAATCCAGCCGGGAGATATTCTGATGGCGGACAATTCCCTCCTCAGGAAGGAATACTCCAAAGCGGTCGGCAGAAAGTTCCTGTTCATATCGGTCTGTGCATCCCTCACGGTACTGGCGTTCGGCCTGACTCTGACGGTCGGATTCTTCGATATAGGCATAGCGGAAACGTTCTCGGTGCTGTTGGATCATATGACAGGGAACATATCGGACGCCCAGGTGGACTACATAATGTGGGAGATACGTCTCCCCGAGGCCATAATGGCCGTATCTGTGGGCGCCGCTCTTTCCGCAGGGGGTGCGGTCATGCAGACAATGCTCAGGAATCCTCTCGCGGACCCGTACACCATGGGCATATCCGCGGGAGCATCGCTGGGTGCTTCGATATCGATAATCCTCGGATTCTCCATCATACCGGGGCTTGCGGGCGGCGTATCGACGATAATGAACGCGTTCGTGCTGGCCCTCGTTCCGATATTCATCATATTGGCGATATCAAGGAAGATGGCGGTGACTCCGACGAAAATGATACTTTCCGGTATCGCGGTGATGTTCGTGTTCTCCGCTTTCACCTCTCTTCTTATGGTCACCGCCAGCTCCCAGAGTCTCGCCGATGTGTATGCGTGGAGGGTCGGGACGCTTTCGCGTTCCGGATGGGAAGCGATACCTCTGGTCACGGCGATAACGGCGGCGGGCATATTGGCCCTGATGTCACAATACCGAAAGTACAACGTTCTCACGGCCGGGGAGAAATGCGCGACAGCGCTGGGAGTGGACCCGAAGAGGATCATGCTCACCGGAATGGTCATCGTGGCGATCATGACCGCGACGGCGGTAAGTTTCACGGGCACGATAGGATTCATCGGGCTGGTTGGGCCGCACATCGCGAGGGTGTTCGTCGGATCCGAGAGCAAGTACCTCATACCAGCATCGTCAGCATTCGGTGCGCTGTTCCTGCTGTGCGCCGACACAGTCGCCAAGGTGTCCGGGGACCTGGGGCTCCCGGTAGGTGTCATATGTGCGCTGGTGGGATGTCCCATTTTCGTGCTTATCCTGATAAAGATGAAGAAAAACGTATGGAGATGAAACCGTTTCCGTTCTGTCCGGATGCCCCTTCTTTGACGGTAAATCGGCCTTACAGGGGATTAGCATATTGATCATTCAATCCTCTGGCCACGAGCGGCGATATATTTTGCCGTCATGTTCCCGGGCGGCTCTGAAACACACACGCATTAATCGGTCAGAGCTGTCATGATGGGGCCGCAGCCGGCTAATACCGGATATCGCGAGTACCGCGGACTGGAATCCGTCCGGTGATATGATACGTCATTCCGTACACGATGTCTCATTCCCGACCGGCCGCTGCCAGGGGTTCCGGGCTGCGGGGCGGCCCGTCGGTGTTATCTATGTTGGCATATATGTCCAATACATGCAGACGGCATCATGCGGCAGGGCGATACTTGTGGTAAGCTTCGGCACCAGCTACAACGAGACCCGTGCGAGGACGATAGGAGCGATAGAGGATCAGATAGCCAAAGAGTATCCGGACTGGGAGGTCAGGCGCGCGTTCACCAGCAGAATGGTGATAAAGAAACTCCTGCGGCGGGACGGAGAGAGAGTGGATCATATCACGGATGCCATGGAGAGGCTGATCTCCGACGGTATCAGGACAGCGGTCGTGCAGCCGACGCACATAATGAACGGTATGGAATACGATGACATGATCAGAGCGGTATCCGAGTACCGGGACAGGTTCGACTCCCTGTCGGTGGGCAGACCGCTGCTGACTTCCGCAGAGGACTATGTGAACGCGGTAAGCGCGATTGCGTCGACGGTACTGAAAGAGGCGGGAAGGGAGACGGGGACCGCAGTGGTCCTGATGGGGCACGGGTCCGAACATTACGCCAACTCATCTTACAGCCAGCTGTATCTGGAACTCCTCCTCTCCGGATTCCCCGATGTGTACGTCACGACGGTGGAGGGGTTCCCGGATTTCGAGGACACGGTCCGTCTGATGGACGGGAAGGATTACAGGGACGCGGTCCTGTTCCCGTTCATGCTGGTCGCCGGGGACCATGCCGAGAACGACATGGCCGGCGATGACGAAGGCTCGCTGAAGTCCGTCATGGAAAGCCACGGCTGCAAAGTGCGATGTATCATGAAGGGACTGGGCGAATACAGGGAGTTCAGGGACATATTCGTCGCCCACGTTCATGACGCGATGAGGATGATATGATACCGGACCATAACTCACAGACGGAATAAAACATCACGCGGAGAACGGACCGCCGTCCATCCATGCCGTTCCCGCATCGGGGCCGGTCAATATCACGGGGCCGGGGCTTATCATGTCCCACTCCCAGTCGGCGAACGCTATGTAGAAGAACGTCCCGGCTGTCTGATTCATGTAACCTTCCGACCTCACCCATCTGCCGGCGCACGGAGTGTCCGTGGACCAGGACCAGAAATACCATCCGCGCCCAGAGAGAACTGCGGTCTCAGGGTCCACAGCCGGAGACGTGCCCGTTATGCCGCCGATGTCCGATATGATCCCGCATGAGGATATCCTGTATCGGACCCCGGCACCGTCCAGTGCCGCTTTCAGTGCGCCGAGGGCGGTGTCAGACCTTGAGCTTATCCATCCCGCTGCGCCGTCCGGGGATCCGCCGTAATCTATGTAGAACCAATAGTCGGCCGATGCATGATCCGGGCCGTCGGTATAACCGGAACTGCAGACATCATTGGACGCCGCATCGCTCCCGACTCCGTATCCGGCCGAGCGTCCCTCATCGTATTCCGAGGCGTTACCGGCTGCGGCCGATGCGGGCCCAACATGTTCCCCGTTCATCATAATCACCATGGATATATCATCCAACCAATTTACTGTATGATAGTCCGGTATATTACTCTTGGGGTTGTTTCAGCCGTGAGGGCACCCCCCGGACTTCCGTGGGCGGATCCCGTCATCATGCGCCGCATATGGCCGCTCATCCGGATCCGCCTTTCGATCCCGATCTCATCACCGCGAACGCGCCCGCCGCAACAAGTATCAGCACGGCGATGATAACGGCAGGCACCGCATAGTCGGGGCCGCCGTCCGATTCCACGGCCAGACGGCCTTCGAATCCCGCCCAGGATTTTACATTCTTCTCTGTGCAATGGACGGTCGTGTCCGTACCGGCGAAGACATCCCTGCCGAATTCCGGCATCTTTCCCGCGAAATAGATGTCGCTCAGATTCCTGTCATTGCAGAACGCCATGTCCCCCACCTTCTCCAGCGAGGCCGGGAGACTGAGCGGGGACAGGCTGCGGCAGTCATAGAAGGCATACGGTCCGATCTCCCTCAGGTCGCCGCCTACGACGACATCCGTGAGATTGATGCAGCCGTAGAACGCGCTGTCCCCTATGATCTCGACATCCGGCAGGGATATCCTCTCCAGAGCGGGCATGAAGTTCACCGCGTTGAAGAACGCGTTCTTCCCGACGCTCTTCACCTTCCCCCTTATATCGACGTTCTTCAGGGATTGGCAGTAATCGAAAGCCGAGTCGGGGATGTCAGTTATTCCGGAACCTATGGTCAGCGACTCCATGGAGTAGCAGACCCTGAAAGCCCCGCACTTCATCACGCTCACCGAATCGGGGATTATGACATCTGTGAACGAATAGCACATCCTGAATGCTTCGAACCCTATGAAAACGGCATCATGCAGATCGACGTTTCCGAGTTTCCCGCATTCCCTGAACGCCTCGTCGCATACCGTCATAAGCGAGGGCGGGAGCTCCGCCGTCATCAGTTCGTGACAGCCGTAGAAGGCCCTCACCCCGATCCTCGTAACCGTATCCGGGATGTTAACGGATGTTATCTTCGAGTTTCTGAACGCCTCGTCGCCTATCGTTGTCACCCGGACGGCCGTACCGTCCGCCGGAACGGACTGCGGGATGATGATGTCCGTGCCCGTGACGAGGGCGTGCACCGCCGCACCGCCGTTCAGAACATAGTACGAGAACGAGCCGCCGTCCCCGCTGCGGATGTAAAGGGGCAGGACCTCCGCTTCGGGCCCCCATCCCCTCGTCCCCTGAAGGCGGTATACCTCAACGTCTCCCGGTATCGCATCCGATCCGATATCCGGTCTGTCGCCGAGGAAGTATATCCTTTCGAGGGTGACGCAATCCGCGAACGCTCCGGCGCCCACCCTTTCGAGTGTCTTGGGCAGCACGAGGTCGGTCATGCCCCGGCACATTCCGAAGGAACCCCCGGTTATCTCCGTCATCGGATAGCCTTCCAGTGCGGACTGGACCTCGACGTATGCCTCCGAGGCATCGAAGGACAATATCTCGGACCAGTAAGGGTCCCCGGAGGAACCGGAGCCGTGGGTCCTATACCCGTATTCTCCGAATGGAGAATCGTACAGATCGGCTCCGTCCGCGCTCCCCGGCATCAGTACCAGCGAACACAGTGCCAGCAGCAGCACCCCCATGCAGCAGTATCCTTTCATCTTGCGCGTCTCCGTATGCGATATCGTTTTCCTGTAAGAAAAAAGATTTTCAAGAGGTTTTCAAGAGGTTTTGGAAGATCCGGAGATTCACCGGACGTTCGCGGACGACTTCCTCCTCCACAGGAAGACACCAGCGGCAGCTGCCGCCAGAGCGCAGACCAGGACGGCGATTAATACGGCCATCGAGCTGCCTCCGCCGTCCGACGGGGCTTCCGTGCTTATCCCGAACAGGGAGAAGTGCTCCGTCTCGAACGCGATGAACTTGTCCGAGTGGCTGTATGTGAAGTCCACACTCTCCTTCGTGCCGTCGTCCTTCAGATACCAGACGGACAGGTCACGGACCGAGGCATCCCTCGGGATCGCGTAGTTCAGGTATACGGTGACCGCCCCTCCGAGCCGGTCTATGCCGGACCCGGATGATTCGGCCCTTATATCGACGACAACGTCCCCTTCCCTCACATTCCCCTTCTGCGCGTCATTGAGGGACCCATGCCCCACCGCAGCCATCTCCAGCCTCAGGTCGTCGCCGTCCATGCCCGAAAGGACGCTGCCCGGCATCTCTATCCTTCCCTGCGATGTCATGAGGGTTATGTCGCTGCCTGTTTTCACCACGGAGGGCAGGTCCGATATGATGACCAGACTCTCCGTATCGGAGCCGAAGACGGGGACCGGGTCGGGCAACGAACCCGCCGCCCTCACGGTCACTATGCATGTGGCGCTCCCCGAGGACGAACCCGCGGTGATTGTGACCGTCCCCGTCTTGATACCGGTGACCTTCCCGACGGAATCTATTTTGGCCACGCTCGGGTCCGATGAACTCCAGGACGTTACCGCCTTGTTCGCCGTCAGCTGAACCGATTTCCCGATCTCCACGCTTACGGACGGGGATGCCAATTCCAACTGGCCGGAGGAGGACTGTTTCTTGACGGATACCGAGCATATGGCCGTCTTTGTGCTGTCGCCGTCGGCCGTTGCCGTTATCACCGCATTCCCGCTGCCTACCGGTTTGACGTTGCCGTTCTGGTCCACGGTGGCCACGGATGTGTTGCTGGAGGACCATGCCGCTTTCTTGTTGGTCGCGTCGGACGGCGTGATCGTCGCGGTCAGCTTCTGACTGCTGCCGTTCTCGAAGAACGATAGGCTGTAGTTGTCCAGTGTTATTCCGGTCGGTTTGATGTCAGTGCCCTGTCCGCTCCCGTTGCCGCCCGGTTCCCCGTCCCATACCGAGCCGGGGGAGAGCGGGTTGATCGTTATGGCGGTCGGGTTGAACGTCAAACCGGAGGTCGCGTTGTCCTCGGTCGTCGTCTGTCTGACGATGGCGAAATACGGGGTCACTCCGGGATCGAAGAACCCCAGCGCGCTCTGGTTGAAGATCCAGCCGCTGCCGTCCCACTTGAACTGGCTCCAATACGTCCACAGGCCGTTCGGCAGGGCCTGGTCGCCCATCTTCATGAAGCTGCCGAGCCACCCCTTCATATTGGATGGGTTCCCGTTCGCCCCGTTGCCCATGTTCATGTTCAATTCGAACCTGTACGTCTGGCATGCGCTGTAGAATGCATCGGCGGCGTCGCTGCCCTCCCCGGATATCCAGAATCCATCCCTCCTCTGCTTCTCCGTCAGGAGGTTCGACGTGTACGGTGTGTCGTACTGTTCTGTGAACTTTATGAAGAAGTACGCGGTCGCGGTGGGTTTGAAACCCGGCTGACTGTATTCGGTCTTCCCGCCGACGGTGGTTTTGTCGGACAGATGGATGGCGTACGATGTGCCGTTCTCCAGCGTGGCGTTGCCACCGCTGTTGAAGATCACCGCCACCCAGTCGGACATCGGAACCCATTTGAAAAGCACCCACGACTTTCCATCCGGGGCCGTTTGGCCTTTGTATGATATTATCGTACCGGCCGCATCTATCACCAGATCTCCGCCGGTGACACTGGTTACGGCCCCTCTGAGGTCCGATCCCGTTCCCGTGTGCCGGACGCCGTCCGGAGTGAAGACGTTCACCCCGTACGATGCGGCGTCGCTGTCGTCGGATGCGAACACCAGCGCCCCGGTCGAAACGACCAGTATCGCGAATATCATCGCAACCGTTTTATTGTTTTTTTTCATCGAACTCCCTCCCGTTGTATTTGTTTTCCTTTCTCTGTTTCAGGTCATCACGAAAATGGTTTGGTTAAAAGGTTTGATTCCCCGCACGGTGTCGGAGTCATCCGGATCAGTCTCTCGATCTCGGCGAGTGCGACCTCCATAACGCGAACGCCAGGGCCGCCGCGAGCAGGGATGCGATCGCGATCAGTGCGATCACGGTCATGTCCATGCCGCCGACGGAGCTCTCGGTGTATCCCACTGCGAAGTAGGAGAAGTGGTCTGTGGACAGCACCATGCATCCGTCCCTGTACGTGAACACGGTCTCCTCGACGGTACCGTCGTCCCTGAGGTGCCATAGGTGCAGGTCGTCGATGCCGGCCCCGCCGGGTACGGAGTACAGTAACTGTACCTTCACGTTCCCTCCAAGCAGGTTCAGCTTCGTGCTTCCCACGTACGCCGAGACCTCGAACACCGTGTCGTCACGGCCGAGAAGGTCCCTGTGGTCCCTCATGAGCTCGTTCCTGTCCACGCTGCCGAACTTCAGGGTCAGGTCCCCTGTCTTCCCGGACAGCATGCTCCTGAGCACGCTGTTCGGTATATCCACGGTACCCGTCTGCGACACGATCCTCAGATCGGCTCCCGAAGCGGCTATCTCCGACGGGGAGGGTATGCTCAGGGACCTGGCGGAGCCGATGTCCACGATGACCGTCGCGGGCAGGTCCCCGTTCGACCCCCTCGCATCCAGTATCTGCCCGACGATCGCCTCCACGTTCTCGGAGGATATACGGGCATTGGCACCGTGTATCTGGGCCTGGACGGTGGTCTCGGACCTGTGTCCGTCGATCCCGTTGACTATCTCCGTCATGACGGCAGACGTGTTCCCGGTGCCGTTCCCGGACCCGGCCTCCACGGTCACCACGCACACGGCCGAGGAGAGTATCTCCCTGTCCGCGGAGACGAGCGATGCCGTTATGACGGCCACCCCCCCGCCTGTGGCGGTGACGTTCCCGCCGGAGCCGACGGATGCTACGGCCGTGTTGTTCGACGCCCATGTCACGGTCCTGCCGTTCATGCCGCCGGAGCCGACGGATGCTATGAGCACCGTCGTATCCCCGGGCTTCATCGTCAGCGCGGTCTGGTTCATCTGCAGCATGCCTCCCGTCTCCCCGGACCCCGACCCGGCGACCGTTACGATGCAGGTCGCTGTTCTGCCGCCGTCCGCGGTCACGGCGAATATGACCGCCGTTCCCGGTGAGACCGCCACGACGTTCCCGCCGGCGTCGACCACGGCGACGGAGGTGTCGCTGGAGCTCCAGACGACATCCCTGTTTGACGCGTCAGACGGGGAGACGGTGGCCGTGAGCCTGCCGACCCCTCCGACGTCCAGGGAGATGCCGCTGCGGTCCAGGGAGATGCCGGTGACACTGTTCTGGAATCCTATCACGGTCACTATGCATTCCGCTTTCATGAAGGGGTCCCAAACGGACGTCACGGTCACGGTCGCCGTGCCGACCCTCAGGGCGATGATGTTGCCCTCGGAATCCACTTCCACCGTGTCCGGATCGCTGGACGAGTACGTGACACTCTTGTCCGTCGCGTCGTCCGGTGTTATGATCGCGGATATCCTGCCGGTATCGTCCACACGCATGTAGATCTGTCCGCTGTCTATCGTCAGCCCGTTCACCGGGACCTCGGCATCCGTCTCCGCCACGGTCACGTAGCATACCGCAAAGACCGTCCGGTCCGAATACGAGGCCGCTTTTATCGAGGTCCAACCGCTTCCCGCGGCCCTTACGTTGCCGTTCTGGTCGACGGTGGCGACCGCGGTATCGTCCGAAGACCATACGATGCGGGATTCCGTTCCCGCGGAGGGATAGGCCGCCGCGGTCAGCTGCATCCTCCCGTTCATGATGAGATAGACGGCTTCATCGCTCAGCGTTATCCCCGTCACGCCCGCGGGCGCTGCCGACGTGAACTCCGTTCCCGACGGGATCCCCGCGGACTCCATATCGAGTAAGGTGTATCCCGAAAAGGCCTCCCCGTTCGCGCGGTACCATATCCGGTCCGCGGAAGGGCGCTCCTCGGAGACGATCCATGTCGAGAATCTCCTGTAGTCATTTTCACCGGAGGCGGGGCCCCACCTGTCGGTCAGATCCGTCCAGTGGTACAGCCCGAGGTCCATACCGCCGAGTGTCGGCGTGTCGCCGTTCCATACGATCCCGAGGTCTCCGACCGATTTCAGGGCCTCTATCGGATTGTTCCCGGATGCGGTCACCCATGTTCCCTCATCGCCGCAGTTCACGAAGAAACCGTAATCCCTTCCGGAATCCCTCGCCATACCCACGCAGTACACCAGACCGGAATCGTTGTACCATATGAGCTGCCCATCCGGTCCCGCTCTGACGGCTTGGGAACTATACGTGTCCATTATCAGGCCCTTGTACACCCTTTCCTTCCCCTCCGTCTGTCCGGGGCGGTCGGAAAGGATGATGAGACTGCCGGAGGAGCCCGTATACGGCACTATGTAGATGTAGACATTGCCGTCGGAACCGACATGGCTGGTGTCCATCACTATCCCGCCGTGCGTTCTATCCTTGGTTTTCATCATATAGGCGAGTTCGAACCCGCTATCGGATACGTCATAGACGTAGAAGTTGGTACCGCCGGACACGTATCCGCGGCCGTTGAAGACCAGGAACTGCGATGTCGCGGGTGTCGGAACGCCGAGGTCTATGTATCCTACGTCGGTGAACCTCCCCTTGTCGACGGTCGCATACGCCACCTTGGAGTTCAGGACCCCGTCATCGGAGAAAAGCCCGCTCGTGTAACCTGTCATGTACAGCCTCTTGCCGTCCGTTGTCAGCCACCCGTCATCCATCATGTACCCGTTGATCCCCGTGAGCGTGACGGAGTTCCTTATCGTCCCGGTGGCCGTATCGAGGGAACTGAACATGCGGACATCCCCGGGCTGCAGATAGCTTCCCTTCAGGGAGATGTCCGTGGATATCCAATATAGATAATCGTCCAATAACACGTACTGGCTCCGCTGAAACGGCACATAGATCCCGTCTATGTTGGTATCCCACAGCCTCTGGGAGAGGTCCGCGGTGTATTTGGCGAGATACTTGTGTTCGACACCGCTGTCGCGTATCGTGTGCGTGATGTACGTGTATTCGCCGC
This sequence comes from Candidatus Methanoplasma reticulitermitis, assembly GCA_031287135.1. GTDB lineage: Archaea > Thermoplasmatota > Thermoplasmata > Methanomassiliicoccales > Methanomethylophilaceae > Methanoplasma > Methanoplasma reticulitermitis. The sequence continues at coordinate 18,086 of JAITTK010000056.1, forward strand.
CGGGGAAAGCGGTCGTGAAATCGAAATCCCTCACATAGTTCAGGTCGGTGTCGTATATCTTATGGGTGGCGCTGTCGAATATCAGTCCGTGGGAGTATTCCAGGAAGTGGAAGAAAGCCGTCAGCGATACCGAAGGGCACGACGCGACGGATATCCCCGAAGAGATGTCCAGCTTGTGTATCTTGTCCAGTACGCGCACGTACACATAGTCGCCCACGATCAGGGGCGTGCTGGCGCCCCCTTCCCACTTCATCGCGGAGGGATCCACTATCCCGCTGCCGAACGCCCAGTTCATCTGCAGGTCATCGGTGCTCGCCGGGGTTCCCGTGTCGATAATGCCTTTCGGATATATCGAAAGGGAATAGTACCTGGCGGACGCCGTTATCTCGGTGTCCGAGGCGATCCCGGTGAGTCTCAGTGTGTATGTGCTGTAGTAGTCTGTCCTCCCTCCGTGGGACACCGCCCATTCCACGAATTCGTAGTCGGGCTCCTCCTCGTACCTCAGCATGAGGACGTCGGTGCTCGAGACAGTCCCGCCCGATGCGAAGTCCGCGCCGTTGAGTTTCGCGGTTATTCCGCCCTTCTCCGTTCCGAAGACCACGCTCAGGCCGGTGGCCTTGGGACCGACGGTGACGGAGAATTCATCATATAGACTGGGATCGGACACGGACCTTACGGTTATCGTCGCCGTCCCCTCTCCCGCCGCCACGATCACGCCGTCCTGCGTGACGGTCGCGACGCGTTCATCGCCGGTGCTCCACACAACCGCCCTCTGGGTGGTGTTGACGGGTTCTATCCTCGGTATCAGCACGAGCTTCTCCCCCAGACTCAGCGTACCGGAGGCTTCTTCCAGGTGCAGACCGCCGATCGCCACGTCGACCACCGTCAGGGTGTATTCCGCCGTCTTGTTCCCGTCGACGGTCACGGCGGTTATGACCGCCGTCCCGGCGGACAGCGCGGCGATCCTGCCGGAGCCCGATACGGACGCTACCGCAGTGTCGGAGGATGTCCATATCACGTTCTTGTTCCAAGCGTCAGACGGGGTGATGATGGGATCGATGGAGAACATCTCCCCCACGGACCTCGTTCCTTCCGCTTCGGTGAACGATATTCCCTCGACGGACACCGGGACCTCTCCGATGAAAGCGGGGATTTTCACCAGGCGTTCATCGCCTTTGCATATCCATCCCTCCTGGTCCACATGGAACGGGGACCCCGCTTCGATTTCCACCACCGACAGATTGGGGGGGAGTATCAGTCT
>JAITTK010000058.1 GCA_031287135.1 Candidatus Methanoplasma reticulitermitis
AACATCTCGTTCGGATTCATGCCGGGGAATCTCCTAAGGTGGAGCAGGGCCCTCTCCCTTATGGTTGCGTTCTCTATAGACACGACACATGCATCGGGTGGGGATTTATATCATATTCGTTATAGTGAACAGACGATGGCAGGAAAAAAGAGGCTGTTGGTCTGCAGCGAGGCCGACATGCCGTCCGTCAACATGAGGGACCGGCTCCTCGGGAAAAGGATATGGGAGGATATCGGGGATTATGGCAAAGACCGTTTCCTCGCGAACGGGGACACCGTTATGATGGTGACGCCGGACCTCCACATCCGCATCGAGGATCTGGACAATCGGACGGACGATGCCGGACTTGATGTCGGGGAAGTGATCTTCATGTCAAAACATTCCGCGGCGAGCGGAGAGGCGGCACTCACGGTCCATCCGATCGGTAATTATCATGAGAACAAGTTCGGAGGAAAGGAGAGGACCCTGGTCAGATCAAGTCCGGCTCTGATGACCGATGCGCTGAGGAGGATATCGGCATATAATGATCTGGGTGATTTCAGGGTGTGCTTCGAGGTGACGCATCACGGTCCGTGGCTGGACAAACCCACATTTTTCATTGAGATAGGAAGCGATGAACGGAATTGGGGGAACGTGAGGGCGGCGGAAATTCTGTCGAGGGTCCTGCTCGACATCGAACCCGATGGATATGATTCGGCCGTAGGCGTGGCAGGCGGACATTATGCGCCCAGGTTCACCGAGATCGCACTGGGATTCAAGATAAACTTCGGCCACATGGTACCGAACTATCATATCGAGGGAAGCGATGATGAGGACACGGTCAGAATGATCAGGGATGCTTGCGAGGCCTCGGACACGAAACTCGTCTATATGCACAGGAAATCACTGAAGAAGCCGGAAGAGAGGAGAATATCCGATCTGGTGTCATCGGCGGGATTCGAGCTGATATCTTCATCCGATTTGGAACCTCTCAACGGGAGCTGACATAGGTCCCTTTGATCTCCCTGCCCAATATGGCGTTCCTTAGTTCCGAAATGTCTCTCCCGTTAACGATAAGGATATCGATCCCCTCTTCTTTCGCGATCTTTATGCCGAGGGGGTCGAAGACACTTGATTTCCCGGCCCCGTGTTCGGTGTAGACGATTGTCTTGAGCTCGTCTATGGTCATCCGCGAGAACCTTTCGGCATCCGGATTCCGACGGGGGTCGTCAGAATACACGGCTTCGACGGAGGTTGCATTGACTATCCTTTCCGCGCGCATCTCCCTCGCGACCATGGCGGCAACGGCATCAGTGGTGTGCCCGGGTACGGTCCCCCCCATCACAATGACATTGTCATGCGAGGATCTTTTTGAAGCATCTTCCGCCGACAGCGGTATGTCCGTCGAGGAAAGATCGCCAAGGGATATCGCAAGAAGTTGTGCATTGAGTCTCGTGACGCCTATCCCGAGCATATCTAGCTGATATGTCGTGCCGCCGAGCTCTCCCCCGGTAACGGTGTAGTATCTTGCGATCTTGCCGCCTCCGCAGACTACCACCAGCTGGACGTCCGGAGATATCTCCGAGATCATCTCGGCCAGCTTCATTATGTATTCAGAATCCCCGTTGCCGGGTATAAGTATGGACCCGCCGACAGATACGACCACTTTTTCCTTCATCATCGCCAATACTTTTATAGGAATGCGCAATTGAGATAAATATTATTGGTGGAACAGATGAGTGACGCTAACGCTCTGGACAGAGCAAGATATGACTTCAAGAAAGCTATGCAGGAGATAACATCGTACCGAGGCAGAGGAACAGAGCTGATATCGGTCTATGTACCCAATTCGAAGATGATCTTCGACGTAATGTCATATCTCAGGGAGGAGCAGTCTCAGGCGTCCAACATAAAATCAAAATCGACGATGAAGAACGTCACCAGTGCCATCGATTCCATAATGTCCAGGCTTAGAACATATAAGACCGCACCGCCGAACGGACTGGTCATATTCTGCGGGGAGGTGCCGCGTGCCGGGGATCAGACCAAGATGGTACAATACACCCTGGAACCTCCGGAGGAGATAACGACATTCATCTACAGATGCGATTCCGAATTCTTCACGGAGCCTCTCAAGGACATGCTTCTGGACAAGAAATCGTACGGTCTCATCACCATAGATAGGAAAGAAGCCACTCTGGGTCTGCTTTCCGGAAGCAGGATAACTGTTCTGAAGCACTTCGATTCGTTGGTCCCCAGCAAACACCACCAGGGAGGTCAGTCATCCGTACGTTTCGAGAGGCTGATCGAAATCGCGGCCCATGAGTTCTACAAGAAAGTCGCCGACAGCGCAACAGAAGTCTTCCTGAACAGGCCGGATATGCAGGGGATCATCGTCGGAGGCCCCGGTGCCACGAAGGACTTCTTCGTGAAAGAGGAGTACCTCCACCATGAGCTCAGGAAGAAAGTCGTAACCCCGCTTTTCGATACGGGTTACACCGACGAATCCGGACTCAGAGAGCTGGTAGATGCCGCAAAAGACACGCTGACCGACATGCAGCTGACCGTTGAGAAGGGATATATGCAGAGGCTCTTCAGGGAGATCAGGAAGCCTGATGGAGGTCTGTCCGCCTACGGGGAGGAGCAGGTCAGGATGGCCACGGAGGCCGGGGCGGTGGACATACTTCTTCTCTCGGAGTCGCTGAATAAATACCGGGTGGAGACGGAATGCGGTTCCGGCCACGTCACGAAGGTGACAGTGGATGACCCGGACGGGAAGATAACATGCGGGGAGTGCGGACAGCCGGCAAAAGTGCTGTCGCA
>JAITTK010000036.1 GCA_031287135.1 Candidatus Methanoplasma reticulitermitis
ATAGCGGGGGTAATATTCAACAGGGTCGGGAGCCACAAGCATCTGAAAATGCTGGAGGGCTCACTCAGGGACATACCGTGCCTCGGCGGGGTGTTCAGAGACGAGTGTATGACCCTGGAGAGCAGACATCTCGGTCTTGTCCCGGCGGCCGAGGACTATGACCGCGGAAGATACGATGCGATAGCAGAGCATGTGGAGGCATGTGTGGATTTAGACAAGATAGTGGATATTGCGAGGTCCGCACCCCCCATCCGCAATGAATACGACAGTACCCCCGTCTCGGAAAACAAGAGGGTACGCATAGGGGTTGCCAGGGACAAAGCCTTCAATTTCTACTATGTTCACAATCTGGAATCATTGGCGGAGGCCGGTGCCGAGATAGTACCGTTCTCGCCGATCGAGGGTAGCCTCCCGGACGTCGACGGCCTGTATTTCGGCGGAGGATACCCGGAGATGTTCTCTGCCGAACTCGAGGATAATCGGAAGATGAGGTCCGCGGTCAGGAAGGCCTCGGAGGACGGCATGCCGATATATGCGGAGTGCGGCGGTCTGATGTATCTATCCGGACACGTCAGTGACATGGAAGGGAAAGTGCATGAGATGTGCGGGGTCCTGGATGCGGAATCCGTCATGAATGACAAAAAGAGGACTCTCGGGTACGTGGAGATGACCGCCCGTGCGGAAAATGTGATATGCGAGAAGGGATGGACGGTCAGAGGGCACGAGTTCCATTATTCGGTCACGGACCCGATCGGATCGACCGAGTACGCCTTCGATCTCAGCAGAGGGAAGGGGATAGAGAACGGAAAGGACGGCATGATGTCCGGAAGCACGCTGGCCGGATACACACACATACATTTCGCGTCGAATCCCAAGATACCGGGAAAATTCGTTGATAGTTGTTATGGATATTCAAGATCGTGATTGTACCCCGCTACATTCCCATCATACACCGGATTCCGCCATTGGGTCCCGATTATCCCGATTCCTTTCGTCTCTGTCAGGTTCCGCGCGGTATGGTTGAACAAATCAAAGTGCGGAATGCGGGTTCCCGCGTCCGCAGTCGATGTCGGTCAACGCGGTGATTCATGACCATTACGTATGAACACGCCACGGGCCTCAAAAAGAGACGCTGATGCATCATTTAATATCTTTGATTTAATATATACTGTCTGCCCCGAAAGAGGTGATACACAATGGCATGCTGTGCGAAGAAAGAGGACAAAAAGGCGGCCCCCGCAAAGAAAGCGGAAGCCCCCAAGGACAAGAAGGACAAGAAGAAGTAAGATCTTGGAATTTTTCCTTCAGGACCAAAACCCTTTTGATTTTTCTAATCTTTTGGGCATCCGCTCAAATTGTTCAGAACAATGTTTCTGCATTTTTGCCGTATCCTGCGGGTCGTCTCGCGTCTTCATGCGACAAGGCGGGAAACAGAGGCATTACAGGCTGTGAGCAAATTTTTTTATATTTAGAACAATAACTTTATATAGGCAACTTAGCGCACCATCGGGGATTACGGATTGTATAGTCGAGTTCTCATGTTTTTCGATACCGAATATTTAATCATTCTCTAATGGTTTATATTAATGGATGTAACATCCGTCCACAAGATGGGTTATATAGTTTTCAGAAGATGTCTTCTACAGTGTAAGTCGGATAACCGACTAGCACGATAAGGAGGAAAAATTATGGTTAGTCATAAAGGAGTAGACTACGCAAAGATCCTCAAGAGGTACGACATTGATGCACAGAACGAGGCTTCCCCGGAAGCCATCGCCGCAAAGATGCTGCCCAAGGATCCTGTGCTTAAGAAAGTAGCAGAGACAGTCGTTTGGATGAAATTCAAGGATGTGGGCCCGGCTACGACAGAGGCACTCAAAACGAAGAAACCGCTCGAGATAATCAACGATGGTCTTGTAGTGGGAATGGAAGTAGTTGCAAAGTTGTATGCAGACCACATCTATTATCTCCCCGAGATAATGATGGCGGCAAAGACCATGGAGATCGGAATCGCAATAGCCGAGAAACAGATTCCCGGCGGAAGGACGACGAAGGGAGTTGTCGTCATGCACGCAGCCGAGGGAGACCCCCACGACATCGGAAAGAACATCGCAGCCGTCATGATGAGGTCCTCCGGATACTCGATCATAGACATGGGAAAGGATGTTGCTGTTGACGACGTCGTAGCAGAGGTCGTTAAGTCCAAACCGATGCTCGTCACCGGAACGGCACTCATGACAACAACGATGACAGCGTTCCCCAGGGCGGCCGAGAAGCTCGTCTCGAAAGGAATAAGCGTACCCTTCATGGCTGCAGGCGGTGCAGTGAACAGGGACTTCGCCGAATCATTCGACCTCGGAATATACTCGGAGAAAGCTCCGCAGACACCCCCGATAGCTGACAAGATCAAAGCCGGTTACGACTGGAGAAAGATCAGGGCTGAGTGGGAGAACATCGTCGGAGGTGCTTAAACATGGCAGCAACAAGATACACAAAGATGGCATATTCAAATGCTGACGAGATGGTCTTCGGAACATCGAAATCACCTGTCTCATACGGATTCGGTATAAAAGTAGGGGCCGGAAGAGTCATACCTGAACTCAACTACGCACCCAGGCCCGGATCGGAAAAGGACGCGGCAAGGTTGAAGAAAGAATACGTCGACTACATCTCAAAGGATGTTCTGAACAGAGCGGTCACACTCGGATTCCCGGATGTGCAGCTTGAGACGGAATGGGTCTCGCAGATGGGTAACCCCAAAATGGCATCAGGCGTCGTCGAGGGACAGAAAGAGATCTGTGAGAAGTTCAACAACGAGTACGGAGTGAACTGCGCCGTAAGGCACACGATCCCCGACCAGCGTGAGGCAGAGGAAGGTCTCCGCACCGGTGCAAAAGGAAAGCACGCATATCCCGAAGCACTCTTCAAGTGCGCCGAGATCGCATGTGAGAACGGTGCAGATGTCCTCTCTTGTGAGACAATGGGAGGAAAAGAACTCGCTGACTACGCAGTCACGAACGGTGACATAACCGCATTCCTTTACGGTGTCGGTTACCTCGGATCCATAGACATGGAGTATGTATGGTCCGAGTTCGTGAACATCGCGAAGAAGAACAAGACCGTAGCAGGCGGAGACACCAACTGTTCCGGAGCGAACGTGTCCATGTTCATGGCGGGAGGTCTCCTCGACCAGGATGTCCAGAAGACTTTCTCAGCAGTGACGAGAGCGATATCCGCAGCAAGGACGATGGTCGCAATGGAATGCGGCGCATCAGGACCCGACAAGGACTGTGGTT
>JAITTK010000011.1 GCA_031287135.1 Candidatus Methanoplasma reticulitermitis
CTATATTTTGAGTCCATTGTTTTAAATCCATAAATAACTTCCATATAACCTGAATAATAAACGACTCCGATGATGTGGAACACCATACTGATGATAATCGCAATGATAACATCTGCAACCGAATAAACTGAATTTATCATCAATATCGCAATCACTGGAACAATGATCCACGAAATGCCCAGAGTAATAACTCCCATCCTTCTTTCTTTAATGAATGGCAATTTGCATCTTCCCCCGCACAGTCGCCAATTAATATATTGATATAAAACTCTAACACTGGTACTTATCGGCATGAGTTTAAACCGAGCAACTTATCCGATGCTATACATCTCCCGATTTCGCACCGGTTTCATTTTGGGATTTGAAAAAATATGCCAAAGCATATTTTCTGAAAACATCTGTGGAAACCGTCAATTCAACGGTCAGAGGTAGGATGGATAATATTGTCGACAGTCGATTCCCACAATATACGGTACGAAAGTGATAATGGGAGATATAGCTCATCTTCAGATGTGCACAAAATTCTTTTCAGAACCGTGGCGCTCCGCCTATGCAGGAAGCCTGCTGACAAATATCTTTACTCTAATGAACAATGCGGCATCCAACTTTCGCAGGTTTAATTACACTGAAGACAATCCCCCCGCAAGAGGGGAGAGTAACCGTATGGAAGTTGAAGAATGGTTAGGCGAAGATAACCAATTAGGCATAGATATCTGGCAGAAAAAGTACTGTTACAACGGGGAGACTTTCGACCAATGGCTGGACCGTGTCAGTGAAGGGGACGCGGAGATCAGGGAGATGATCAAAGAGAAGAAATTCCTCTTCGGCGGAAGGATATTGGCAAACCGCGGGCTGCATAAGACGGGACTTAAGATAACCCTGTCAAACTGTTATGTGGTAACTCCCCCAGAGGATTCCATCGAGTCCATCTTTGAGTGTGCGGGGAAACTCGCAAGAACATTCAGTTACGGGGGAGGAGTCGGAATAGATCTCTCCAAACTTGCCCCGCGCGGTGCGAAGATCAACAACACGGCATCGGAAACATCAGGGGCCGTTTCGTTCACAGACCTGTACTCGATGGTCACGGGTCTGATCGGACAGCATGGAAGGAGAGGTGCGCTCATGCTGTCCCTCTCGTGCGAACACCCCGATCTCGAAGAGTTCATGTACGTCAAAACGGACATAGACAGAGTCACCAAGGCCAACATGTCGATAAGGGTGACGGGCGAGTTCATGGAATGTGTGAGGAACAAGGAGAATTTCGTCCAAAGATTCCACCGTCCCGAGACCAAGGATGCCGTGGTGAAGAATCTGAACGCATACGAGTTCTTCAAAAAACTCTGTTATGCCAATTGGGATTTCGGGGAACCGGGATGTCTTTATTGGGACAGGATCGAGTCGTGGAATCTCCTCAGCGAGTTCCCCGACTATCACTATGCGGGGACCAACCCCTGCGCCGAGGAACCCCTCCCCGCCGGAGGGAGCTGCCTTCTCGGCAGCATAAACATGGCCGCTTTCGTTAATGACGGGAAGTTCGATGAGGATGATTTCCGTAAGACGGTACGGATCTGCGTAAGGGGTCTGAACGATGTTCTGGACGAAGGGCTGCCGCTACATCCGCTGCAGGAGCAGAGGGACTCCGTCAGGGACTGGAGGCAGATCGGCCTGGGGATCATGGGACTGGCCGATATGCTGATCAAACTCGAACTGGAATACGGGACAAAGGAAGCCATGGACTTCTGTCACAGAATCGGCTTCGTGATGGCGGACACCGCCATACAGGAATCCGCTGTGCTCGCAAAGGAGAAAGGGAAGTTCCCCAAGTGCGATATCGATCTTCTCATGCGGTCGCAGTATTTTTTAGAGAATACGACCGAAAGCACAAGGGAGATCGTGAAAAAATACGGCATCAGGAACTCCCAGCTGCTGACCATAGCTCCGACCGGTACGCTGTCTACCATGATCGGCATATCGGGCGGAATAGAACCGATATTCGCCAACTGGTATGAGCGGAGGACCGTCTCCCTCTCGGACCATGACGAGTATTACAAGGTGTACACCCCGGTTGTCAAAGAATACATGGACAAACACGGGATAAATGATGAGAAGGACCTCCCGAGATTCTTCGTGACCGCCCAGAATCTCGATTACAAACAGCGTCTTAACCTACAGGGTACCTGGCAGATGCATATCGATGCATCCATCAGTTCTACGGTGAATCTTCCCAAGGATTTCCCGGAGACCGAGGTCTACGACCTCTACATGTACGCCTGGCAGATAGGCTGCAAGGGCGTCACCGTGTTCAGGGATGGCTGCAAACGCCTCGGGATACTCTCTGCGAAGGAGAACACGTCCCCCGCGGAGGAAGAGGCGGATAACGGGAAGCGCACGAAGAGGGGATTCGTCGAGAATGTCGCCGACGATGTCGTCGGTAAGAAGAGGAAACTCATGACGGGCTGCGGAAGCCTGCACTGCACCGCATTCTTCGATCCTCACAGCGGAGAACTGCTGGAAGCATACCTCAACAAAGGTTCCACCGGCGGATGCAACAACTTCATGATCGGTCTGTCCAGGATGATATCTCTTGCCGCAAGGAGCGGGTGTGATATAAATTCCATAGTGGACCAGCTCAGGAGTTGCGGTTCATGCCCCTCATACGTGGTGAGGACATTCACGAAGAGAGACACCAGCAAAGGCTCATGCTGTCCCATGGCGGTCGGATGGGCGCTTCTCGATATGCAAAAGGAGATGCAGAGGGAAGTGAAGGGTATAACCTTCGAGGCCGAGAAGGAAGAAGAGAATGCCTCCAAGACCAAACCCGCGGCCAACCCGTGCCCGAAATGCGGCGACGAACTGCAGTTCCAGGGAGGATGCAACATCTGCAAGTCATGCGGATGGACGAAGTGCGACTGAAAACCCTTTCATTCAAACCCCATTATCTTTTCATATTGCTTCGTGACGGCATATTGAACGACCGATGCGATACCCACGCCGGCCAGCACTCCCGTGGCGACCCTTGCGGCAAGGAGGTCATGTCCGGATACATACTCTGCTCCCCACTCGACGGCGGTCAGCAATATCATCAATGCTCCTGCGATGAGCACCATCCTGTTTCCCGCATAGACCTTTCCGATTGATTCATCCGTCACCGCAAGCCCCAGTATGACTCCTGTCACGATCGACACATCTCTTTGACAGAACGCCATCTGAGACCCGTTGATGATGAACGACCTCGACTCCTCCTGATGGCAGAACAGATCTCCCATGAGGTAGATGAGTCTCGTTACCGGGTCCGCATGAGAAAGACCCTCCCAGTTCTCGATCACACCGGCACGCCCGTCCAAACCGGTGAACGATCCGTACGGATAGAGGAGAGGCAGCAGGATCATGAGTACCAGATATACCGACAGAAAGAACATCATCGACCTGCCTGCGGTGGATCTTTCCATGCTGAAGGATTGGCCTTTCTGTATAAATCCTTGATTCTCAGAGACTTATGACCGAGCACAGAGTGAACATTATCATCGATGCCGGAAGCATTAATCCCATTCTGTACATGACATCCCTCACATCGGTCTTGCCGCTCAGCATTGATGTGAGCACCGAGATCAGCATGCACAGTTCGATCAGGTATACGGACAGTATCGCGGATATGCCGCTCAGGTCCGCACCGTCCATGACTTCGGATATCGGACCGAGCATGGTCACGCTCATCCCCAGGACAAGCGGCGCGAACACCGATGCGGTTCCGACCATCATGTCCGTCATGCTTTTCAATTTTGTTCTTATCCCTTTCCTGACAGCATCCTGGTCCTGAAGCTGTCTGCCGACCGACACCGCGAGTCTGCCGGCGTCCCTGGTATCTCTCATTGAGCATCGATAGACGTCGCAGAGGACATCCGATATCCTTGTTGATACCTTCCCTACGGAACCGCCTATCGCGGAGCATACATCGCCTCTGCACATCCTCAATCTGGCCGATACATCTTCTGAGATCCCGGAACATTCCGGTTTTGAACTCACGGCCGCCACGACAGCGGTCTCATAATTCTCCCCGGCGATCAGGCGGTTGCCCAGTTCGAACACCGAATCCTGAAGTATCGATTCCCGTTTCTCTCTTATTTTTTCCCGGTTGACATAAGGCATCACCGTCGCAAGGGACACCGCACCCGTGATTGCAGCAGCGGCGACCACGGAGATCTGGATATCGCCTGATATCATAATGAACGCACCGAAGAGCGGTATCATCAGTGCCGCCTGACAGACATACCGGATATCCATTTTATGCGGGGATACCGCGAAAGGATTCTTCTCCTTCACCGATATTATAACGGACAATATCACAGCCGGTATCAGTACCAGCGTTACTATGGTTATGGGGCCCGTACCTATCGGGGAATTGCCGAATATGCCGCCGATGCTGAGCATCGGAAGTATGGACATGAGGACCATCGGGACCATTATGCCCAGACCGAATATCAGCATGCATGGGATGTTCAGGGATGCGCTGTAATTCTCCCCGATCTCCTTCAGACCGCTGAGGGATATCTCGGATGCGCTGGCCAGCATCCTCTCTTTCTCCGACGGGTCGGACGATGCCGATGCCGCCGCCGCCATATGCAATGCTCTCCTGTATGCAGTGGCCTCGTATGGAATCCTCAAAAGCATCTCGGAGAGTCCGTCGGATATGCCCAGTATCTGTCTGGTATCCGCTTTCACGACGATATCCCTGAATAATCCGGCAGATATTTCGGGTCCGTTGTCCGCGATATCCCTCACCGCCGTATCGATGGAGCCTCCCCCTTCTATCACCGTGGACATCATACCGATCACCGTCGGACCTTCGTTTATCAATGCGTTCGGGTTCTTTATCTCACGGACCATGTCATACACCTATCCCTGTGAGACTGCCGAATTTCGATTTGAAAGATGTCAGAATGTCCTCTGCGGTCTTTCCCTGGGATCTTGAGACATGATCGTTGGCTATCCCTATCCACTCGGGGCCGTGGTATTCTTCGCCGTATGTCTTTCCCGCGTCTGCGAGGAACGACCTTATCACCGCTCTGGCCCTGATCTCTTTGGAGATGTCGGATTTGCTCATCTGGGACGATGAGATGACACGCCTCATCACAGGCGACGAGAAGAGCAGTGAGCTATCGGAGATATCCGTGAACTCCCCGGCCGTGTCCGTGGTCGCGACCACCTCGTTGACCTTTCGGATCTGATTGCCGGTCCTCCTGTCCCTGACTGTACCCAGCGTGACCAGTATGTCCGTGGCCATGAACGCCTCCGGAGGTATGTTCATATCATGGACAACCCTCTCATACACAGATCTGGCCGAGTCTCCGTGTATCGTCCCCATTATCGAACTTCCCGCCCTTCCCGTCCTCATGCTCTGATACATCGTCCTGGCCTCTTCTCCCCTCACCTCTCCGAGGATGATGGCCGACTCCCCCATCCTCAGCGACACCCTCAGCGCCTCATCCGCTCTGGACAGACTGTCTCCGCTCATCCTGTTGTCTATGAGCATGGATTGTACCTTGTATCCCATCCTCCTCATCCTGGCAGTCGGTAATTCCATCGTGTCCTCGATCGTGAGTATCCTTTGCGAGAGCGGGAATTCGAACATCAGAGAGGACAGCAGCGAACTCTTGCCCGCTCCTCTCGCACCGCATATCAGGAACGTCGACCTGTTGTCGACAAGAAAAGAGAGCATGCCTGCGACCCTCGGGTCCATCGTGCCGTTCGCTATCAGTCTGGTGAGTGTCCATGGCCTCACGGAGTGCTTCCTTATCGAGACGGCATCGCCGTTGGGACTCATCGGATACCCGACCACCGTGGCCCTGGCATCATGCATCTTTATGTCCGTCTCGAGGATCGGGTTCGATTCGCAGTACTGGAGTCCGCTGTCCCTCTTCAGGATGTTTATGAGATTCATCACCTCCTTCCTGTCGACCATCAGATTCGTCCTGCACTTGATATGCGAGTTGTCCGGGGCGGCTCCGTTCATCGTGACGTGGATCCTGTTCCTGTCGCACGGCGCATCGATGTATATGTCCTCGAGTTTGGTATCTGCCAGCAGTACTTCGAAAATGCCGATCCCCACAGTGTATCTGTAAACGATCTCGCACATCTCCCCCAGCATCCTGTCTATGAGGTCGGTATCCCTTCCGTATACCGCCTCAATGGTGTCGGAATACTCAAGAAGCATTCTTCTGGCATGCCCGATAACGCTATGCCTGTCCATCCTTCCGCCTTTCGTCCCGAACATTTCCCGTATGTCCCGGATGATTCTCTCTATGACCGCGTTGATCGAATCCGGGTAGGAATATTCCGCGGGGGTCAGATTATACTCCGTCTCCCCGTCCATTGCCGTTCCTATCGTGACCTTACCGCCCGGAGGGTCGTAAACGAATGTGTTCTCGAGATCCCCTTTCCTTCCCACAAGCCAGCAGTCTGCATACACGGGTTTGGTACGGATATTGTATTCGGAAAGCGCCACAAGCCCGTCGAGCAGGGATCTTTGAACTGCCATCTGCGGCGGGGGACCTCTGCCGCCCTGCCTGTCGGGGATCTGCACCGCGGCCGTATCATGTCCTGAAGGTTCATGGACAGGATGTTCCGGGTACGAATATGCGGGCATATGCTGCCCGTGGTGTTCCCTGATCTCTTCATCGCTGTAGTCTGTGACTATGAGCCTGTCGTCATAGCTCACCTGCTGGATGTTCCTCTTGCTGAGTCTCCCGACGAATGCGGAAAGTATCCTGGCCATCAGATATCACCCGACCTTGCGGTTTCCAGCGAGACTTTCTTCCTTATGTTCCTGATGCCCAGTTCGGCCTGGTCCAGCGCCCGGTACGTCTTCTGGATGCATGCGCTGCATTCCGCATTCGGTGCTTTGAATGAACCGAGTCTGCCTCTTGCGGAATCGAAGTTCGGGTCCGGGAATCCCGACCACATCATATCGGCGATCCTCTGATAGGAGTTCGCGCAATCGGAGCAGGCGTTCCTGCAGCCGTTTTTGTTTACAGGCAGCATGGACCCGTACAGCATCGCCATTTCGCAGAGAGCGTCCGCGGCCGGTCCGAAGAGCTCGAGGTCCCGGCTGGTCCTCAGTCTGATCCTCCCCGCATTCCCGTGTCGGGATATGTTCACTATCATGCACCTCAGGCATTCCGACGACCCGACATCCGGTACCTTCCTGCAACCTCTGCAGTCGATGCAGAGGACATCGTCCACAAGCTCCGATCCGAATCCCGCCGCACCGTTCTTTTTGACTGCGGCGAATAGCTGTCCGATTTTCATGATGAATTCATCTTTCATCCGAAGTATTAACGGCGGACCCTACAGTTAGCGATGTAATTTTTTGTGAGAGGTTATTAAACATTGAAGGGATAGCGAGATCCATGGAGATACTTTCGCCCGCAGGCTCGCCGGAAGGGTTGGCCGCATCGATCAAAGGGGGTTGCGATGCAGTCTATCTGGGAGGAAACGCGTTCGGTGCCAGGGCGTTCTCCAAGAATTTCTCCGATGCCGAGATAGAGGGTGCCGTGAATTATGCCCACGACCGCGGTGTCAAGGTGTACGTCACCGTTAACACCCTGATAAAGGACAGCGAAATGGATGATGCCGTATCCTTCGTCCGATTTCTGGATGACATAGATGCCGATGCCGTCCTCATACAGGATCTCGGTCTCCTCGGACAGATAGGGAACCTGGACATCCGCAAACATGCATCTACGCAGATGGGCATCCACTCCGCATCGGGACTTGAATGGTGCTCGGAGAACGGTATCGACCGGGCGGTTCTGGCAAGAGAACTTACTTTTGAGGAACTGTCTTCCGTCGTCAAAGGATCCAAAATAGAGACGGAGGTCTTTGTCCAGGGTGCCATGTGCTACTGCATATCCGGAGGATGCCTTTTATCGAGCTTGGCCGGAGGGAGGAGCGGCAACAGAGGACAGTGCGCCCAACCATGCAGGAAATCATACACGATCGGAGAGAAGGAGGGTTTCTTCCTGAGCAATGCGGATCTGTACGGCGTGGATTGGCTGGAGAGACTGAAGTCGATAGGGGTATCCGCGGTGAAGATAGAGGGCCGTATGAGAAGCCATGCGTACGCATATCTGGCCACCAAGGTATATTCCATGGCCGACCGCGGTTGCCCCGAGGAAGAGATAGAGAAGACCTCGGACCTTTTGAAAACAGTCTTCAACCGCGGATTCTGCGATGGCTATCTTCCGGGAATATCGAGTCTTGTCCAGCCCGGATACGCCGACAACAGGGGGTATTTCCTGGGGTCCGTCCGTGTCATAGAGAAGAAATTCGACCTTTCGGGTCTTAAAGAACAGGTCAATGTCCGAGACGGCATATCCATATTCAAAGGGAAAGATAAGATCGGAGGTTTCAAGATCTCTTCCCTGGGCAAAGCAACCGCTCCTTTCCGGATAGAGGACGGCGTATACGACATATACAGAACATACGACCCGCGTATAGACGAGATAAAGAATATCGTGGGGAAGGCACCGGAACTAAGGGGGAAAGGAGCACGCAACAAATGCATGCGCGATATCAGAAAGACCGTGAGGCGTCCGAGGGATCCGGAACTGTCTTTCTATGTCGGTTCCCTCAAAGTTCTGGATACGGTTATCGGGTATGCGGACAGGATCTACTATGATCTGAACGAAAGCACATCGGCCGCTGGTAAGATATGCGCGGACAACAGTGTCGAATTCGCAGTCAATCTCCCCAGATTCAGGCCGCAGATGGATCTTGAGGTATCCGATCACGATGTAATGGTCAACACTCCCGATCAGATGTATCATTATTCGGACAGGAGGAGGTACGGAAGTCACCATATGAACATGTTCAATTCGGATTTCCCCGCGGTGATGCACCAGACCACCCTTTCGGCCGAACTGTCCAAACGCGAGATCGAGTACATCGCGGAACACCATGCGGGGAGGATAGAGGTCATGGTATTCGGAAGAACGGAACTCATGTGCACACGCGATGCGGGAATCGCCGCAGGGGTGCTCGGTGATGAACTGGAGCATGAATTCCCCGTCTACAGGGACGGTTTCGGTCTTGCCCATCTGCTCAACTCGTCCGATCTGCTCCTGCTTCCGTATATGAGTGAGCTGAGTTCCATGGGCATTGATTCGGTGGGCATAGATCTGAGAAAAAGGCCCGTTTCCCTGGCGAAGACCGTTGCCGAGGCATACGGGAACAAAGATATCGGCATGAAGGGAAGAATAACGGAGATGTGCGGCTCCATCAACTACGGTCATTATCTCCGCGGAGTAAACTAACTGTAAAATCCCCTTTATTAAATCCGATATCCGTCTTATAATGACATGAGGTTCAACAAAAACGGCAGTCTGGGCTTCCCCGAAGCCATGATCGCCGCGATGATCGTCACATTATCCCTTACATTGTATATGGGGCTTGTCGTGATGGATATGGCCGGCGACAGGGAGGAACCGGAGATACTGACCGACCGCGGGGTATTCCGTGACCTGACGATCATAGACGGAGAGATCGGGGGAGATATCGAATCGATCCTTGTGTCGGAAATGGAAAGGCACGGGTACAGAGGAATCTATTTCAGCTGCGAGATGCCTGGCGATCGCGGATTCGGAAAGATCTCGGCCCTGGCCGGAGAGATGACCGATAACGTCGT
>JAITTK010000016.1 GCA_031287135.1 Candidatus Methanoplasma reticulitermitis
GCTGACACCTATCAGCACCGAAGAATCCTTCGACAGCCTGCCCATCCTCGATCCCCAGTACCCGCCTATGAATTTGGTCAGGACCGCGATGACGATCAGAATTGCGAGCAGAGGCAGCAGTTTCATGTCGAAGCTGTTGAATTTGACCATCATTCCGACGAATATGAAGAAGAACGGGAGCATGAAGGACGTGACGGTGTTGAAATTGTCCTCGCAAGGTATCGTGTCCTTGAATTCGGCGAACAGCATTCCCGCCAGAAAGGCCCCTATTATCCCCGCCAGACCTATCGTTGATGACAGGGCAGCCATCCCGAGGCATACAAGGATCTCTATCGCCAATATGCTGAGTTCGGAATGTTGGCGGCGTTCACGGAAATCTTCGGCATTGGAACCTATTATCAGATCGCCGTGAATATCGGCGTTCTTGTATCTGTCCAATATCCGCTGTCTCCTGCGTTCAGCTCCATTCCTTATCATGGATATGAACCCGAAAGAGAACGCCAAAAAGACCACGACCATCACGGTGTTGACGATAACGGAGGTCATATCGGTCCCCGGTGTGACCACGCCGCTTATCACGGCGAGCAGAGAAAGACAGAGTATGTCATCGATCACTGCCGCCCCGACTATTATCCTGGCCTCTTTCGTGCCCATCGCGCTCATGCTCCTGAGGACCTCTATGGTTATCCCGGTGCTCATTGCGAACATCGCGGTACCTACGAGGAGCGCGAGATTCACATTCCCGGGGTCGAACGCCAGCATAAGCGCGAAACCTCCGAGCAGAGGTATTATGATTCCCAGGATGGCAACATACATCGCGGTTCTGCCCACATTCATAAGATCGCTGAATTTGGTTTCCAGACCCACCATGAACAGCAGGAAGATTATCCCGAGCTCACCCATCACATGCAGGAAATGCGTCTCATCGTGTTCGAATTCATCGGGATTGAAGTTCAGCAGATCCCCTATCCCCGGGAAGAAAAGTATCATGTTTATGAACAGCACGCCCGCAAGGATTTCCCCCACAAGAGCCGGCATCTTCAGCCGCTCGAAGATACTTCCGAAGATCTTTGCCGTGACCAGGAGTATGAATATTTGTACGATGATATATCCGATCGAGTCCATTTTTACACCTCTTGCACTTTACAGGCCTCAAGCGATCGGATCCCCATCCTCTGCGCAATCATCCCGTGTAAAGACATCTCCGTTCAGGTGAGATATGTCCATCCGCCGCCGTGGGACATCGTAGGGGATGTGATGATATAAATAGTTCACTTATCAACTGAATCAGTCGCCGTCTCTCGATGACAGCTCTTCCATTTTGTGCTTTATCTTTGAGAGGAGATATTTCATCTGCATGAGTTCATCGTCCGTTAAATCCTCGAATATGAGGCTGAACAATTCATCGAATGCCTCCATCACGGTCTCTTTGGCATCCTTTCCGCGTTCAGTCAGTATTATGGAGTGTTCCTTGCCCGAATCCGCTATGTTGATTACGAATCCGCTGTCGATCAGGTGTTTAACCGCTCTGGTGGTCAGGGATTTATTAACCCCGACTTTCTCCGTCATCTCCTTAAGCGACATCCCGTTCTTCTCGTCTAGTACGGTAAGGAAGATGATCTGACTCTCTCTGAGTCCCGTTCCGTCCACATGCTGGTTGATGAATCTGCTGAAGAATGATTTGAACAATTTGGGGTTCACATCAAGGGATTCCATCGTGCACCTCCTCCAGCGGCCGGAACAATCACGATCCATGCCGGTGAGAGGGCTTAGACGTTTATTAATTAGATTGTCTGAGCACAAAGGGCCGCGGTCTTGATGCCCGGCAATCCTAATCTGCCTGGTCCGTCAGGCAGGGCCGAGAGATGCGGCATTGTTCTGGAAATGGCCGAAATGTAATACATTAATGCATATAAAGATACATCAATGTAGAAATATTTATCAACAATGCCATTATAGTTGTAATCAGACGGCGGAAACTGTACGCACCGGATGCCGCGGAGGAGACAATAGCATGATACGCCCAAGCCTTGAAGAAATCGGAAGAATGGCAGCAGACGGCAGATACAGGACCGCCCCCGTCAGCACGGAGATCCCGTTGGGCGTGAGAACACCCATTGATGTCCTTCGCATCCTGAAGAATATATCGGGCCACTGCTATATCCTGGAGTCAGTGGAAGAAGATGCGACCTGGGGAAGATACACATTTCTCGGATTCGACCCGAAAGTTTCCGTGACTTGCACGGACGGCGAGATGACCGTGGGCTCCGTGTCTTTCAAAACAGACGACCCCGGGAGATACATAAGACAGATGCTGGACGGGTACAGGAGTCCGCGCATGGATTACCTCCCGCCGTTCACTGGAGGGCTTGTCGGATATTTCTCATATGATTATCTGAAGTATTCCGAACCCACTCTCAGATTGGATGCGGAGGACACGGAGGGGTTCAAGGATGTCGATGTGATGCTGTTCGACAAAGTCATCGCGTTCGACAATGTCGAACGCAAAATGACGCTGATCGTCAATGTGGACTTATCCGATGCGGCCGTGAACTACAACAGAGCTGTGCTGGAACTGAAACACATGGCCGATCTCGTGGTCGACGGCAAACAGATCGAAGAGCCTCCCGGCAGGATGCTCTCCGGATTCAGATCGCTGTTTGACAGCGACACATACTGTTCGATGGTGGAAAGGGCCAAATCGCACATAAAGGAGGGCGATGTGTTCCAGATCGTATTATCCAATCGTCTGGAAGCGGAATACGAAGGCGGTCTTCTGGACACTTATCTGAGGCTAAGGGAGATGAATCCTTCCCCCTACATGTTCTATTTCTCGGGGTCGGATATGGAGGTCGCCGGGGCGTCCCCGGAGACACTAGTCAAGCTGGAGGACGGCATACTGCACACATTCCCGCTTGCCGGGACACGTCCCAGAGGCCTTACCGCAGAAGAGGATGCCGCATTGGAGAAAGAGCTGCTGTCCGATGAGAAGGAACTCGCCGAGCATAACATGCTTGTCGACCTCGGCAGGAACGACATAGGCAAGATAAGCAAATTCGGGACGGTCAGGGTGGAGAAGTATCACAGCATCGAGCGTTTCTCCCATGTCATGCACATAGGGTCCACCGTCAGGGGAGAGATAAAAGACGGTTTCGACGCGCTTGATGCCATAGACGCGGTTCTTCCGGCCGGCACGCTTTCAGGCGCACCGAAGATCAGAGCATGCCAGCTTATAAACGACATAGAGAACAACAAGCGCGGGATATACGGCGGTGCAATAGGATACATCGGGTTCGACGGCAACATGGACACCTGCATAGCCATACGCATAGCATACAAAAAGAATGGAAAGGTGTTCGTGAGGACCGGGGCCGGGATAGTCGCGGACTCCGTGCCGGAGAAGGAACATCAGGAATGCATAAACAAGGCGATGGCCGTGGTAAAGGCCATCAGCACGGGGGAGGGGTCGGAATGATCCTCATCATCGACAACTACGACAGTTTCACATACAATCTGTATCAATTGATCGGCGGAATAGACCCGGATGTCATGGTGGTAAGGAACGATGCCGTCACGGTCGAAGAGGTGTACGCCATGCGGCCGCGCGCGGTGGTACTGTCCCCGGGCCCCGGCAGACCGAGGGATGCCGGAGTGTGTATCGATGCGGTACGCGGCCTGGGAGGCAAGGTGCCGATCCTGGGGATCTGTCTCGGGCATCAGGCGATATTCGAAGCATACGGCGGCACGGTCTCCTATGCTAAGATGCAGATGCACGGCAAACAATCCGAGGTCAGGCTCTCCCCGGACAGTGCGATCTTCAACGGATGCGCGGAGAGGGTCCCGGTAGCACGCTATCACTCGCTAGCGGCGGTTCCAGAGACTATCCCCGGATGTCTGAGGGTCACGGCCGAGAGCGACGACGGCGAGATCATGGCCGTGTGCCACGAGACGTTCGAGGTATACGGCCTTCAGTTCCATCCCGAATCCATAATGACCCCGGACGGCGAGAGGATGATGAGAAATTTCCTTAAAACGGCGGGCGGGGTGATGCAGGGATGATAGAGGAGGCCATATTCAAGATTGTGAACAAAAAGGACCTGACGTACGATGAGGCATACACGGTCATGACCGAGATCATGATCGGGCAGACGACGCAGGTACAGAACGCCGCGTTCCTCGCGGCCCTGTCCACGAAAAGTGCCAATGTCGAGACGATCGATGAGATATCGGGATGCGCCGCGGCCATGCGTGAACAGACGGTCCGGGTGGAGCACGGCGCGGATGTGATGGACATCGTGGGAACCGGAGGCGACGGGTCCGGCAGCTTCAATATCTCGACCACATCCGCGATCGTCGTCGCCGCGGCCGGGGTCAAGATAGCGAAACACGGCAACAGGGCAGCATCTTCAAGATGCGGGACGGCGGATTGTCTCGAGGCCCTTCATGTGAACATAGACATGAGTCCGGAGAAATGCAGACGGATGCTGGATGATGTGGGCATGTGTTTCCTCTTCGCACAGCGGTACCACACATCCATGAAACACGTGGGTCCCGTGAGGAAAGAACTCGGGTTCAGGACGGTGTTCAATATCCTGGGGCCGCTTACAAATCCGGCACGCCCGTCCATGCAGCTTCTCGGGGTATACAGCGAGTCCCTCGTGGAACCACTGGCGAAGGTCCTTTCCGGTCTCGGCGTAAGGCGCGGTTTCGTCGTCTACGGCCAGGACAGACTGGACGAGATATCGGTCTGTGCGCCCACCACCGTGTGCGAGATCAGGGACGGATATTACAGATCTTTTGAGATACGCCCGGAGGATTTCGGGATCGCACGCTGCAGCATGGCCGATCTGACGGGAGGTTCGCCGGAGGAGAACGCGGCCATAACCCGTTCCGTCCTCAACGGTAAGATCGGTCCGCACAGGGATGCGGTCCTCATGAACGCGGGCCCGGCCCTCTACATCGCGGGAAAAGCTCCGGATATCATGGGCGGGATAGAGCTTGCGGCCGAGATAATAGACAGCGGAAAAGCTGCGGAAAAGCTGCGTGATCTCGCAGAGGCATCGAATGAATGAGGGCCTGATATGCAGAATATACTCAGGGAGATCTCGGACCACACCAGGATGCGCATCGAAAGGCTGAAAGACACGGTGCCGCCGGCCGAGATGAGATATATCGCCGAATCGATGGATGCCGGCAAAGGATTCCCTTTCGAGGAGGCCCTCTCCGCAGACGGCATATCCTTCATATGCGAGTGCAAGCGGGCCTCACCGTCGAGAGGGATCATAACAGACGAATACTCCGTCGGGAAAATCGCCATGGAATATGAATCGGCCGGGGCTTCCTGCATTTCCGTGCTGACGGAACCTAAATGGTTCATGGGGGAGAACGAGCATCTGAGGGACGTATCGAGAGCCGTCGGGATACCGTGTCTGAGGAAGGACTTCACGGTCGATGAGTATATGATATACGAAGCAAAAACGCTGGGTGCATCCGCCGTGCTGCTGATATCCGCGATATCCGATACCGAGACGCTGCGCAACCAGATCCGCATATGCGACTCTCTGGGCATGTCGGCCCTGGTGGAGGTGCACAACCTGGAAGAGACGGCATCCGCATTGGATGCGGGTGCCAGGGTGGTGGGCGTCAACAACAGGGATCTGGGCGATTTCACGGTCAACCTGAACAACAGCCTCAAACTCAGGGAACATGTCCCCGAAGGGGTGCTGTTCATAGCCGAGAGCGGCATAAGGGTGCCGGACGACATAAGAAAACTGCGGGAGGCCGGGACCGACGGCGTGCTTATCGGCGAGACGCTCATGCGTGCGGGGAACAAGAGAGAGGCGTTGGCAATGCTCAGAGGCTCATAATGACACACGTGAAGATATGCGGGCTGACGACGGTCGCGGATGCGGGGTGTGTGAACGATAACGGGGCGGAATATGCCGGGTTCGTCTTTGCCGAGGGGAGCCGCAGAACGGTCACACCCGAAACGGCATCCGATATGCGGAGGACGATCGGCGGGGACACGGTGACCGTGGGTGTGTTCGCGGATCAGTCGGCCGATCTCATCCTGAGGCTGGTGCGCGACGGAACGATCGGCGCGGTCCAGCTGCACGGACGCGAGGATCGTGGCTTCATCGGGATGATACGCGCGGAGGCCGGTGTCCAGGTGATCAAATCGTTTAGCATAACGGATGAAGGGGATATCGCGGATGCGGCGGCATCAGACGCGGACATGATAATGCTGGACAGCGGCGGGGGTACCGGGAAGAGGTTCGACTGGTCATTGGTAAAGGATATCGGCAGACCGTTCTTCCTCGCCGGCGGCCTTGATCCGGAGAATGTCAGGGAAGCAGTCAAATATATCCGCCCGTTCGCAGTGGATGTCAGTTCCGGTGTGGAAACGGACGGTCGCAAGGATCCTTCGAAGATACGGGAATTCATAAGGACGGTCAGACAGGCAGACGGAGAGGACAGGACATGAACAGGAAAGGAAGATTCGGGGAATACGGCGGTCAATACATACCGGAAACGCTCATGAATGCCGTCATAGATCTGGAGACGGCATACGGCCGATTCAGCGCGGACCCGGAATTCAGGGACGAGCTCGACACCCTCTTCAGGGATTATGCGGGAAGGCCCAGCAGACTCTATTTCGCGAAGAAGATGACCGAGGACCTGGGAGGAGCGAGGATATACCTGAAACGCGAAGACCTCAACCACACCGGGTCCCACAAGATAAACAACGTCCTGGGGCAAGCCCTTCTGGCGAAGAAGATGGGAAAGACCCGTCTCATAGCCGAGACCGGCGCGGGGCAGCACGGTGTGGCCACGGCCACGGCGGCGGCCCTCATGGGCATGGAATGCAGGATATTCATGGGCGAAGAGGATATCAAACGCCAGGCCCTCAATGTGTACAGGATGAGACTCCTTGGAGCAACGGTGGTATCGGTGGGATCAGGAACGGGTACGTTGAAAGACGCAGTCTCCGAGGCCATGAGGGAGTGGACGAACAGGGTCGACGATACGCATTATTGTCTGGGGTCCGTCATGGGACCCCATCCGTTCCCGACGATCGTGCGTGATTTCCAGAGTGTGATCTCAAGAGAGATAAGAGAACAGATCATGGACGCGGAGGGAAAGCTCCCGTCCGTGATAATAGCCTGCGTTGGAGGCGGTTCCAACGCGATAGGCTCGTTCTATGATTTCATAGATGATACCGGGGTACGTCTGATAGGATGCGAGGCGGCGGGACGCGGGATAGGAACGATCGAGACCGCGGCCACGATGAGCACGGGCCGTCCCGGGATATTCCACGGGATGAAATCGTATTTCTGTCAGGACAGCCACGGACAGATAGCCCCGGTGTACTCCATATCAGCCGGCCTGGATTACCCGGGGATAGGTCCGGAACATGCATGGCTGCACGAGATATCGAGAGCGGAATACGTGCCCGTCACGGACAGCGAGGCGGTGGACGCATTCGAATATCTCTCCCGGACCGAGGGGATAATACCCGCCATAGAATCCGCGCACGCGATCGCCCATGTGATGAAGATCGCGCCGGAGATGGAGAAGGATGATGTTGCGGTGGTGACCCTCTCCGGCCGCGGAGACAAGGATTGCGCTGCGATAGCGAGATACAGAGGGGAGGATGTCGGGGAATGAGCAGGATACATGAGGCATTCGGTAACGGGAAAGCGTTCATAGCCTTCGTCACCTGCGGGGATCCCGACCTGGAGACCACGGCGGATGTGGTCAGGGCAATGGCGGAGAACGGGGCCGACCTGATAGAGTTGGGGATACCCTTCTCGGATCCGACCGCGGAAGGTCCGGTGATACAGTCGGCCAATGCCCGTGCGCTGTCCGGCGGTGTTACGGCGGATCGGATATTCGGGATGGTGAGGGAACTCCGCAGGGATGTCACTGTGCCGATGGTGTTCATGACCTACGCCAACGTCGTATTCTCGTACGGGCCGGACAGGTTCATGTCAGAATGCAGGGATGCGGGCATCGACGGGCTGATCCTGCCGGATGTCCCGTATGAGGAGAAGGGGGAGTTCGCCCCCGTATGCAGGAAGTACGGGCTGGACCTCATCTCCATGATAGCACCGACATCCGAGGACAGGATATCGATGATAGCGGCGGAGGCGGAAGGTTTCGTCTACATCGTGTCATCGATGGGGGTCACGGGGGTAAGGAACGAGATAACCGCCGATATCGGGGGCATGGTCGAACTCGTCAGGAGGAACACGGATATACCGTGTGCCGTGGGATTCGGGATATCCGAGCCGGAACAGGCCTCGCGCATGGCGGGACTCAGCGACGGCGCGATAGTGGGGAGCGCGATCGTTAGGATCATATCCGATCACGGAAAGGATTCCGCATACCGCGTCGGGGAATACGTGAAGAGGATGAAGGATGCCGTGTCCGAAGCGGGACGGCGGTGATCCGTATTCAGATATCAGTTTCAATCGGTTCGATGTAGAGATTATCTGTCCGACGGAATGTATTCGCGGTGCGATAACAGCCTCCACTGGATCACCATCAGAGATGGACCTGCTCCTTGGGCAATCCTCTTTGTTCAACATGATAACTGTATTCAGTTTATTCGGTGGTCCTACTCTCCAGCTCTTTCAATATTTAAGAAACCAAGGAATCCTTCAGTTTCCTCTTACATCTTCTCGGGCGCTCCAACTCTTTCAATCTCTGAGAAGCCAAAGAATCCCCATCCTCCGCGGCTAATTTGTACAACCTGATCGCTTCATCCAGGTTCCGTTTGACCCCTTTGCCTTCTTTGTACATCACAGCCAGATTATTCATGGCATCTGAATTCCCAGCCTCGATCGCATCCCTGTAGAGTCTCACAGCCTCCTCGAAATCCTGTTCGACCCATTGGCCAGTGTAGTATTTGAGACCTAATTGGTTTGTGGCTCGAACTTCGTTTTTTTCAGTTGCTTTACGCAGATATTTCAAAGCAACATTCTGATCTATTCCCACACCAAGGCCTTCGGAATAGTTATTGTACAAATGATACATCGCACCCGGATCACCATCATCGCCATCTGCAGCCTTTATATACCAATGCACAGCGAGATTTTCATCATACTCGATGCTTCCGAATCCAATATGATGTAATTCCCCGAGTGTGCATTGAGCGGATAATAAGATGACGGTCCGGAAGGATGCGGTCCGTACGAAAGCCGAGGTACGGCGATGTCACCGACAGCGGCGGTCTGCAGCGGACGCTATGCAAATGTTAATGAGAAATGACCGTGATTCGGGGATCATATGTCAACTTTTAATGAAATAACCCGACTTCGGAAAATGATCCGAATGGAGAGATGAGTGCGGATGCCGGGATTCGAACCCGGGTTATGGCCTTGGCAAGGCCAAGTGATAACCAGCTACACCACATCCGCGGTGCCACTTGCAATCTGTTCCTTTGATATAAATTTATTGTCGGTGTGAAAGTACGTCCCTGTCCAGACACCGGGACACGGCGTGTTCTTCCGCCGTCCGCATCACATCCTGCGCTGTCCCTGATACAGGGAACTGCTCTGGTAACGCGGTTCGCAGGTCACGTTGAGACCGAGTCTTCTGAGTATGGAATCGTCAACGGGCGACAGTATCACGGACGAATGCATCTCGCACCCTCTCAGCATCGGGAGCTTTTCAAGCGCCGCCTCCGCGAAAGGATCGGTCTGTGCGGATACCGACAGGGCGATGAGCATCTCGTCCACATGGAGCGTCGTGTTCCTGAAACCTAGGTTCTCCGTTTTCAGTTTCTGTATCGGCTCCAATATCTTCGGGGATATGAGCAATACGCCGTCGTCCATACCGGCCACGACCTTCAGCGCGTTGAGTATCACCGCGGAACTGGAGCCCAGCAGCGCGGATGTCTTCCCGGTTATCACCCTTCCGTCATCCAACTCGATCCCGGATACGGGCACACCCAAAGCCTCCGCCCTTCCTGTCACTTCGGGGATGACGCTCCTGTCTCCCGGATGGATGTTCGCATTCTTCATCAGGAATTCCATCCTCGATATCATGTCCTCTGATGAATTGCCCTGTTTCCTTTCCTTCAGGAGGCCGTAGTAACGTCTTATGACTTCGAGGCTCGCGGCTTTGGACACCACCGCATCATCGGTTATGCAATATCCGGCCATGTTCACGCCCATGTCCGTCGGAGACTGATACGGGGATTCTCCGAGTATCTTCTCCAGCATGGAATTCAATACGGGGAACACCTCTATGTCCCTGTTGTAATTGACGGCCCTCTCGCCGTAGGCTTCGAGGTGGAACGGATCGATCATGTTGACATCGGCAAGGTCGACGGTAGCCGCTTCATATGCCAGATTGACCGGGTGTTTCAGGGGTAGGTTCCATATGGGGAACGTCTCGAACTTGGCGTATCCCGCGGAAACCCCCCTTTTATTCTCATGATACAGCTGAGAGAGGCAGGTCGCCATCTTGCCGCTCCCGGGTCCGGGAGCGGTGACCACCACAAGGGGTTTGCTCGTCTTGACGAACTCGTTCTTCCCGTATCCGTCATCACTGACGATGTGCTCGACATCCAGCGGATATCCGTCTATGGGGTAGTGTCTGTACACTTTGATGTTCAGTGCCTTCAGCCTTTTCTCGAAAGCTATCGCGGCCGGTTGCGAAGCATATCTCGTCATCACGACACTCTCCACGAACATGCCCCTTTCCCTGAATGAATCTATCAGCCTAAGGGCCTCCATGTCATATGTTATGCCGAGGTCCCCCCTCATCTTGTTCTTCTCTATGTCGCCGGCATTCACCGCGATGATGGCCTCGACCTTCTCCTTCATCCGCATGAGCATGCTGATCTTGCTGTCGGGCCTGAATCCCGGGAGCACCCTGGATGCGTGATAGTCATCGAACAGCTTACCGCCGAACTCCAGATACAGCTTACCGCCGAATTTCTCGATCCTTTCCTGGATATGTTCGGATTGCACCCTGATGTATCCCTCGTTGTCAAAACCCGTTCTCATGTTAACGGGATGTTGGGATGGCCTTCCTTTCTAAAAAGTTATCTGACCGCCGTGCGATGCCGGACATCAGGTAAGTATATATCGTCACGGGGGATTAGTTGCATCGAAACAGAGGTGTCTGCGTCAGAGTCGCAGGCGGTTTGGATTCAGATCAGTGATGTACAATGATCTCAAAGTTCATGGATTTAGGGATATCCGAGGATATCGCGAAGGCGTTGGATGACATGGGTTGGGAGGAACCGACCCCGATTCAGTTGGAGGCGGTCCCTCTCGGCCTCAAAGGCGTGGATATGTTCGCACAGGCCCAGACAGGTACCGGGAAGACGGGAACATTCGGCTCGATCGTGCTGCAGAAGATAGAGGCGAAACAGAAACTGCCGGCGGCGATAGTGCTTGTCCCGACAAGGGAACTCGCCAACCAGGTAGCCGACGAACTCACGAAGATCGCCAAATACACCGGGCACGAGAGTGTCCCGATATACGGCGGGGCCAGCATAGAGGGGCAGATCAAGAAATTGGAGAAAGGCGCCGACATAATCGCGGGAACGCCCGGGAGGGTGAAGGACATGATCAACAGAGGCGTCCTGAACCTCAGCCACATAGGGATAATGGTATTGGACGAGGCTGACAGGATGCTCGATATGGGATTCATCGAGGATATCGAGTACATACTGTCAGCGATGCCCAGGGACAGGCAGACGATGCTCTTCTCGGCGACAATGCCGGAGGACATAAAACGTCTGGCCAGCGATTACATGAGGAAACCCAAGGAGATAAGCGTCTCGAAGGACGAGATGGTCCTCGATCTCACCAAACAGTATTACATATCGGTGGGAAGGAGGAATAAATCCTGGGCTCTGACGAGGATCATAGACATCGACAGACCGAAAGCGATAATATTCTGCCAGACCAAGAAGATGGTGGACATCCTGGACGAGAGGCTGACTGAACTGGATTACAAGGTCAAGGCCATTCACGGGGACATGCCGCAGTCGAAGAGGGAGAAGGTCCTCAAGGATTTCAAGGATGATAAGATACAGCTCCTGATAGCGACGGATGTCGCCGCCAGGGGCCTTGACATAGATGACATATCCTATGTTATAAATTACGACATGCCCGAGGATGTCGATACCTACATCCACAGGATCGGACGCACGGGAAGGGCAGGCAAGGAAGGGACCGCGATATCCTTCGTGACATCCGAGGAAGAGCATCTCGTCAGGGAGTTCGAACTCAGGACAGAGATGAACATAGAGAAGAGGGAGGTCCCCGAGGCGGAGGAAGGGACCAGGGACACGATCAGAAAGGTCGTCGATTACGATCAGATATCGGATGTATACGGGATGGTGAAGTTCCAGATAAACCTCGGCAGGGAGGACGGACTCGGCAAGGTCGGTCTGGCCGAACACATAATCAGGGCCGCGAAGGTAAGGGATTTCGCGATAGGGAAAGTCCAGGTGGGCCAGGATTCCTCCGTTGTCGAAGTGCACAGGGACTTCGGCAACAGGATGATGATGGACCTTCCGAGAGTAAGGTACAAAGAAAAGAAAGTGACCGTGAGAGTGCTCCAGAACTGACCTGCGGTCAGATCTCCAGCACTATCAGGGTATTCCCGAGCTGTATCGTATCGACGGCCTTGCCGCCGAGCGTCAGTCTCTTCTCCATTTCGATGAACTCTGCCGGGAGGACCATCTCCTCCCCTTCCACGCTGAGTCCGAGCCCTTCCTGGGTCATCCTTCCCAGCGCCTCGTCCGGGGACATGGCGGACAGGGCCGACACTATCGCCTTCGCACGGCCTTTGAACGCAGGGCCGATCTTCGAGTGAACCGGTTTCATGCCGGTAACCTCTTCCTTCAGTTCCGCTTCCTTGGAGAAAACGAGTTCTCTGATCTTGGACGTTTCAGCTATGTCGCGGGACCCCTTCTCGAAGACGGAGGCATCATCGCCGATGACCTCCACCCTTGAAAGCTCTGCATTCAGTGGCATCTTCCTCTCGGATTTCCAGGCCCTTATCGCCGATGTTATGCCCGTTATGGACTCGCCGATCCTCAGTGCTTCGTCGTCGATCAGTATCGGGACCGGCCATTCCGCGATGTGTATGCTCCTGACCCCCTCGTATGCGGCGAAGTGTTCCTGATAGACATCCTCGGTCACATGGGGCATGAACGGGGCCATCATCTTTATGCAGCCCAGGAACACATTGTAGAGCGTGTATCTGACAGCGGGGTCATCCCTGGCCTTCACCATCTCTATGTAGTTGTCCGCGAAGTCGCGCCATATGAATCCTTCTACCTCTTTAAGGGCCCTGTCGAACTGATACACATCGAGATATCCCGTCGCCGCCTCCACCGTCTGGGTGTAGCGGCTCAGGATCCATTTGTCCGATTCCCGGAGGTCTCCGGCCGCTTCAGGCTTCCCCTTGAAGAACCTTCCCGCGAACTGTCCGATGTTGAATATCTTATTGGACAGCTTCTTGCCTCTGACCACATCCTGCTCCCTGAACGCGTGGTCGGTCCCCAGGGAACATGATGCCGCGAAATACCTGAGGGCGTCGGCACCGTAGTTCTCCAATATCGGTATCGGGTCTATGACATTCCCGACCGAGGAGTGCATGGGGGTCCCGTCCGGGGCCATTATGAAACCGTGTATCATTATGTCATCCCAGGGGCGGGATCTCTCTATCTGTTCCGATCTGAGTATCGAATAGAACGCCCATGTGCGTATTATGTCATGGGATTGAGGCCTCATGCTCATCGGGAAGAACTTCCCGTGTAGGTCCCCGTCCCTCTTCCAGAATGTGTTGTACAGGCAGGACCCCGAAGAATCCATCCACGTATCGAAGACATCGGTGCATCCGATCAGCCTGCCGCCGCATTTCGGGCATCCGTCAACGGGAGGCGCATCCGAGGTCGGGTCCACATAGCACTGCTCCTCCGTCGCGCACACCGCCTCCCCGCAGTCCTCGCACTCCCATACCGGTATGGGGGTTGCGAATATGCGCTGTCTGCTGAGCACCCAGTCCCATTCGAGCGAATTCACCCAGTCCCGCAGCCTGATCTTCATGAAGTCCGGATACCAATTGATCTCATCCGCTCTCTTGAGGACCTGTTCTCTGAATTCGAGGGTCTTCAGGAACCATTGAGGTACCTGCAGGAACTCGACAGGCGTACCGCATCTCCAGCAGACGGAGACCTGCTGAGGCGTGTTCTCCTGTTTCACGAGAGCTCCCATCTCCCTGAGGTCGTTTATGATGCATTCCCTCGCTTCTTTCACGGACATCCCCGAGTATTTTCCGGCCAGTTCGGTCATTTTACCGGACTCGTCGATACCCTTCTCCATCTCGAAATGATATTTCATCACCCATTCTAGGTCGTCCTTGTCCCCGATGGTGCATATCATCACGTTGCCTGTGCCGTATGCCGGGTCGACCTTGGGGTCCGCTATCACCTTCACCTTCCGCCCGTAAACGGGAGTCAGGAGCTCTTTGCCTATGAGATGCTGTTTCTCCGTGTCGTCGGGGTGCACGGCGACCGCCTTGCACGTGCATATCAGTTCGGGTCTGGTGGTGGCTATCATCACGTGGCCGCATTCCCCGTCGATACCGAACTTCACGAAATTGAGTTTTGTAACGTTGTCCTTGTGATCGACCTCCGCGTCGGCGAGCGCGGTCATGCATCTGGGGCACCAGTTGACGGGGAAATCGCCTTTGTAGACGAGACCTCTGCCGAAAAGTTCCACGAAGGATATCTGCGTTATGCGCCTGTAGTACGGGGCATCCGTCTGATAGTAGATGCTGGGGTCCATACTCTCCCCGAGTATCTCGAAGTGGTGCGTCATCTCGTCGATGAAACTGTTGGCATATTCGCTGCACAGTCTCCTGTACTCCTCCCTCGGGAGGTCCAGTTTGGTTATGCCGTGCTTCTTCTCCACTTTCACCTCGATCGGCGTCCCGTTGACATCGAAGCACAGCGGGAAGAACACGTTATGTCCTTTCATCCTCCTGTACCTGGCCGCAAAATCGATCAGGGAGTAACCGGTGGCATGCCCGAGGTGGAGCGACCCGGATGTGTATCTCGGGGGGTTGTCGATGCTGAAAGCGGGTTTGTCCGATTCGGGGTCAAAGCGGTATATCCCCTCATCCTTCCACATCTTCTGCCAGCGTCTCTCAACTGAAATCGAATCATACTGTGCCATTTTGAACATACGGTTATTCGGAACGATATAAAAAAAGGTTATGAGACCGATACGGTCACCGTATGTGCACTGATAAACCGCAGAATGTCCGGAACCGACCGCCTTATCCGCGTCGGCGGATTCTCCGGGACGGCCGTTTATCCGATTTACGGCCGCAGGCCATTGCCACCTTTTATCACGGATGAACCTCTTACACCATGCCGAAACTGAGCGACAAGGTGGATATTCATGGAAGGAATTGAAAAGACCAAAGGCGTCGATATCCTGCTGGGGGATCCCAAGAAAGCGATTCTCGCGATGGCCATCCCGACATCCGTCGCCCTGATAGCACAATCCGCCAACAACCTCATAGATGCGATGTGGGTCGCCGGACTCGGAAGGGATGCCCTCGCCGCGGTCGGTATAGTGTTCCCGCTGTTCTTCATAATCATCGGGGTAAGCAACGGGATAGGAATAGGCGCCGCTTCCGCGATATCGCGGAGGATAGGTGCCGGCAACAAGGCGGATGCGGACAGGACCGCATCCCATGCGATAGTGTCGGCGCTGATGATATCCGCGGTACTGACGGCGGTGCTCCTGGTATCCATGGAACCGCTCCTCGGGATGATGGGGGCGGGTGCGACGGAAGGCACGCTCCGGGAATGCATGGATTACGCCCTGCCGATCGTCCTGTTCACATCGGTGTTCATCACGGTCGGGGTGATGTCGAGCATGCTCAGGTCCGAGGGTGCCGCGAAGCGTTCGATGTACGTACTCGTATTGTCGGCAGCCATCAACGTGGTCCTGGATCCGCTGTTCATATACGATTACGGTCTCGGATGGGGGATGAGGGGCGCGGCCGCGGCCACCGTGCTGTCCGTGGCGATATCGCTGCTTGTGATCATATACTGGTATTCAGTGAAGAAGGACACCTTCCTCAGATTAAGGCTGAGGGGTTTCAGATTCGATCCCCGGATAACCGGGGACATATTCAAAGTGGGGTTGCCGGCATCGGCCCAGATGACGATAATATCCCTGGTCGTGATATTCGCCAACCTCATAATACTGCAGGCCGGAGGCGATGACGGTGTGGCGATATTCGCATCGGTGTGGAGGATCATAGACATCCTCATAATACTGCCGATCGGTGTGGCGATGGGGCTCATCCCCGTATGCGCCGCGGCATTCGGTGCGGCATGCTATGATAAAGTCAGGACCGCATACGTATATTCGATAAAGATCTCGATGTATTCGATGATCCTGGTCGGGATCGTAACCGCTTTGTTCGCGCCGCAGATCCTGACAGTCTTCACTTACAGTCCGGGCACGGAGCACCTGAGGGAAGGAATGGTGCTGTTCCTGCGGATCTCATGCATATTCATCCCGTTCATGGCCATCGGAATGGCATCGGAGTCTCTTTTTCAGTCTATGGGCCTTGGTATGAGGGCCCTCATATCGACCATATTCAGGAACTTCCTGCTGATCCCCGTGTGTTACGTCGCGATGCTGATGACATCCGATCTGGTGTACATATGGTGGGGCATAACGGCATCCGAGATAGTGAGTTCAATGTTGGTCGTAGGATGGACGTTCATAACCCTCAGATCGGTCATGAGGGGGCCATGTCCCGACAGAAGCGTGCCGGGGCCCTGAGATGCGCGGAAGGGCACGGATCGGCGTGAGCTGTCATCGTTCCTTTGAAAAAGCCGATATCATTTTCCGATGACCGTCGGCAGCGTCCGGAGATCCCTTCGGAATCTTACGATTCCTCGGTCTTCCGGACGTTGTTT
>JAITTK010000030.1 GCA_031287135.1 Candidatus Methanoplasma reticulitermitis
TTTAGCTTGTCCCAACCATAAAGTGGTCTGATCATTAGCGAACGTAAAATATGTTAAATCGTAGCCTTTGATTTCGTTGTTATCATCTTGGCGTAGGAGTGTACGTACAGCAAGCTTATAAGCATCTGGTTCTAAAATCTGAACAATCAAATCCAATAAGACTTCTCCAGGTAGTCCATCTTGTGGAGGGCTTCGTTTGGGCAGGCGGTTTTTGTATGCATAATCTATTGCTTTTTCAAAATTCTCAAAGAGGCCGTTCTTCACGTTAGATACTACTTCTTCCTCGCCATAAGCGTAAAAGACAAGGTTCTTACGCATCAACGCACCTAATCGCTGATAGCAATCATCATCACATCTGGTAGCACAATTTGCACAATGGTGACTCAAAGGCTGAAATTTATGAGTATCTTGCTTTGATGAGTAGATCATTATCAGATTTTGGCAAGGTGTTTTGATTTCACGCTCAAATATCTCCCTATATTCTGTCTCTATGCTCAAGTTCATTCGCCCTTCCTACAAGCAAACAATTGCACATGGACAAAGCCACCAATCTACAGTGTATTCGTCGCTATGTCGCAATCCAGAGCCAGCACTCCAATACCAACATTTTCCGCATTTATAAGAGTTTTGCCATAATGGGTCCAATGTGATCGAGTGGATCGTGACAAACGCATAGAGAATATGGTGAACAGGAACAGTGTGCGCTCAACGTGACGAGATGGAGGTAGCAGGATAACACGATATTCTAAACCTCATAAGCAATGAGTATGAATCCCCGGATGCGGGAGAAGATCTCCTGCTGAGTATCCACAGGGTGATGATGGCTTAGGGCGGCGGAAACTATAGGGAGCGGGATAACGTCATGATATGCATCGATGAGCGGATGTCACCCATAACTCCATTATAATTAATCACATAATTCAAACGTGTTTATCGTTTCAAAATAAAAAAATAATACGCATATATTTAATGTATTACATGTATTACATGAGTAACAACGTTAAACACGTGTGACAGAAATATGTTAATCGAATACAGCATCACAAACTACCGTTCGGTGCGCGAGGAATGCAAACTCTCAATGGAAGCGTATGTACGGGATAAGAAACGAAAGGAGATCATAAGGACTGAAGGCAAGATAAAAGTCCTGCCTGTGGTCGGCATATACGGCCCGAACGCATCCGGTAAAACAACCATCCTGAACTCGCTCCGTGAACTTCAGGCTCTTGTCACAGGATCCGATACGCTATTGAAAAAAAAGAAACTCGGTCCGTTCCATTTCAGGTTCGACGATGTATCGGAAAGCTCCCCCACCAGGTGGAAAATCAAATTCACCAACGGTAAACACTATCGGTATGATCTTTCGGTCAAAGACGGCGCGGTATCAGAGGAGATCCTCCACATCGTCGGAGAAGGCGATGTATTCCATCGCATACATGACAGAGTGGAATGCGGGGGATCCGTGGGTGATGACGATCGGCGCAAGATAGAGTTCATAATGGAGATGACCGGAGAGAACACACTGCTTCTTTCAAAGTGCGAGAGTTCGAATGTGAACACAGTCTCCGAAGCGTATGATTGGTTCGACAGCAAGCTGATGATGATGAGATCCATGTGGTACGAACCTCATCTGGAAGAAATGATCGACGCCCTCTCGGAATATCATGATCGGATAATCGATATGCTGTCAGAGGCGGATTTCGGGATATCGGACGTCACCGTGAAGAAAAAGAACATTCCGCGTGAAGCCATCTCTGATAAGGACTTCAAATCTCTGATGAGGGCGATGGTTAAGGATGACGGAGAGCCTTTGATAGCGTATGAATCCAATGTGATGCACAGTATCGTTAACGACGGGGAAGAGAAGGAATATCCGCTTAATATCAGAATGGAATCGGACGGAACAAAGAAGATGCTGTTCCTGACCATCCAATGGCTGGAGGCCATAAAGAACGGCGGTTTGATAGTCATGGATGAGTTCGATTCCAATCTTCATCCTCTTCTCGTGGATTACCTCTTCGAATCCATCGCCGATCCGGCCATCAACACGAACGGTGCGCAGATGATCTTCACGGCGCATGATGCCATGATCGTCAAACGCAACGATATGCGCCGCGATCAGGTCTGGTTCACATCCAGGGATCCCCGCGTGGGCACCACGGAACTGTATTCGTGGCTTGACTACGGTGTGAGACCGGATCTCGAATTCCCGGACAATTATCTCGACGGCCGTTTCGGGGCGATCCCCATAATCCGGAGAAGAGAGCCGTGACCCGGGAAAAGGGCAACCGGTCATCGGCCCTTTTCTTCATATTCACAGAAGGCACGAGAACGGAGCCGATATACTTCGGAGATACAAGGACATTCAGGAAGGGAGGGAAGGCACCCAGGATCAATCCCCATGCGGAGTGTCGTAAGGGAACATGCGTGAACAACATGAAGGAGTGGGTCGATGAACTGATAAAAAAGAAGAAGATCAGGAAAGGCGATACGGTCTGGATCGTCATCGACAAGGATCAGAACCAGAGGCCGGACCTGAACAGATTCAGGGCCTGGTGCAGAAACAATAACAGGATCAATATCAAGATCGCATTCTCCAATCCGCAGTTCGAGCTATGGTATCTGCTGCATTTCATATGCGTCGAGGAAGAGATCGAGGGGGAGAAGGTGATAGAGGACCTCTCCGAGAAACTCGGAGAAAGATACGACAAGGCCAAGAATTACAACAGCGTACTGTCACCGCTCATGAATGTAGCGTTGGATAATGCGGATGCCATCAGAGAAGACATCGCCGACAATAAGAAGTGCGACTGCAACCCCTTCACGAGCGTGGACTCCCTGGTCAAAGACCTCAAAAAATACCTCAGGGAGTGACGGATACACGCGCAGATCCGGAACCGAGGGCTTTCCCGGAAACCCGGATTCCATGTTTTCACGGTCCATCACGTGGACGGGGTCGGTTCTCCGATCCCCCGCAGACATTCCCGATCACGCACCGGGATCGGACTCTGCATAGAATTCGCAGGATAATATGCAGTAAAAGAAACGGGATTCAAAAATACTGCATATAAATAATATGATATATGTGCAGTAACATACCAAAGCCGGCAGAAACATGCGGCGTTATGATTACTCCTTCATAAAAGATCTCAGAGTCGGTACCGGCACTTTGAGTCTCACAAACAGGATAGAGACATCCAGGGTGAAGCAGAGGGAGATGAGGAACGATCATCCGGATGCATTCGCCGCGTTGGAATCCATCGCGAGGGTACAATCAGTCAAAGGGTCCAATGCGATCGAGGGGATCGTGACAACAGATAAACGCATAGAGGACATAGTGAACCGGAACAGTGCGCCGCTGAATCATGACGAGATGGAGATAGCGGGATACCGCGACGTTCTGAACCTCATACATAACGAGTATGAATCCCTGGATGTGGGGGAGGAATTCCTGCTGAACATCCACAGGGCGATGATGGCCTATACCCCTCAGGGTGGCGGAAGCTACAAGAGGCGGGACAACGTCATAATAAGCATCGATGAGCAAGGTGTCCGGAGTGTGAGGTTCAAACCGGTATCGCACGAAGAGGCCCCGGAATCAACGAGACAGGCGATCCTCGCGTACATGGATGCGAAAGACGATGCAGGGATAGATCCTCTGATCCTCATACCATGTTTTATCCTGGATTTCCTCTGCATACATCCGTTCTCCGACGGAAACGGAAGGATATCCCGTCTTCTGACCCTGCTCCTGATGTATAAGAACGGAATCGATGTGGGCAAGTACATATCATTCGAGGGACAGATCAACGAACACAAGGACAGATACTACGAATCGCTGAGACGGTCGTCGGAAAGCTGGCATACGAACGATAACGATTATGTCCCCTTCATCGAGAACTTCATCCTCACTCTCTTCACATGCTTCAAGGAGTTGGACAGGAGGTTCGAAACGGTCGGGGACAAGAAAGTGAACAAGGGCAACCGTATAGAGGCGTTGATCAGAGGCAGCATCGTTCCCATTTCGAAAAAAGAGATAGAGGAACTCCTTCCCGACGTAAGCCGGACAACGATCGAATCAAAGCTGGCCGAGCTTCAGAAGCAGGGCAGGATCGTCAAAACCGGAAGCTACAAGGATGCCAGATATGTATGGAGATGACCGGCACGGCCCTCGGAGTATCAGACATCACCGAGTATGCGCAGAATCTCCAAGAGGGAATCGTAAGCATCTGCGGCATCCTCTTCCGACGCCCGGAACACGCCGTCCTTCGTGTACGGGTACCTCGTCATGGTGGCATACGGTTTCAGCACCTCGCATCGGGAGTACAGCTTCTCTTTGGAATCCGAATCCGGAAGCATTTCCGCAAGCCAGATGAGATCATGAGTCTGCTTCGGCGCGATGTCCGATTCAAGCAGCACCGCCTCGATGATCTTCTCCGCGCATTGGGAGCAGTGATAGCACATCTGGTTGTACGGGGATGTATCCGTCAGATACTATGAGTTCTATAACCTGGAGGTCCTCTGCCGCCCTTTATCTGAATCCGGCCGCATCAGGATTCATATGCGATTACCCCGTCCTTCAATATGGAACTTATGAAGGATCGTTCATTTCCCGCAGCATCGGCGAACTCATCGGGTGTCTGCACTATTATGTCCATCGGAAACGGAGACGGTCTGACCTCTCTGCGCAGTGCGGCCTCCCTCTTATTACAGGGAAGGTCCGTATCCATCACGACCAGAAGATCCAGGTCGCTGTCCGCGTCCGCTTCGTGTCTCGCCACGGACCCGAAGACCACTATCCTCTCGGGGTTGAACGCCTTCGCTATCTTCTCAACGACCATATCCACGGAATCGTAGTCGAACATCATCGTCTAATCGTCTACCGCGGATTTAATCCCTCGCCGGCACGTGCTGAAACCATCGGCAGAGATCGACCCCTTCTGCATTCTGCTCACATGGGGAAAACCCCCTGTTCAAAAAGGGAAAGCCCGGGGATGGGAACAGCATGCACGGAAGGATGGCATCCTAAGAAAGGGATGGAACAGGTCACATCATCAAACCAACGGAGATGATGCTGGAGGACGGGGGTTCAGATTCTGGCTTCATGATAAGGTTATGCGGGTGTTATTCGGAACCCCGGTATGACGATGGGATGTCCTACCAGTCATCGAATGTCGAACGGATCGAACCGGGAATCGACAGGGCACGGAGCGTCGGATCCCATTCGGATCATGAACACGGTATCCGCATTCCGCAAGGTTAATTACAATCTCCACCCTACCCGAGGCATATGAAAGTATACGATGCCTACAGATTGGCGATAGAGACGGGTATCAAAAACGATCCCAGACCGAAGGAGGAGATCGACCTGGTCCTCAGCAATGCCAAAGAGGAGTACGATAAACTTCCGGAAGATAAGAAGGAGTTCTTCGACCCCGAAAGACTCTGGAACCCCTATGCGGACTCCAGGTTCTCATGGGGTGCCGACATCGCCAAGGAGACGGAAGCCGAGGGGTTCATGTGGGGCATCGACATCGGGACCGGGGAGATAATGCTGGCGGACCGTCTCAGAGAGAAGGGCCGGAAGGTCTCGGCCGTCGTGGCCCACCACCCGATAGGTGTGTCGAAAACACCCTTCCCGGAGGTCATGTGGATGCAGACGGACATGTTCCATGATGTCGGCATACCCATCAATGTGGCCGAGGGTCTGATCAAAAGCAGGATGGATGAGGTATCGAGGAACGTGATGGGGTCCAACTACAACCAGTCGGTCGATGCGGCCGGATTGATGGATATGCTGATGTTCAACATACATTCCCCGGCGGATAACATGGTACAGCTCTACCTCGAGGACCTCTTCGAGAAGGAGCAGCCGAAATACCTCGAGGATGTGACGAACGTGCTCATGAAGGAGCCGGAATTCAGGCAGGCGGCAAAGTACAACGATCCTCCCAAGATCATGGTCGGCGGTAAGAAGAACCGCTGCGGCAGGATAATCTCGAAGATGACGGGCGGGACATCGGGCCCCAAGGAGCTGTATGAGAAACTAGCTCAGGCGGGAGTCGGCACGGTCGTCGGAATGCACTTCCCCGAAAACCATCTGGAGGAGGCGAAGAAACATAACATAAACATGGTAATCGCTGGACATATGGCTTCGGATTCCCTCGGGATAAACAGGATATGCGACGTCTGGGAGGCGAAGGGCATAGAGGTCTTCGGCTGCTCCGGGTTCATGAGATTCAGCAGGAATCGATGATGTTCGACAGAGCCTCCGTGATAATCAAAGACGGTAAGAAGCTGTCATTCGACCATGTACCCGAGAACCTGGTCCATAGGGATGAGCAGATGCGCCGTCTCGAGACCCTCTTCAGGCCCATGATATCCGGCGGTCTGCCGTGTTCGGCGTTCCTGACGGGGAGCGTGGGAACGGGTAAGACCGTCACGGCGAAGAGATTCTGCGAGGACCTGATGAGATACTGTGCCGCCAACAGCAGGCAAATGGACAGGATCTTCATCAACTGCAGGATAAGGAACACGGAGCACGGTGTGCTGATTCATATGATAAGGCATTTCGATCCGGGATTCCCGGAGAGGGGGTTCTCCGTGGACGAGATGCTCAGGTCACTCAGGAGGCACATAGAATCCGCGTCGAGGCCGTTCGTGATGGTCCTGGACGAGGTGGACGTGCTCCTCAAGAGCAACAGCAGGAACCTGGTCTATCAGCTGTCCAGGTTCACGGAGGGCATGCGCGGGGGTTCGTCGATATCCATGATAATGATCTCCCAGGAGAATATATCGGATATGCTGGACGATGCTTCGATGTCCAGCTTCAGGCGGGCGAACACGATAAGATTCGACAGGTACACGGAAGAGGAACTCAGGGATATCGTTCTGGCGAGGGCCGCCGAAGCGCTGGTGCCGGGGGCCGTGGACGGCGATGTCGCGGGACTCATCGCGAACATAGGCAAGGGATACGGCGATGCGAGACTGGTGATAGAGGTGC
Source organism: Candidatus Methanoplasma reticulitermitis (assembly GCA_031287135.1). Taxonomy (GTDB): domain Archaea; phylum Thermoplasmatota; class Thermoplasmata; order Methanomassiliicoccales; family Methanomethylophilaceae; genus Methanoplasma; species Methanoplasma reticulitermitis. The sequence continues at coordinate 7,004 of JAITTK010000030.1, forward strand.
TCGAGAAGGCGGCGTACATCGCGGAGGAAAGCTCGGAGGGCGTGATAACGGCGGACGATGCCAGATCCGCCAATGCGATGATCTACAGCAATGTTTCGGAGAACAAGCTCGCCGACCTAGATCTGAAGAAGAAACTCGCTCTGCTGGCAATCGCCAGAGCGATCAAGGGTGAAACATACGTCAGCATCACCAGGGCCGAGAGGACGTATGCCGTGGTATGCGAAGAGTATGGACAGATTGCGAGGAAGCATACGCAGTTCTGGACGTACATACAGGACCTGGAGAGGATGAATATCCTGGACACCGTGGTCAGGAGCGAAGAGAATGGCGGGAGGGTGACGTACATATCCATCCCCGACATCCCCCCGAAGGAACTGGCCAAGAAACTTGAGTATCTCCTGGATTCCCCGATAGCCAACAACGAATGCGAGTTCTGACATCATGAAGTGCGATCATTGTTCCCGTGAGGCGGTCACTCTGATAAGGTACAACGGGTCGCATCTCTGCGATGAGCATTTCAGGACCTACGTCGAGAAGAGGGTGAAGAAGGAGATTAGGAAGCAGACGGTCATCCGCCCCGGGGATGTCATCGCGGTGGCGGTATCCGGAGGCAAAGACAGCATGGTGACACTGCACCTGCTCGACATGATATTCGGAGAGAGGGGCGATGTTCCGATGTACGCGATATCGATCGACGAGGGGATCGGGGGTTACAGGCCCCCCAGTCTGGACATAGTCAGGAGATTCTGCGGGGAACGCGGTATATCGCATAGGATAAGATCGTTTTCCGAGATAGGGCCGGAGATGGATGATGTCGCCGGGGTCTCCGGCGAGAACAGCCCGTGCACCTGCTGCGGCGTGTTCAGGAGGAAACTGATGAATGACGAGGCCCGCAGGGTCGGTGCCAAATACATGGCGACAGGCCATAACCTCGATGATATGGCCCAGTCGATACTGATGAACTTCGTCAGGGGGGATGTGGAGCGTCTCGCGAGGCTCGGCCCCCATACAAAGGTCCAACCCGGTCTGATCCCGAGATTCCTGCCGCTGAGGATGATACCCGAGAAGGAATCGCTGCTCTATGCGATGGTATCGGGAATACCGTTCTGGAGCGGGGAGTGCCCGTACTACATGGGTGCCCTGAGGAATCAGTACAGGGATATCGTGGACAGACTGGAGGACCGGTCTCCCGGTTCGAGGTTCAGTATAATGTCCTCATACGACACCCTCAAGCCCATGCTCTCCGAACACATGTCCCCGTCCGACCTCCGCATATGTACGTGCGGCGAGCCGACCGTCGGGGAAAGATGCAAAGCATGCGAACTCAGGGAATCGCTGGAAACGAGACTCAGAAATCCCTGAAAGGCGCAAGGTCGCAGCATGCGCATTCTATGCACATGGTGCGGCATTCCCTGGTATCGAGCCCGTATTTCTCCAATTTATCCTTCTGTATCCTGGCAAGCTTTATCGCTCTGTCGGCATCCACACGCGGCTGCTCACCGATCGCGTTCCTCAGCGAGTCACGGTTGATCGGGTTCACGCGCAGCGCCCTCACGGTGGGGATTATCCCGGATGAGCAGAAGAGCTCCATCATCTCCTCGGTCTCCTCATCGGTCTCCCCCATGCCGAATATCATGTTGGATGTCACTTTGCCTTTTCCGAACACCTCCGTCGCGTACCGGAGGAGTCTGAGGATGTTATCGTAATCGAGTTCGGGACAGATCCTGCCGAAGATCTCCCTGTTCGGGGACTGTATATTGAGTTTTATCTCGGTCGCACCCGCGTCCTTGAGCGCTCTCACATGATCCTCGTTCGAGACATACGGCTCGACCCCGATCGGGAGGTCCGGGAACGCCTTCCTGAGTTCGGATGTGCATGAGACGAATCTTCTGACGGTGTCGTCTATGCTGCCGATGACACCGCTCGTCAGGGAGACGGAGACCACCTTCTGTTCACCGACGGCCTTTTTCGTCATACTCACTATATCCTCGTCCGTATAGCCTTTGTTGAGGGCCTTGTCCAATTTGGGGGATGCACAGAACGCGCAGTTGAATATGCATCTCTGGTCAAGGTTGAAGAACGCCTGTTCGGGACAGTGGAATACGACGGGCTCGATCTTGACATCCCCAAGGAACGATTCCCCGTTCCTCGTCATGGACAGTCTGCCGTTGTCGTCCCTGAGTTCGAACTCACCCGATTCGTACGAGATGCTCTTCTTCACCCGGTGCCCCTCGAACGAGAACACCGCTGAGGTCGAACCGGCCCCCGGACCCGCAGTCGATTTGGAGAGCCTGTACGGGAACACGAACCCCTCGGGGAGTTTCACTCCCCCTCCGAGCGTGAGTTCCGCTTTCTTCCTGACATTCATATCCTCTTCCATTTCATCCCCTCCGCAGAATCCTCCAGTGTGATCCCGGCACTTGCCAACCTGTCCCTTATCATATCCGCGAGATCGTATTGCTTCCTAGCCCTGAGCTCCCCGCGGAGCTCCATGAGGACGTCCATCACCGCATCCGCCGTCCCGTCATCCTTCGCGCAGTCTCTCGGGAATATCCCCAATATCCCGTTGAATTCATCCATCATCCCGACTATCTTCCCGGCGGTCCTCCTCGACAGCGACCTGTTCGCCATCGACTTGTTGGTCAGATGCGACAGCTGGAACAATTCCTCTATCGCGGCACTTGTATTGAGGTCGTCGTTCATCGCCTCGAAGAACCTGTGCCTCGTTCCATCCATGATGTCGCAGTCATCATCCGGGACATCAGGGCCGGTTTTCGAATAGCCGACCAGTTCGGCATAGTTGTTCTTCAGTCTCCGGAGTGCGGACTGCGCCTCGACCAGCATGTCCCTGCCGTATGACAGGGGACTGCTGTAGTGCGTGTTCAGGAAATAGAACCTGACGGTGCCCGCGTCGAACTCCTTCATCACATCGCGGACCCTGAAGAAATTATCGAGCGATTTGGACATCTTCTCGTTCCTGACCTGAAGCATACCGTTGTGCATCCAGTAGTTCGCAAGTATGTCATGGGTGACCGATTCGGTCTGTATCATCTCGTTCTCATGGTGAGGGAAGATGAGATCGCTGCCGCCTCCGTGGATATCGATCTTATCCCCCAGGTGGCGTCTTATCATCGCCGAGCATTCTATATGCCATCCGGGCCTTCCTTTACCCCACGGGGAGTCCCAGGAACACTCCCCGGGTTTCGCTCCCTTCCAGACCGCGAAGTCCATGGGATCCCTCTTCTGTTCGTCGAGGACGACCCTGCCCGATGATTCCATATTCTCCAGTTTCTGGTTGGACAGTTTGCCGTAATCCTCGACCTTCCCCACTTCGAAGTAGACGCTTCCGTCATCCGTCGGATATGCGGATCCGTTCGCGATCATCTCCCCGATCATATCGATGATGGCGTCCATATTCTCGCTCGCCTTGGGATACATATCCGCCTTTTTCACGCCGAGGCTGTCGGCATCCTCGAAGTATCTGTTTATGTATCTCGCGGAGAGTTCCAGAGGGTCGATCCCCTCTTCATTCGCCCTGTTGATTATCTTGTCATCGACATCCGTGAAGTTGGTCACGTGCGTCACATCATAACCGAGATACCTCAGATATCTGACCAGGGTGTCGAACACGATCATGCTCCTGGCGTGACCCATGTGTATGTCGTCATATACGGTGACCCCGCAGACATACAGGCTGACCCTGCCCGGTTCCATCGTGATGAATTCTTCCTTCTTCTTCGTGAGATTGTTGTGAATCATCAGGGACATCTTATCACGGCATCACTTTTCGCGGTTCTTTGCTTTCTCGGCGGTTGCAGCCGGATCCGAAGACGCCGCACCTGAAAGGGAGGACCGCAGTTCCTCGATGATTGAACTCAATCTATTTATCTCTGATTGGAGACGGATTATCTCCCCGTTCACGCATTCGGGTATGTCATTATGCATGAGCATGTTCTTCTTGTCTATCTTGACGCCGTCACGTTCGATAATCTGCCCCGGTATACCGACCACGGTGCTGTTGTTCGGTACATCCTTCAGGATCACCGACCCGGCCCCGACCCTGACATCGCTGCCTATGACTATGTCACCGAGGACAGTGGCGTTCGCGCCGAACACGACACGGTCGCCGACGGTAGGGTGTCTCTTGCCTTTCTCGATGGAGACCCCTCCGAGGGTGACCCCCTGATACACGGTCACATCATCCCCGATGATGGCTGTTTCCCCGATCACCACCCCTGTGGCGTGGTCTATGAAGAATCCCTCCCCTATCGTTGCTCCGGGGTGTATGTCGCAGCCGGTGAGCGCATGAGCTTTGTAATTGATTTTCCTGGCCTTTTTGAATTTGCCTTCGAGCCAGAGCCGGTGGCTCTTCCTGTACATGGACACGGCATGCAATCCGGTGTGATACCTTATCGCATCATCCTCATCGATCACAGCCGGGTCCCGCTCCATGACAGCCGCGAGGTCTCCTGGTTCTATCTTCATGATACAGATGGAATGGTGTTATGTTTAATAATCTATTCAGGTCGATCGGCCCGTGCCGCTGTCGCGGCATGCGACGGCATATTCGAAGTGTTGCATAATCCGCAGGACAAGCAACTCTGACACCATTATCCGGTCTGCCTTTACGGTCTCTGCCGGCATCCCCCGCACTGTCGCCGAGATTTCGCGGACACAGTATCCTTGCTCAATACGGATGCTCCCGGGGGTCCGCAGTATGCACTTTAGGAGCGGCATTTCCGTTCGCCGTCCCTGTGCGGGATATCCCCGTAAGCGCTGTTCCGCGATGCATTATATACGCGGTCACTCCCATACGCAATCCATGAATAAAGTATCCGATCTGATGAAATTGGACAGTGAGTATAAGCTGTTGATAGGCGGCAAGTGGGTCCCGGCATCCGACGGGAAGAGGTTCTCCTCATACTGTCCCGCGACCGGTGAGAAGCTCGCGGACTGCGCGGAGGCGACCGAGGCCGATGTCGATGCCGCGGTCAATGCCGCAAAGAAGGCGTTCCCGTCATGGGCGGATAAGATGCCCGCCGAGCGGGCGGTCATCCTCAACAGGATCGCGGATGCCATCGATGCCAACGCGGGCCGTCTGGCCATGATCGAGGCCATGGATGTCGGAAAACCCATACGCGAAACGGCACTCGTGGATGTGCCGTCCGCGGCAGACCAATTCAGATATTTCGCGGGGCTCATCCGCGGCGAGGAGGGAGCGGTGACCAAAGTGGACCGGGACACGATAGCTATGATGATCCACGAGCCACTCGGTGTCGTCGGACAGATCGTCCCGTGGAATTTCCCCCTCATGATCGGCTCCTGGAAACTCGCTCCGGCCCTGGCCGCCGGTAACACCGTTGTATTCAAACCCTCCTCGATGACATCCCTGAGCGTGCTCGTGCTGATGCAGATACTGCGTGACACCGTGCCCCCGGGGGTCATCAATGTGGTAACGGGAGCCGGTTCCAGATCTGGGCAGTATCTCCTGGACCATCCCGGTGTGCGTAAACTCTCATTCACCGGATCCACAGAAGTCGGTTACAAAGTGGCCGAGGCCGCGGCCAAGAAGCTGATACCGGCGACCCTCGAGCTCGGAGGGAAGAGCCCGAACATACTCTTCAGCGACTGCAACATGGAGAAGGCGATCGACGGTATGCAGCTTGGGATACTATTCAATCAGGGCGAGGTCTGCGCCGCGGGCTCACGGATATTCGTCCAGGAGGAGATATACGATGAATTCATGAAAAGGGCGCTGAAGGCATTCGGCAGGCTCAAGGTCGGGATGCCGTGGGACATGAACACTCAAATGGCCTCCCTCGTGGACGGGAAACAGATGGAGAGGGTTCTGGATTATGTGGAGATCGGGAAGAGGGAGGGTGCGAGGATCGCATGCGGGGGGCATCGCATGACGGACGGTGAATTCTCCAAGGGGTGGTTCATCGAACCGACGCTGCTCGTCGATGTGACCAACGACATGCGTGTGGCCCGCGAAGAGATATTCGGGCCGGTCGCGGTCGTCATCAAATTCAAGACGGAAGAGGAGGCCATAGCGATGGCGAACGACTCCGACTACGGGCTCGCGGGATGTGTTTGGACACAGGACATCAACCGCGCCCTGCGCGTGGCGCAGAGGATAGAGAGCGGACGCATATGGATCAACTCGTGTTCCAATGTCCCCGCCGGCATAGCTTTCGGAGGATACAAGAAGTCAGGGTACGGACGCGAACTCAACAAATGCACTCTGGACAGTTACCGTCAGATCAAAGCGATAGAGATAAGCACCCTGGAAACCCCTTTGGGATTCTATCCTCAGTGAGGATGTGATCACGGTTCCGCAGGACAGATGTCCCCCGGAACCGTGAAAGGATTTATGCGGCATTCTCCGCGTAGTGTTTCTTCTGGGGGGCCATCTGCACACAGACCTTCTTGCTCCCGTACCTGCAATCGCTGAGCGTGTCGATGACGTACTCCGCGCTGTCGCCGTCCACTTCGAAGTAGGAGCAGGTCTTCCCGAGCCCGATGCGGCCGATTATGTCCCTGTTGAGCTTTGTGTTCTTTTTGATGAGGTCCGTTATCTGCATCCTTCCGACACCGTCGTTCTTTCCGAGATTGACCTGGAGTATGAACATCGCGTCCTTATCCCGGAACTTCTTCCCATCCTGATTCCCGACCCTCGCCGGACGCTCTGCGGGTATGCGGTCCCGTCCGGCACCGCGCTGAGGCCTTTCCGCCCGGAAGGGGCGTTCCTCGGCCCGGGCCGGCACTTCCGTCCTCACCCTCTCCATCGGCTCCAGCTGATCCACCCTTATCTTGGTGATCTTCTTCCCGGTGGCCTGTTCATACATCCCGATGCGGTGGTCCTCGTATTTGGTCACGAACGAGATCGCCGTACCCTCCTTCCCCGCCCTGCCCGTGCGGCCGATCCGGTGCAGATACGTCTCGGGGTCCGAGGGGACATCGTAGTTGACGACGCAGTCGATATTGTTGACATCGAGTCCTCTGGCGGCCACATCCGTGGCGATGAGGACATCGAAGCGGTTATCCCTGAAGTTCCTGATGACCTTCTCCCTTTTGCCCTGCGGCATGTCGCCGTGCATGGCCTCCGCTCTGAAATCCCTGCACAGCCCGTTGTACAGATCGTCGACCATCTTCTTAGTCTGACAGAACACGATCGTCTTGGGATTCCCGTTCCGCAGTATCATCTGCAGTCTCTCCATCTTCCCGCTCCTCGAAACGGGTATGAAATACTGCGCAGTGAGGTCGGAACATGGCTCGTCCTTGGAGACCATCAGTTTCAGAGGGTCGTCCATCATCTTCATGGCCATGCCGGTGATGCTGTCCGACATCGTCGCCGAGAACAGCATCGTCTGTCTATCTGCCGGAAGCGAACCGATTATGAAGTTGAGTTCTTCCGCGAATCCCATGTCGAGCATGCGGTCCGCCTCATCCAGGACTGCCTCCCTGATCGATGAGAGGTCCAGGACCCCCCTTTCTATCATGTCCTTCACCCTGCCGGGAGTACCGACCACGATGTCGGTGCCTCTCCTAAGCCTGTAGATCTGGTCGCTGATGCTGGCACCGCCGTATACCGCCAGGCTCCTGTGTTTCGAGTATTTGGACAGCTTCTTCATCTCCAGATCTATCTGGACGGCGAGTTCCCTGGTGGGAGCGAGAACTATCGCCGAAGGCGATCTCGATCCGCTCTTTATCCTGCCCAGCACTATCGCCGCATATGTTCCCGTCTTCCCCGTCCCTGTCTGCGCCTGGGCGAAGATATCCCTTCCGCCGAGACCGGACGGTATGACGGCCTCCTGTACGGGCGTGGGCTCCGTCCAACCCATCTCACCGATCGCGTCAGCTATGCTGAGCCCCACTCCCAAATCTCTAAAATCTACCATGATCCTCATTCCACAGATACCAAAGTCCGAATTGTTGAAAAGGACCCTAGATTCTGAACGGGTGTAGCGATGGCAGTATATAAGGTGATTGATTGGACGGTGCGATCCGTCACACGCCTTCAGTCCTTGACCATGGTCTCGGCCGACTGTATGCACTTGGTGAGTACGGAATACGCGTTGATCATATCGCGTTCGCCGACTATGAAGATCGTATCCGTGTGACAGCTGACCGTCTCCTCTATGTTTATGCCCGCATCCGACAGGTTCGTTATCAGATAGGCTATGACGCCGCTAGTATCGACGATCTTCTCCGGGGATTTCACCGCTATCTCCACCAGGTTCTCCCTTATCTTTATGATGTTGAACCTGCCAACGGTGTCGACGATCCTTTCCTTGAGCATGCTGTCCGCGATTATCGTCACCGCCGAGGCCGACTGCACGCACTGCATGATGGAGTTCTCATTCCAAAGGTCCTTGAACAGGTTATCCATCTTGTGAAGGACCGTCCAGTCGTTCTTGGCCGTAACTATGCATGTCTTCGTCCTCATCTCGAGCCTGCTGTCCTTGAGGATCCTCAGTATGTTGAGTTCATGGTCGCTGGTCGTGTTAAGTTTGCCCGCGTAACGGCGGCAGGCTATCATCACCGCCTCCTCGTTGCCGACATCCATGTCCTTCATTATCGTCCTGGCCAGGGAGGAATAGTTGATGAGGCCCTTCGCAACGCAGTCCTTCACGCTCGGATGCGCATCTATGTATGCTCTGGTCCTTTCCGCAAGACTTTCCTTCGAGATGTTGTTGGACATGAGACCGAATCGTGCTTTGAGTATTTATGTCCTATCTCAAACATTAAGTAATAAATAGTTCCATAAATACCGCATTCATGTCTGGTATCAGATAACCTTTCTGAAAACAGACATGAATGCGTCCTTTTGTTCGGAACTCAGGATCAGCGGCGGGATAAGACGCATGACGTTGCCGTGACATATGTTCACCAGCATGCCGTTCCCGACCATCCGTCTCTGGATGTCAAGGGCCGTCTCCCGGGATTCCAGTTCGACGCCGATGATGAATCCCGACCCGCGCACATCCTTTATCTTATCCGAACCGATGGCCTTCAGCTCCTTGATCCACTCGTTCCCGACAGTTCTGGCATTCTCCACAAGATCCTCTTTCTTGATGATGTCCAGTACGCCGCACGCGGATCTGCATACGAGCGGACCTCCCCCGAACGTCGTCCCGTGTGTACCCGGCGTCATGACCTTGGATAACTCATCCGTGGTCACGACCGCACCGATCGGCACTCCCCCGCCAAGGCCTTTGGCCATGGTCATGATATCCGGGATGACATCGTGGTTATCCACTCCGAACCATCTCCCCGTGCGGCCGATCCCGGTCTGGACCTCGTCCGCCACCATGAGGACCCCGTTGTCCGTACACAGATCGCGCACGCCTTTGAGGAAGTCCTTGCCTGCCTCGATGACGCCCCCTTCGCCCTGTATCGGCTCGATCAGAAGGGCGGCCGTGTCTCTGCCGATCGTCTCCTTGACGGATTCCAGGTCTCCCAGATCGTAGTAACGGTACGCACCGCTTATGAGAGGTTCGAAGGTCTCCTGATACTTCGTCTGTCCAGTGGCACCCAGGGATGCCGACGTGCGTCCGTGGAATCCGTTGCGGGCGGACATTATCTTGCTGCGTTTGGTGTAGCGTACGGCGAGTTTCATGGCCCCTTCGTTCGCCTCCGCACCGCTGTTGACGAACAGGGAGCGTTTCAGGTCGCCGGGCGTGACCGATGCCAGTCTCTCGGCGAGTTCCGCCTGCTCGCTCACATAGTAGAGATTCGACACATGGGCGAATCTGGAGATCTGCTCCCGCATCATCCCGACCCATTCCGGATGTGCGTACCCTATCGAGTTGACGGCTATCCCCGCCACGAGGTCCAGATACTCCTTGCCGTCGGTTCCGTAAAGATATGCTCCCTTCCCGTGGGTGAACGCTATGTCCATGCGCCCGTAGTTCTGGAAAAGATATTCCGAGCTTAGATTCTTGATCTCTTCTAAATCCATCTGATCACTTCGTTATTATCGTTCCGTGCGGAACACCCTTCATTATATCCGTTATTATGCTGCGCGGGTCCTTCCCGTTGACCATGCGCACCGCTCTCACCCCGGCGTTCAGGGCACCGCGGCACGCCTCCACTTTGGGTATCATGCCTCCGGATATGATGCCGGCCCCGATCAATCCGTCGATGGTCTCCAGACTGACGCTGTCCAGTTTCGATGACGGGTCCCCGACGTCCGTCATTATCCCCGGGACATCCGTTATCGTTATCAGTTCCTCGCAGTCTATCCCGGCCGCTATCCCGGCCGCCATGGTATCGGCGTTTATGTTCAGGCGGTTGCCCTTCTCATCGGCCCCGATGGGGTATATCACGGGCGTGACGCCGCTGTTGAGCAGATCGTATATCGTATCGGAGTTGACGTCCGCCACCTCTCCTACGAGCCCCAGGTCCACTGTCGTCTCCTCCCCGTTCTCCGTGACCGTGTACGGTTCCTTCTTTCTGCACAGAGTGCAGAGGTATCCGGGCAGGCCCACCGCGACGACATCCGATTCCGTCAGGGCATCGACCACCCCTCTGTTGAGCGAGAGCAGGACCTCCTCGGCGACGCCCAGGGCGGCATCGTCGGTCACTCTCAGTCCCGCCACCTTCCGGGGAATGAGACCTCTCTTCTCCATCTCGTCCGAGATCTCGGGGCCTCCGCCGTGGACGAGCACTATCTTGATCCCGTTACGGATGAGTTCCGCCACCTCCGCCGACAGGCGGAGGAGATCGGCCTTACCGCGTATGGCGTTCCCGCCGAACTTCACGACGTATATCTTCATGCCCATCACGTCGCGTATTCCGCGTTGATGCGCACATAGTCGTATGTCAGATCGCATCCCCACCCGACCGCCGATTCCTTGCCGTATGCAAGGTCGACGGCGATTATCACTTCTTTGTTGTCCATTGCCATGCGCACGACCTCCACCGCACGCTCCTCCTGGAAGACAGGGGCCCCCGAATCGAGTATGGGGACCTCTATGTCCCCTCCCTTTATCGTGAGACGTACATCCTCGAGGTTGAACTTGCAGCCGCTGTTGCCGAGTGCCATCATTATGCGGCCGTAATTCGGGTCCGAACCGAATATCGCCGATTTCACAAGCGGCGAGTTGATTATCTTGTGGACGGCTTTGCGGGCGTCCTCCTTGCTGTCCGCACCGGTTACCTGGACCTCGATGAGCTTAGTCGCACCCTCCCCGTCCAGCGCGATAGCTCTCGCGATCTTGGTCATGACCATCTCCAGGGCAGCCGTGAATTCGGGATCCTCATCGGCGAACGACCCTCCTGCCTTCCCGTTGGCCATGAGGATGGCCGTATCGTTCGTCGATTGGTCACCGTCGACGGATACCATGTTGAGACTGTTGTCAAGTATCTCCTGCCACTTGCCGCCGAAACCCGGGGAGAGCGAAGCATCCGTCGTCACGACGGTCAGCGTCGTACCGTGAAGGACCTTGAGGTGAGGGGATATCATGCCGCTCCCCTTCGATGCCACGGAGATGTAGACGAGGGTGCCGTCCTCCAGACGGACACGGACGGAGAATTCTTTTTTTATCGTGTCCGTGGTCATTATCGCCTCGGTGAACAGCCCGTCCGCTTCGCGCCCCGAGTCCAGTTCGCGCGCGGCGCGGCTTATCCCGTAACGGATCTTGTGCATGTCCACGAAACGTCCTATCAGGCCCGTGGACATCACGCCCACCTCTATCGGATCTATGTTCAATTCCGCGGCGACCGTCTGTTTCATCGCCATCACGTCCTCTATCCCGCGGCGGCCGGTCAGTGCGTTCGCGTTACCGCTGTTTATGACGACGGCCGAGAGTTTCGGTGAGTTCTCTCTCATCATCACCTGGACCGGTGCCGCCTTGACCTCGTTGCTCGTATAGCCGACGAATGCGGACGCGGGGACATCCGAGAACAACATCCCGAGATCCAATGCGCGATATTTCACACCGCTGTGCACGCCGGCCGCTTTGAACCCCTGGGGGGTCGTTATGCCTCCTTCTATGATTTCTACCATTTCTTCACACACCCAATCCAGGAGAGTCGATTCCTGCTGTTTCTTCGATGCCGAGCATCAGGTTCATGCATTGCACCGCCTGTCCCGATGCACCTTTGACGAGGTTGTCCAGAACCCCGAACGCCACGACCTTGTCGCCGATGACGTTCGAGGACACATGCGCATGGTTCGACCCGACCACCGCACGTATGGAGGGTTCTTCCACGTAGTGGACGAAATGCTCTCCGCCGTATTGTTTCGCGTATATCGCCGACACCTCCTCGCCGGAGATGTCTTTCTTCAGTCTCATGTAACAGGATGAGAGGATGCCGCGGACTATCGGTATGAGCTGAGGCACCATCGTAACCCGTATCCCGGTCCCGGAGAACATGCGCACCGCCTCCTCCACCTCGGGGGTGTGGCGATGCGTTCCGACACTGTACGGTATCACCGATTCGCCGCAGAACGGGTGGTGCAGACGCGGTGACGGTATCATGCCGGCGCCCGAAGTCCCGCTCTTGGCATCCGCTATTATATCGTCGAAGACGATGCCGGCACCGACCAGGGGGGCACAGGCCAGGATTATGGATGTCGCGTAGCATCCCGGATTGGCCACCAGGTCCGCCCCCCTTATCTTGCCGCGGAACAGCTCCGGGAGACCGTAGACCGCATCGCGCAGATTCTCCGGGTCGGTATGTCCGTGACCGTACCATTCGGAGTATCTATCAACATCGCGGAGACGGTAATCCCCGGACAGATCGATAGCCTTCACCCCGGAATCGATGAGCTTCGGCACCTCGTCCATTGCAACGCCGTGCGGTGTGGCCACGAACACGAGGTCCAATCCGTCCGTGTCGCTTATCTTCTCTGTGAAAGAGATATCGGAATAACCTTTCAGGAATGTGTGGATGTCCGACACCTTTCTGCCGGCGTTCTGACGGGACGTCAGAGCCGCCAGTTCCACTTCGGGGTGCATGCAGAGCAGACGCGACAGTTCGCTGCCCGTGTATCCCGTCCCGCCTATTATGCCCACTCTGTACATTTATCCGCACTCCCGGTATCTCAGGTTTAGATACGGTCCACTATAAAACAGCGATATACGGGCATTGTTCGAAATGAAACAGTCATTGTCGTAAAAGTTTCTGAAATGACAGAAATGGCGATGTGAAAACGTAATGTGGCTATGGTAACAGATCTGTAAATACACATGCCGGCGGAACATAGCGTGAACGCACGGGATCGTGAGCGGCCGTACGGATGACTCCCGCGATGACCGTCATCCGATGATACGGACCCGCACACGTCCGTGCCCGTTACAACCCGTTAAAGAGAATGCACATCCGCGGATGCCATGACAACGCTTTAAATAAAGAAGAGCCATCAAGAAAGCGATATATATGGCATGCATGAGGGAAGAGCACGGTTCGAAAGGCAAGGTCGGCAGGGACAAAGTTATTCTGGCGTACTCCGGGGGGCTGGACACCTCCGTCGCGATACGCTGGATACAGGAGAAGTACGATCTCGATGTGATCGCGGTGGCGATCAACGTCGGACAGCCTCCGAGCGGCGATGACATAATAGCCCGCGCCATGAGGAACGGCGCGATCAAGGCGGAGTTCATCGATGCGAAGGACGAGTTTGTCAAAGAATACATCTGGCCGGCCCTCAAAGCGAATGCCATGTATCAGAACATATACCCGCTAAGCACCTCCATCGCCAGGCCCCTGATAGCCAAAAAGCTGGTGGAGGTCGCGAAGAGGGAGGGCGCCAAATACATCGCGCACGGCTGCACCGGCAAAGGCAACGATCAGGTGAGATTCGATGTCGGGATCGTCTCGATGGATCCGGACCTGAAGATCATCGCGCCGATAAGGGAATGGGTGATGACGCGGGACGAGGAGATCGAATACGCCGAGAAGAACGGCATAGAGATCATAGTCAAGAGGGAAAGCCCGTATTCGAGAGACGAGAACCTCTGGGGAGCATCATGCGAGGCCGGAGTACTGGAAGATGCCTGGGTCGAGCCACCCAAGGATGTCTGGGTGCATACGGCGGACCCGGTCGATGCTCCCGATCTGCCGGAGTACATCGAGATAGATTTTGAAAAGGGGATCCCGGTCGGGATCAACGGCAAACGCATGGACGGCATCGAAATCATCGAGTCGCTCTATACCACGGCCGGCACTCACGGCGTGGGCCGCATAGATCACATAGAGGACCGCCTCATCGGGATAAAGAGCAGGGAGGTGTACGAGTGCCCGGCCGCAACGGTCCTCATAACAGCGCACCGCGCGCTGGAGGCCATGACAGTAACCAAGGATGTCATCGAGTTCAAGAGAGGGATCGAACAGAAGTTCTGCGAACTGGTCTACAACGGACTCTGGTTCGGAGGACTCCGCGAACCCATCAACGCGTTCATCGACGGAACGCAGGACTATGTCACTGGTACGATCAGGATCAAGCTCCACAAGGGAAAATGCACCGTGGTCGGTCGCAGATCACCGTATTCCCTGTATGACACGGGCCTGTCGACCTACGGGAAGGGCGACAACTTCGACCACACATCGGCGGTGGGGTTCATCTATTGCTGGGGCCTTCCCGACAGGACGGCCGCCAGAGCCCGCGGCAAGAAGTGATAACATGTCGAAACAGGCACTTTGGTCGGGAAGGTTCGACGGCGGCATGGATGAGTCGACACTCAGATTCACATCCTCCCTGGATGTTGATTCCGCACTCGCATTCTATGATGTCATGGGATCCCTGGCTCACGTCAGGATGCTGAAAGAACAGGACATAATACCCGTCGGAGATGCCGATGAGATCATCAGAGGCCTGATATCGATAGTGTCCGCCATGGAGAAGGGGGAGTTCGAGACCGATGATTCCCTGGAGGACATACACACGAACATAGAGTTCAGACTGACCTCCATGATCGGGCCCGTAGGCGGCAAACTCCATACCGGGCGCAGCAGGAACGATCAGGTCGCCACGGACCTGAGAATGTACCTCAGGGACATCATACTCGAAGCGGTGATGGACATCGACACGCTCGCAATGAGCATGCTCAAGGTGGCCGAGGAGCATGACGGCACGATAATGCCTGGATTCACGCACATGCAGCATGCGCAGCCGGTCACGCTCGCCCAGCACATGATGGCGCATGTCTTCAGATTGTCAAGGGATGCCGACAGGCTGCTGAACGCCCTTGACAGAATGGATAGGTGTCCCCTCGGTTCCGCCGCCCTCGCTGGAACGACGTACCCGATCGACAGGAGAATGACAGCGGAGGCCCTGGGTTTCAGGGCCCCCACTCAGAATTCCATAGATTCCGTCAGTTCCAGGGATAATGTGCTGGAGACGGTGTTCTGCGCTTCCATGGCCGCGATAGACATGTCCTCCGTATGCGAGGAACTGATCCTATGGTCGTCACAGGAATTCGGATTCATAGAGATGGCCGATGCCTATACCACCGGATCCTCCATAATGCCTCAGAAGAAGAACCCCGATATCGCGGAACTCATCAGGGGCAGGACCGGTGCCGTGATAGGGGACCTCGTATCTCTCATGACGATGATGAAGGGGCTGCCCCTCTCGTACAACAGGGATCTGCAGGAGGATAAGGGACCGGTGATGGATTCGATGAGGATCGTATCCGACGGAGCGGACATGCTCTCGAAGGTCATATCCACTATGGAGATCAAGAAAGACGCCATGCTCCGCGCCGTCGGGAAGGGATTCATAAACGCGACCGATCTGGCCGATTATCTCGTTACCAAAGGGGTACCGTTCAGGGACGCACACGCGGCGGTCGGGGAATCGGTGAGATACTGCATCGATAACAAGAAAGAACTGGAAGACCTGACCATAGATGAATTCAGGGGATTCTCCCCATCCATCGAAGAGGATGTGTATGATATACTCCCGGTGAAGGCATGCGTCGAAAGGAGGCTTTCCTACGGCGGGACATCGTCCGCGTCCACCGATATGCAGATCACGGAGGCGATCGGGATGATCATGGAAAGGGATGAAAGAATAAGGCAGGAAACCCAGCTCATAGAGAAGTGCTGGGATGACCTGCTGAAAGATGTTTGATCAGATCTTTCCGAACGCCTGTTCCAGATCCGCTATTATGTCCTTTATGTTCTCGGTGCCTATCGAGAGACGGACCGTGCTGGGGAATATGTTCTGTTCCCTGAGTTCCGTCTCTGTAAGCTGAGAGTGCGTGGTCGTCGCCGGGTGTATCACGAGCGATTTCACATCGGCGACATTCGCGAGGAGCGAGAACACTTTCAGGCTGTCGATGAATTTCGTCGCCTCGGCCTCTCCCCCTTTGATGTCGAAAGTGAATATGGAACCGGCTCCGCGGGGGAAGTTTTTCTTGTAGAGCGGGTGGCTCGGGTGGCTCTTGAGCGACGGGTGGTTGACCTTCTCGACCTTGGGGTGGTCGTTCAGGTATCTCACGACCTCCAGTGCATTCTCCACATGCCTGTCGACGCGGAGCGAGAGGGTCTCGAGACCCTGCAGGAGGACGAATGCCGTCACCGGGGATATAACCGCCCCGGTGTCCCTGAGGAGCACGGCCCTGATCCTTGTGACGAATGCGGCCGGACCCAGAGCCTTGTAGAAACTCACTCCGTGATAGCTCACGTCCGGCTCCACCAGCTGAGGGTATTTTCCGCTGGCCTCCCAGTCGAATCTGCCGCTCTCGATGATCAGACCGCCGAGGACCGTCCCGTGTCCCCCTATGAATTTCGTCGCCGACTCGATCACGATGTCCGCACCGTGCTCCAAGGGCCTGTACAGGTACGGCGTGGCGAAGGTGTTGTCGACAACCAGGATTATCTTGTGTCTGTGGGCTATCTCGGCCACTTTCTCTATGTCTATGAAGTCCGAGTTCGGATTGCCGAACGTCTCGATCAGTATGACCTTGGTGTTGTCCTTTATGGCCTTCTCGAAGTTGCCGAGATCGCTCGGATCGACGAATGTAGTGGTGACGCCGTATTTCGGGAAGGTGTGGAAAAGGAAGTTGTAGGTCCCGCCGTACAGATTGTTGGCCGCCACGATGTGGTCCCCCGTGAATGCGGCATTCTGCAGTGTGTACTGTATGGCGGCCGCCCCGGATGCCACGGCGAGCGCGGCGGATCCGCCCTCGAGTGCCGCTATGCGGTCCTCCAGGACACCCTGTGTGCTGTTGGTCAGGCGGCCGTATATGTTACCGAGTTCCCTGAGGCCGAACCTCGCCGCGGCGGTCTTCGAATCCTTGAACACGTATGATGTCGTCAGGTATATCGGGACGGCCCTCGCGTCTGATGCCGGATCGGGGTTTTCCTGACCCTTGTGGAGCTGAAGCGTCTCGAATCTCAATCTGTTCCCGTTGTTCGGACCGGAGGGTATGTTCTCCTCCTGGGCGGTCTCTGTTCTTTGTTTTATTATCGACATATCTGTTTCTCTCCGTTGTGCCGTTCTTCAGGAACGGAATTGGTATATTCCATACCGACATATGTGTTAATATTATTCTTAAATATAAAATATACTGCAAAAATTATTCTTATAATGAATATTTTTGAGTGACATCTTTTGATACGGTATGACAAAAACGTCTGTTTCGGCGGAAGAAGGCCGCGATGCCCGTCGGGAGAACATGCCGAGGATTCAATCGAAATCGGTTCTGTCATTCTGAAGCACTTCGAATTTTATTCCCGCGGAATTCAGAAGGGCACTGATCAGTTCGGTCATCCTGGAAAGGTCGGTCGTCTTGCTGTAGGCTTTCAGATAGAACTCCTTGCGGTCGGTCGGGAATATGAGCCTTATCTTGCCCTTCCTGTTGTATCCTTCCGGTTTGCGGTTGTGCTCAAGGTCCGCCGTATTCATTTCGATGAACATCTGCAGGATCTCTTCTTCCGCGGGCATCTGTCCGATTTCCTCCAACAGTGATTTGAGCATATCGGGGAACACCGGAACAAGGTCCCTGTAGTCGGATTTTCCCTTGAGAACGAAGTGCGTGCTGAAAACCTTCATCGTCTGAGACTAGGCGGAGCTTTTATTTATTTGTTATCAAGAACGGAACGCGGACCAAGGCCCCGCCGGATCGCATGCCCGCAGACGCGCCGGAGGGTTTCGGCACGGATCGGTTTCAAGGCAACCCGGTCTGGACAATCCCCATTTTAAATATTAGGATGCGATAATCTCATTATGAAGACAGCACTGACCGTCGCCGGGTCCGACTCAATCGGGGGAGCGGGCATCCAAGCGGATGTCAAAGCAATGGCATCGCTCGGGGTCCATGCTGCGACCGTTGTGACAGCGGTGACGGTCCAGAACACGAAGGAGGTCACCGGTATCCACCCCATACCGGAGGAGACGGTGAAGGAACAGCTGGAGGCCGTTTTCAGGGATTGCAGAGTGGAGGCGGTCAAAACGGGGATGCTGTACAGTGCGGACATAGCCGAAACGGTAGCGGATTTTCTGGAGGATCACGAAATGCCCCTTATCGTGGACCCCGTCATGGTCGCCACGGTCGGGGACCCGCTTTCCAAGGATGATCTGAAGAGGGCGCTGAAGAACAGTCTTCTCCCGATATGCGAACTGGTAACACCGAACAAATACGAAGCGGAGGTGCTGTCGGGGATGAAGATCAGGAACGAGGACGATGCCATGCTGGCGTGTGAGATAATCGGAAAACAAGGGTCGTCGGTCCTCCTGAAAGGCGGGCACATGGATTCCAAGAACATAACCGATTACCTCTACCTGTCGTCGGAGTTCACGATAATGTCCAAACCGCGCCTGAACAAAGCAGGTCACGGAAGCGGATGCATATTATCATCATTCATAACCGCGAATCTGGCAAAGGGGTTGGATATCGTCAACTCCGTATTGAATTCCAGGGATATGATACAGCAATCGATAGAGACGCAGTATGCCGTCGGTCGGGGGGAACTCATAGTGAATCCGACCGTTTCGGCCCCGCGTTTCAGCAGCAGCACGGACAGGTTCGATGTACTCGATGCGCTTGACGCCGCAGCATCCCTGATCGCCGAAAGGCTGCCGCACGGCCTTGTGCCCAAAAACGGGCTGAACATCGCATATGCGATGAACAATGCCGCGGGTCCGGAGGACGTCGCGGCCATAGACAGGAAGATCACAGTCAAGAATGGTCTTCTCGTGAAGAACGGGCCTGCGAAATTCGGTTCCGCCGGACACCTGTCCTATATCCTCCTGGAGGTCATGAAGGAGGACCCGAGCATAAGGTGTATCATCAACATATATCCGGCGGATGATACAATGGACCTTCTCGAGGAGATAGGTCTGAACGCGGTCCAGTCCGGAAGAAAGGGGAATTCCCTCTGGGGCACGGCCACCAGATATCTCATAGAAAGGATCGGCGGAGTCCCGGATGCGATATCGGATACCGACCAGAAGAACGGCAGGACCATCAAGATACTCGGTAAAGACCCGTCCGATGTGCTGTCGAAACTCGATTCGATATTGAATTGAATCCGTGTTCCGACCCACTGTTCCGGAAGATCGGGGAACGACCGTCACGGTCTGCCACGGCACGAACGTGATACGGTGCCCGCATTCCAAAAAATGAATCCCCTCATGTACATGAGGAGCTGTGTCGTTCGATAAGGGAATTAGAGAAAAAAAAGCCGAGTCCGGCTTATTTTATTGAAACTATCTCGATTTCAAAGTAGAGATCCTGGTTGTACCTCTCCGCCACGGTCTTGTACGTGAAGGTATCCGCAACCCCGTTGCCGTCGGTGTCCGTCACGGAGTTGATGTACCATTTGTGGGTCCCGAAGTCGAGCATTATCATCTGTATCTCTTTATCGCTTCCCTCTGTCGAGACCGTTTTGTAGTTCGACACGGTGTACGTGAATGTGATACTGCCGCCTGCGACCGAGGTCACGTTGAGCGTCACTTTGCCGAACCCGTTGTCGACCATCTGGTATGACGATCCGGCACTGGGATGGTACATGATGGTCACGGAACCGGTGGCTGAGTTGTACGATGCGGATGCGGGCCATCCGTATACGGATTTCTCGATCTCTTCGTATCCCCTGAGGTCATGCCCGTACAGCTGCATGAACTGCGCTGATGTCAGGACCTCGGTCGCCGGCACCGAGGACGGCGACGAAGCGGACACCCTCACTTCCGTGTCCGGTGAATTGTATCCTTCCCCCGCAGGGACTTTCACTAGTATCTTATCCCCGACTTTATGCCCTATGACGGCATTGCCGAACCCTGCGATGACGCTACCTCCGCCAACGACGAAACTCAGCGGTTTATAGGTGCTCTCGCCGTTCAACTTGAAATCATTGCTTTTGAGCACATCGCCGTTGTCGGCGACCGACCAAAGGCTGGTGTCAAAAACCACGTATCCGTCTTCTCCGTAGAATCCGTAATAGGTTCCGGTGTAATTCACCGATACCGTGCTACCCTCGACAGCCATTGTGTCGTCAGCTTTCAGATAGTTGTTGTAGACGGATGCACCGATTATGGCGCATGCCGCCAGCAGGAATACCACGAAACAGACCAGCATTATTGGGTCCCTGTCTTTTTTGACCTTGATTTCGCTGTCAGCCATTATACCGATTCTCGCTAATGTATGTTCATTATAAAATCTATGCGGTCTGTATCCGGCGGCGGACGCACCGTCTCCTCAAACAGATTTTAATATTACTCTTAACATGCGACAGTATATATCGGCTCTCTTTCTGTGGAGAAGCCGGAGAACACAAAGGAATACTGGTCTCATGAGAGCATTGTACATTCACGCCGACTCGATGGAGTTCGAGGTAAAAGACAGGACAAAGGTCGCCGAGGACATACCCGATGATCTCCACAACGGAAAGATGGACGAGGTATTGGTGGTTTTCATCACCGTGGAGAGCGAGGACGAGGGCAAGACGGCACAGGTCGCAACGGAAGCATCGAAGGACATACTGGCGACGAGGGAGAGGATCGGCGCGGAGCGTGTCATGCTGTACCCGTATGCGCATCTGAGCAGCAGTCTGGCCAAACCCAAAGCGAGCATAGAACTGCTCGATCTCCTGAAAGACATGATATCGTCCTCCGGCGTGGAAGTCGTACGTGCGCCCTTCGGATGGTACAAAGCCTTCGACGTCAAGTGTAAAGGACACCCGCTTTCCGAATTGTCAAGGGATTTCAAGGGGAAAGAGGAAAGACAGGCACCGAAAGGCAAAGATGTGTACTTCGTCCTGAGGACCGACGGCAAAGAGGTCTCCATTGAGGAATACAAAGGAGGATCGGACTGTCTCAGGTTCATGATCGACAAAGAGGCCCTCGGAAAAGAGGCACCTTCCAGCGGGGAGCCGGAGTACCTCAGACTGTGCAAGAAATTCGGCATCCAGTGGGAGACCATGTCCGATGTCGGGCACATGAGCCTCGCTCCGCCCGGGGCTATGATGTTCGATCTTATATCCGACTATTCCACCGAGATCGTCAACAACTCGGGCATAAACGTCTACAACGTCAAGGGCACGAACATGTTCTCGCTGGATGAGCCCGCGGTCAAAGAGCATGCGGACCTCTTCGGAGACAGGCTGTACAGCATAGACACCGGCAAGAAGAAATTCATACTGAGATATGCGGCATGCCACCAGCAGTTCGCCATGATACGGAACTGGAACATAAGTTACAAACAGATGCCGTTCGGAGCCTTCGAGGTCGCCGACTCATACAGGCTGGAGCAGTCCGGCGAGACTATGCTCTGTTTCAGGACGAGAAGGCTGAACATGCCGGATTTCCATGTCATGTGCTCCGCCATGCCCGAGGCGCACGAATATTTCACACTCCTCGACGGTAGGATATACGATGAGATCGAGAACATCGGAAGGGATTACGACATGCTCATCAACTTCTCCTCCAGGAAAGCGTTCGATGACAACAGGGACATGGTCCGCACACTGTGCGAGAAACACGGGAAGGATGCCCTTATCCACATATATCCCGAAGGCATCAACTACTATTGGACGGTGAACATAGAATACCACATGCTCGATCAGATGAACAGGCCGAGGGAGATCGGAACCGTTCAGATCGACGTGGGGAACGCCAAGAGGTTCAACATAACCTATGCCGATGAGAAAGGGGGGAGACAATACCCCATAATACTCCACTGTGCGGTGATAGGCTCGATCGAGAGGTTCATGTACGCCCTGCTGGACTCCGCGGTCCGGATCGAGAAGACGGGGGTGCCCGGATATCTCCCGACCTGGATAACCCCGGATCAGGTCCGTCTCATGCCGATGTCCGGGGACTTCGTTTCGGCGGCCGAGGCGATCGCGGCCGAACTGAGAGCGAGCGGCATAAGGGTCTCGGTCGATGACACGGATTCCACCGTGGGCAAGAAGGTCAGGAAGTCGAAGCAGGATTGGTGCTCATACAGTGCGGTAATAGGTGAGAGCGAGGTCGCGAGCGGCAGACTCAAGGTCTATGTGAGATCGGAGAACAACGATGCGGAGATGACCGCGGAAGAACTCAGGTCCAGGATAAAGGACGAGACGCACGGTTATCCGGTCCGCCCGATGTATCTTCCCGCGAATCTCAGCAAACGTTGCGAATTCTGACAAAAAACAGTGGCCCGAGCCACTTTTCCATTTCCCTTCGATCATGCCCGGACGGAGAGGTCCGGGCTGTACACGACCTTCTCGAATCCCTCGTATACGATGTGCATCCCGTCAATGTCGGTCCCGTTCGGTATCAGGTACAGGAAGCTGTTCGTGCTCCGTTCGCCGGGCATTATTCCGGCGGGATCGTGATACATGGGGTAGATGTACGTATCGCGATCGGCGGCAATCCTGTCCCCGCCGGTCACAAGCAGGAAGCGGGAGGGTTCGTCCCTTATGCCTCCGGGCCAATCGACGTTCTCCAATGCGACCTCGGCGACAGCGTACATCAGGCCGTCCGGGGCGGACACGACCTCTCCCGACGAAGAGGTGAAAGAATCGCATGTACTCAGAACATAACCGTATCTGCCGTCAATATGGCCATTCTCTCTTTCCATAAACGTTTCCAGCGCAATGAAGCCGACTGCGCCGAGAAGTACAACGGCAAGGACCACGATGACGGCTTTGGCATTACCCATTGTCACGTGGAATATTTTTTCCGATATAATATCTAGCCTATGCCGATA
>JAITTK010000063.1 GCA_031287135.1 Candidatus Methanoplasma reticulitermitis
CGCTATCTTTGTATCTTTATCGTATTCTCTGAATCCCAGAGCCACGGCCCCGGCGCTTCTGGCCATCGACCTGGCGTCTATCACCAATATGACCGGGGCCCCTATCATTTTGGACAGATGTGCCGTCGAACCGTCCTCACTTACGCCGTCCACACCGTCGTACAGGCCCATCACACCTTCCACGACGGAGATCCCGGATCCCTCGGACCCTTTGACGAAGAGCCTCTCCACTTCATCGGAGAACATCCATGTATCGAGGTTCCTGCATTCCTTTCCCAGGACAAGCGTATGATGCATGGGGTCAAGATAATCCGGGCCGGCCTTGAACGACTGCGGGTCCAAGCCTCTTTTCTTCAGAGCCATCAGAAGCCCCATCGTTATCGTTGATTTCCCTGCCCCGCTGTGTGTAGCGGATATCACGATCCTCGGAATGTTTCTGCCCTGCATGTGGATGTATACTCCAATATCTATTTGAAAGATTCACCGTCTTCATAACACTGTTGAAATCCGATCGTTTTCCGGCGGTGCTGTCCAGGTACCGTTCTGAATCCGATGTCTATGGAGAAACATGACCTTTATCGATCGATTTTCCCGGTTCCGGACGATTATCGGGTCGGACCTCGCTCACGGACCGCTGGGTGTTTTGCTGGCGGTTTATCTCGTTTTACCTGCTAATCTGTGTATCGTTATGCCCTCGGCCGACGTTCCCTCCATAAAGAATAATATATCTTCCTTCACGATTACCCCGAGTATGTATGTTTACATTCTGGGCGGCTTCCTCGGAAGCGGGAAAACGACGCTTCTGATGAAATTGGCTTCAATGTACAGTAAAAGGGGCGTGAAAGTAGCCATATTGGTCAATGAATCGGGAGAGATCGGGGTCGACGGGGCCACTCTGAAACAAGAGGGCTACGATGCGATAGAACTACCCGACGGATGCATATGCTGTTCCCTTTCGGGGACTCTTCAGTCTGCCTTGAAGAATATAAAAAGAGATATAGACCCCGATGTGATAATAATCGAACCGACGGGTCTCGCGTTGCCGCATAAAGTGAGGGAGCTCGTCCATTACTCCATGATAGACCCGGACGAGATGTACATAATCGGTATCGCCGACATACAGAGGTTCGATGACCTAATCAAAAAGAGAGAGGAATTCTTCAAAAGGCAGATGTTCGCCGCCGATTTCATCCTGATCAACAAGAGCGATCTCGCCACGCCCGAGAAGATGGATGCCGCCATAAATTGGCTGAAAGCCGAATACCCCGACAAACCGATGATTCCAGTATCCACCAAGACCGGGGAGAATCTTGACAGAATATACGAGATGATGAAATGAAAGGACACAATCACGACGGGAACTGCCATTGCAAAGAGTGCGAGGGAGAAAGAGACAGCGGCGAAAAGACATCCATAGAAGAGGCCGGAGGAGTGGCCGTCGGGCTCACCGGACACATCCACGGATACAATGCGGATGTGGCCGCTCGTCTTTCTAACGCCCTTCTGGCAACCGGCAAATGGGTCGGGGACGAATCCGGCTCTTTTTTAGGACATATAAAAGCGGCTGTGTTCGATTCAGATGGTAAAGGTATCACCCTCAACCTGACGGACATGGACAACGGGGTGGAGCATCACGGCACCCTTTCCCCATGCGAGAGAGCGGATTTCACATTCATGTCCGCGGTACTGGATGTGGACTCGCACAAACTGGAACACGTAATGCTGGATGCTTTGGAGGATAGCGGTATCGACTACCACCTGGAAGAGCATCACCATCACAACCATGACAACGGCGGCCATCATGAGCACGGCGGCCATCACCACAGTCACGATCATGGCCATGAACATCATCATGAGCATGATCACAAGGACAATGTCTGTCACTGCAAAGCATGTGAGGACCGGAAAGATAAGGATACCGAAGGGGCCGGAAAGGGGTCCCTTTTGGATAGGATAAGGAGGAGGAAAAAATGAGTTACGGAATATCGTTGGACATGGGTACCAGCGGAACGAGAGCGCACGGTGTCGACCTGTCCGACGGAAAGATACTTTCCACATCGATAACGGAATGCCATCCGCTGCCCGGCGCGAACATAATGGACCACCTGACGTTCTGCATCAATGTGGGCACCGATACGGCGCACAGGATAGTAATGGATACTGTGAACAAAGTCATAAGGACATTGGACATAGATCTGAAGAAGGTCGAGAAAGTCTCCATCTGCGGGAACCCGATACAGCTGTCGCTTTTCCAGGGGATACCGATAGATGACCTGGCTTTCGCTGGTGAGAACGCTCACAAAGCAAGAGGCATAAAAGCACAGGAAAGGAACGCGGGGGTATTCTCCGCCGTCGATGTGGGCATGGATGTGCCCGACGGATGCGAGCTCTATGTCCCGCCGTCCATAAGGCACGAGATCGGGGCGGATGCGCTGGCGATGATGTACAAGAGCGGATTCCTGGAGCAGAAGGATAACTGCCTCGTCACGGATTACGGAACGAATGCGGAGATGGCACTGAAAGTCGGGGATAACATATACACCGGCTCCGCAGCGGCGGGACCGGCCATGGAAGGACAATCGATACAGTGCGGTATGCTGGCCGGACCCGGTGCGATAAGCGATTTGGAGTATGATTTCCAGTGGAAATGTGTCGTCCTCGATGAGAACATAATGCCCCAGTACGGCGACAAGGTCGACTTCAATCTGGGCATGGTGATCGAAGAGGGGCCTATGCACGGAAAGGCCAAAGGGATCACGGGGACCGGTGTCGTAGCCGCCGTAGCGGCGGCATTGGACAGCAACCTGTGGAAGAGGGGGAAACTTGCAACAAGCGACGGGAAGATGCTGTTCCAGGACGGGATATACATCGACTCGCATGATATCTCCGAGGCCTGCAAAGCCATCGGGGCGATGAGAGCGGGACACTTCACCCTTGTGGAAAAAGCGGGGATCAAGTTCGAAGAACTCAAGATAATGTATATGGCTGGTGCCTCCGGTACTTATGTCGATGCAGTAAAAGCGAGGGAAGTCGGTCTGCTGCCCCCATCATGCGATAAGATATATCAGTACGGCAACACCTCTCTGGCGATGGCCACTGACATACTCAGGGACCCGGAGCTCCTGGATGAACTGCAGACCATAGCCGACGGCATAAGGGCCAACCATGTCATGTTCGCTTCTGACAAGACATTCGAACAGATCTATGTGCAGGAACTCGCCCATTGGGATGAGGGGATGGGCATGGACATGTACAATGCGAACAACGAGATGTTCGGCATACAGCCGTTGCCTAAGGTCAGGGGTACCCCGGAGGTTTTCCGCATGGTGAACCGTGACATACCCGATCTCGGCCCGAGGGGACTGCGTATAATCAACGACATAGGTACGGAACTCAAAGGCTACATGCCCGGCTGCACCGGATGCAAGAAGTGCGAGAGAGAATGTCCGGAGGACGCCCTCAGGGTCGAAGCCGACAAACGGATCGTAGTTAAGACAAAGAACTGTCTGGGAACCGCATGCTACAGATGTCAGTTCTCATGTCCGGAGAAGGTCTACAAATACGGCACCCTCAAACTCGACAGCAAAGCATAAACCCGGCGGGGCTTCCCCCCGCCCTCTTCATGTTTTTTATGGACACGGTTTCGGATGATATGCGGAAACATCATCCGCTTTCGCCGATTCATTCGGAGGCACGATCGTCCTCGGTTCGGAGGAAACCGAAGATAGTGCTCTGATGGTGAAAGATGTCGAAATGACAGTGGATGAAATATGGAACACCGTCAACAATCCGCAGAAGGTCAGCTGCAACATACAGAAATCCAGAACGGAAGCGATTGTGAAGAATCTCAAAGAAGAAGGCGGACCGGAAAGAAAAGACGGCAAGAGGGGAGGACGTTGGATCATCAGATGAATCCTTCCGTCCCGACCTTTCTGCGGAACGAAACGCCCTCATAGGGAAAAACCGATTCTGACAAATGCAAACAAAGACGAAGAATTTATCCTATCCAGGAAAATATATTACAAAAAGATATTATACTCAGGTTAGGATTTTCAAACGAGGTTCAACATATGGATAAGAAGATCATCGTTGCGGCAATTGTCGCGATACTTGTCATAGCGGGTATCGGGATCTACGCAATTACCTCGGACAGCAAAGAGAAAGACTCTTCGTACACCCTTCTTGCAGTGGCCAATTCGGAAGGATCCGGATTGTACATAAAAGAGAATATATTCAACGAGAGGGGAGGTGCATCTGCATTCTATACGGACGAAGGGAACGGCATATACACCGTGGATGAAAGCAACAAAGCCGCATGGGGAGGACTTATATTCGGCACCCCCGGAACTACTTCCATACAGCATGTCCAGTTGAGGACCATAGCTGAAGAGTACCTGGGCCTGAACTACACCCTCTATCAGGAGAACACCCAGAAAAACTCCCAGACTGTATATTATGTCCCTTCGGTCTCTAATGCGACAGCGGCCCTGAGCGGCGGCTATCCTCTTGACGGAGGGATACTCTGGCAACCCCAGTACCAGGCGATAGTTGACAGTACCACCGGCGGATTCACCGAACTCGCTCTCACGAACAACCTGTTCCCCGGACACACCTGCTGTGTAGTGGCGGGTTCCACATCGTTCATAGGTGCAAACACTGAAGTGACGGAGAGATTCCTAGCCGCCTATGTAAAAGGAGCACTGTGGGTACAGTCGGCACTGGCCGATACCGGTTCTGATGATTACGCAAGGCTTGTCGAGATATCCAAGAGCAAGACGAGCGGACTCTCCGAAGAAGTCATCAAAGAGTCACTCTCCACCATAACGTATCTTTACGGGAACCAGGGCCAGGACGATCCTCTGACGAGCCTGAGAACGGATATAGCCGCGCTTGCCGACAGTCTCCAATTAGAACATACCGTTGAGGATCTAGGTTTCGCCGATTCCAAAGCGTTCGCCGACAGATTCGTCAACAGCACATATCTGAAGGCTGCGTTGGAAGGTGTGGATAAATTGGATTCCGCCGTAACAGTTAAGGTTGCTGTGATAACGGGCGATCTCCATCAGATAGCTCTGCATGTTGCGGTCGAGAACGGATATTTCAATGAATTGGGGATAAACGTCGAGACATCGGGTGCGACCAACGGAGCCGGTGTTGCGGTCGCACTCCAGAACGGGACCGTGGTATTCGGTCTCCTGGGAGCACCTCCTGCAACGAGCACCATCATCAACGGCGAGCTTATTAAGGCGTAAGCGTTGGCGGTGGCGATGAGGTTGAAATACGACAAGCACAACAGATACCATAGATTCGCAAGAACTCTGCTGATAACCGCGGTCTCGTTTGTCGTGTTCATAGTCGTATGGTGGGAGCTATCCATACTGGCCCAGACTCCCGCCATACCAAACCCTTTACAGACCCTTAATGCACTTATCAATCTGATAAACAA
>JAITTK010000040.1 GCA_031287135.1 Candidatus Methanoplasma reticulitermitis
AGACTCATATTCATCCTGAAGACATACCAACCGACCTGCATATGGACCAGTCCCTCATACGCATGGTATCTCGGAGAGACCTGCAAGAAGAACGGCATCGATCCGGCGAAGGACCTTTCGATACGCAGGATATTCGTCGCCGGGGAGATGGGCGGTTCTATCAGAAGCACGCGTAAGGCCATAGAGGAACTCTGGGGTGCCGATGTATATGACTTCTACGGACTGTCCGACATATTCGGCGCATGCGCGGCGATGTGCGATGAGAAGGACGGACTGCATATCGCGGAGGACCACATATACGTCGAGACGGTCGACATAAAGACCGGGGAACTGCTGAAACCCGGGGAGACGGGGGAACTCGTTTACACGACATTGCGCAAACGCGCCCGTCCGATGATAAGATTCCGCACGGGTGATATAGGGTACATTGACAGGACGGAATGCGGGTGCGGCAGGACGCACGGCCGCATACATGTTATAGGAAGGAAGGACGATATGTTCATAGTCTCCGCGGTCAATGTGTTCCCGAGCGACATCGAAGCCGTGGTGCGTGGCATGAAAGGGATAACCGGGGAGTACACGGTCCGCGTGTACGACAAGGATTACACATGCCGTTACGAAGTGACGGTTGAGAGGGAATCCTCAAACACGGAGGAGACGGACGAACAGGTGTCTCTGCGTGTTATAAACGCCCTGAAAGCCCGCATAGGCGTCAAGCCTGCCAGAGTGATAGTGGCCGGAGAGGGCTCGATAGAGCGCTCCACCCACAAAGCCAAACGTGTGATAGACGAGAGGAGTCTCACGTACAGCATCTGAGGTGCCGAAAATGCGCGAACTATCCAGAAGGACATCGGGGTTCACCGATTCGGTGATAAGACGCATGACGCGCATATCGAACGAACACGGCGCGATAAACCTCTCTCAGGGATTCCCGGATTTCGATCCGCCGAAAGAACTGCTCGACAGGTTGGCGGAGGTCGCCCGCGAAGGTCCGCATCAGTACTCGGTCACATGGGGGGCCCCGAACTTCCGCGAGGCCCTGGCCGAGAAACAGACGCGCTTCATGGGCAGGAGGATAGACCCGGAGGGTGAGATAGTCGTCACGTGCGGCAGCACCGAGGCGATGATGGTGGCCATGATGACGGTCATAAACCCCGGGGACAAGGTCATCGTTTTCTCCCCCTTCTATGAGAATTACGGTGCCGATGCCATGCTGTCCGGCGCGGAGCCGATATACGTTCCCCTGCACCCGCCGGACTTCGGTTTCCTGAAAGAAGATCTGGAGGCCGCGTTCGCCCTGGGTCCGAAAGCCCTGGTGCTATGCAACCCCTCGAATCCTTCCGGCAAAGTCTTCACGAGGGACGAGCTCCTTTTCATAGCGAAACTCGCGGAGGAATACGATGCATACGTCATAACGGACGAGGTCTACGAGCACATCGTCTACAAGCCGCATGCACACACGTATTTCGCGGCGCTGCCCGGGATGTGGGAACGCACGATATCCTGTTCCTCCCTTTCCAAAACATATTCGGTCACGGGGTGGCGTGTGGGCTATGTGATCGCTCCGCCGGAGATAACGGACACGGCGAGGAAAGTCCATGACTTCCTGACCGTCGGCGCGGCCGCCCCCCTGCAGGAGGCACTGGTGACGGCCCTGAGATTCAAAGATGATTATTATGACGGTCTCCTCGATACCTATGACAGGAAACGCAGGCTCTTCCTCAGGGGATTGGATGATGCGGGCATACAGCACACGGACCCGCAGGGTGCGTATTATGTTATGGCGGACATCTCGGAGTTCGGCTACGATTCGGACCTGAGATTCTGCGAGGATCTCGCGAAGAAAGCGGGCATCGGGGCGGTCCCGGGTTCGAGTTTCTTCCACGAGGATGTGAATCACCTGATCCGCATCCACTTCGCCAAGAGCGAACCGGTGCTGAATGCAGCGTTGGATAAGCTTTGTAAAATCAGGGATGTCATGTGATCGGTGTCAGAACCGTTTGTTAAAGTACGGGCGACAGGCTCCGTCCATGTTTTAATATCGGAGGGAATAGGATTTGAATGTGCACCCTTACAAGATAAAAGTAGACAATTGCCCATCCGTGCTTTTTTGACATACAAGAGGCTTAAATCCTTTGAGAAGTTTATTCCGTTCCGTTCATAGATATGCTATGAAATGGTGATTGACAATGTCTATAGAGAATTCGAAATCGACGACAGGAACGGCTGTTCGTGTAAAGGACCCATGCCCGATAAACGGTATGTGCCCTGTCTGTATAGAGGACTGCAACGTTCTCTGCGAGGTCGGGAAGGGGGCGCTCAGGGGGCGCGAGGTGCTCTACCCCAGCCCAGAGCACTTCGGGAAATCCACCGCCGCATCCAACAAGGATTATTTCCTGGACTGGTCCCACTTCCAGGTGATGGCGGAGCTGATAGGTGCGAAAGGCATCGAGGAGAACCCCGATGTGGCGTTCTTCGAGAATGTCGATATCAAGACCACCTTTGCCACCAGGAGCAAGAACCCGATACAGCAGCTTCTGCCGGTGCACATCGCCGGTCTCGGATCCACCGCGGTCGCCAAGACGAATTGGAGGGAACTCGCGTCGGGAGCGGCGATGGCGGGAGTATCCGAAGTCATAGGGGAGAACGTGTGCGGCATGGACCCGGACGCGGTCTACTCCAACGGAAAGGTGCAGAACTCCCCGGACCTCGCGTTCCGCGTGAAGTCGTACACAGACTTCTGGGATGGTAAAAACGGACGCATCGTCCTGCAGACGAATGTCGAGGACGGACGCGGAGGGGTCGACGATTACGGAGCATCCAAGCTCGGCGTGACGGTCATAGAGAGGAAATGGGGACAGGGAGCCAAAGCCATCGGCGGAGAGGTCAGACTGACCTCTCTCGAGAGGGCACTCGAGCTCAAGTCGAGAGGGTACATAGTCATGCCGGACCCCGAGGACAAGGCCGTGCAGAAGGCATTCAAAGACGGTGTTTTCAAGTCATTCGAGAGGCACAGCCGCGTAGGGTTCCCCGACGAGACATCGTTCCTCGAGGATATAGATCAGCTCAGGGGCAAGTTCAAGAACGTGTTCCTGAAGACCGGAGCATACAAGCCGGAGGTCGTCGCATTCACAATGAGATGTGCGTCAGAGGCGAAGATCGATCTCCTCACATTCGACGCGGCAGGCGGCGGAACGGGAATGTCCCCGGTCACCCACATGAATGAACTCAGTTCGCCCGGCATATGGCTGTTCAGCCAGGTGATGACATGTGCCAGGGAGCTGAAGGCACAGGGCAGGTTCGTACCGGACCTCGCATTCGCGGGAGGATTCATCAACGAATCCCAGATGTACAAGGCGTTCGCACTCTCCGATCTGGGAGAGGGGCCGATAGTCAAATCCATCGCAATGGCGAGAGGGCCGATCACGGCGGCTTTGAAAGGAAAGCACTTCTCGGAACTCGCGGCAAAGAAACAGCTGCCCGACAGCTTCGTCTCCCAGTACGGTGCAGATCCGAGCAAGTTCTTCATAAAAGCGGAGGATGTTCAGAACAGGTTCAAGTCGAAGAAGATTGGAACCGACATCCCGTGGGGAGGAGTGAGTCTGTACACGTACTTCAACGAGAGGCTCGGAGAGGGATTGAAACAGCTCATGGCCGGAACCCGCAAGTTCAAGCTCGAGTGCATAGAGAACGAGGACATAGTCGCGCTCTCCGAGTACTCCAGTAAGGTGTCCGGTGTCGAGACCCTCGACGCGAGAGCGGCAAGGGTCATGAAGGCGCTTCTCTGAAACTCCAAACCCCTCCGCCCGGCGGCGGAGGGATTTTTTTAATTTTTGATCCGACTGCGGCACGGAGCCGCGAGCGGCCGGAACGCACGACACCCCCCGATCCTCCGTTTCGGACAGTGCCGGGGGCCGGCCGACATCCAAGCGGCCAGACGGGCTCCCCCGTCATGATGGCGGTCAAAGTAGCATTTATTTAACACTAGTCCATTATGAAGACGTACCCATCGAAGTGCGAGGTGCCTCAGAAGAGGAGGTCGTGTAGTTGGTCAAGATAAAGCGGGCTATAATCAGCGTTTCCGACAAGGACGGAGTATTGGATTTTTCCAGAGAACTGACACAAATGGGCGTCGAAATAATCTCGACCGGGGGAACATACAGGCTTCTCAGGGATAACGGGATCCCGGTCAGGGAAGTCTCCGAGATAACAGGATTCCCCGAGATGCTGGACGGGAGGATAAAGACCCTCCATCCCATGATACACGGCGGTATTCTTGCGCGGAGGGACATGCCGGAGCATCTGTCCGCCATAGAGAGCAAGGGGATAGTTCAGATAGACATGGTGGTGGTTAACCTGTACCCGTTCAAAGAGACGGCCTTGAAAAAAGGCGCGGCTTTCGAGGATATAGTGGAGAACATAGACATCGGAGGCCCCAGTATGATAAGGGCCGCGGCCAAGAACTACAAATCGGTCGCTGTTGTGACGAACTCCGATCAGTACGGTGTCATCACGGAGGAACTCCGTTCGAATAAAGAATTGAGCGGCAGCACGCTGGAGAGGCTTATGACGGAGGCATTCATCGCAACCTCGGACTATGAATCCGCGATAGCCTCATACATGTTCGACAGATTCGGCGAGGGATTCCCAAGATCGTTCCCGATACCGTCCGAGAAGGTCGAGGACCTCAGATACGGCGAGAACCCGAACCAACGGGCGGCATTCTACAAAACACCCTTTGCCAAAGGCACGACCGTGGCAAAATCGGAACAACTCCACGGGAAGGAACTTTCATACAACAACATCCTCGATCTGGACAAGGCTCTGGACATAGCCATGGATTTCGAAAGGCCGACAGCGGTAGTGATGAAACACACCAATCCGTGCGGGCTCGCCTCCGCCGACAGCATCTTCGATGCGTTCGAGACGGCTTACAATGTGGACCCGCTGTCTGCATACGGGTGTGTGATATGCCTGAACCGCAACTGTGACATGAAGACCGCGGAGATGATCTCCAGGTATTTCGTCGAGGCGGTGATATGCCCGGATTATGATCCCGGTACCGAAGAATTCCTGTCGAAAAAAAAGAACATACGTCTCCTGAGGACCAACTCCCCGATATCGCCTTCGGAAAGACACAGGGAGTTCAAGATGAAGAAAGTGCAGGGAGGGCTCCTTGTGCAGACCGATGAGAATGTGAATCTGGATCCGAAGGACCTGAAAGTGGTTACCCGGCGCAGTCCGACCCCGGAAGAGACCGCGGCGCTGCTGTTCGCGTGGAAGCTAGCCAAGCATGTGACGTCCAATGCGGTGGTCTACGTCAAAGGGGAAAGGGCGATCGGCATAGGCGCAGGCCAGATGAGCCGTGTCGACTCTGCGAAGATAGCTTCGATGAAGGCGAACGAACCCACGGACGGATCCGTGATGGCCTCCGATGCGTTCTTCCCGTTCAGGGACGGGGTGGACGAGGCGGCGAAGGCCGGCGTGACCGCGATAATACAGCCGGGCGGAAGCATCAGAGACAAAGAAGTGATCGATGCGGCGGACGAACACGGCATGGCCATGGTGTTCACCGGTTGCAGGGTATTCAGACACTGATCAGTCTTCGCACGGATCATCGGGAAGGATGGGTTTGCCCTCCGCCTTCCTTTTCATGTGGCCGGCAGGCCCGCCTCTCTCTTCCCTTGCCATCTCTATACATTTGACGTCATCGCACACGAATGCGGCATAGACGAAGTTCGTGCTCTGCTTGCCACAGAATTGGCACTTGTAGTCCTTGAAATCAATTGCCATGACAGCGAATCCGTCTTTCAGGATTAATTA
>JAITTK010000099.1 GCA_031287135.1 Candidatus Methanoplasma reticulitermitis
CCATTCCGCACAAAAAGATTGCGTCGGTCAATGTGGTGAGGGACATATTCAATCGCATATTCGGTACAACCACACTCAGCATCAACATCAATTCGAGCAGCCGCGCTTCCCGGCCCGAAGCGAATTTCGTGTTCAGCACCGCATTGGCGGAACAGATCAGGGACAGACTGACATCGAACATCTTTGAAGAACCAAAGACCGATGGGCCTTTGGTTCTTGAGTCGCTTGTGAATCTATCGATGAAGGACTCGGTCCTGCACGGGTTCATAGGGACATCAACATACCAGCTGGTTTATGCGGTAGCCCTGCTGGCATATTCGGTGTTCTCGGCAATATTCCTTAAAAACAGCGGCATATTGATCGCATTGTTCCTCCTTGTCGCGGTAGAGGTCATACCCGTGTTCTTCATAATCCTGAAATACGGGAATTTCAAGGTCTACCGCATAAACGACCAGATACATCTGCAACACGGGATCATTCAGAACTACACATCCAAATTCGATGTGAACCGCATAAACGCGGTACGCATAAAGAGAACATTCTTCGCCAGGATGTTGGGGAAATCGAGTCTCGAGGCAGAAGTCATAGGCATAAACGCGGTGTCGAATGATGTCACTCCGACTCTATGCATATTGGCGGATGATGACAAAATAGAACAGTTGATAAGACAGCTTGTTCCCGAGTTCATCCATGACCCCGAAATGATGAAGCAACCGAAGAGGGCCAGATCGCCGTTGCTCATGAAGGCCGCTATCGGCACTGCCCTGATATTGGCGGTTGCGGCTTATCCCGCCTACTGGATGTGCCTGAACGGCGGCACTTTGTTCTCCGATCTGGACTCGGTCGAGATCCTGTTGCTCGAATATGCGCCTGCCGCGGCCGTCGCGGTATCGATACTCCTGATATTCTGGAGTGCACACGTCTCCATGAGGGTACGCGAAATAGGGTTAGGGAAAGATAGGTTCAACCTGATAAACGGCCTCCTGGACAGACAGATACTCATAATACAATATGACCGTGTGCAGATAACGGCGGTCTCCGCGGGACCTATGCCCAGAAGACTCGGTTTGGCCAAATGCACGATATCCCTGATGTCATCGGCCGGGTACAAGAACATCCGATCCGGTTATTTTGACAGAGATGAGCTATACAGGATCGGAGATACGATGCTCGAGCGCCTTAAGGACGGAACGTACGATTACGGCAGGAACAGCATCTGAATTCACCTTTTGACTATTATGGTCAGGATATCCTCGTCCTCGACCACATGGTCCAGTCCTATCGTCTGACCCGGGAATTTGGCGCTGCTCCCCCAGACCATGGCATATCTGAAATTATTTTTAAAGTCCCTGTGGATCACTTCGCAGACCTCTCCGACGGTGTTCCCCTTCTTCACTATGAGAGGTTCGACCATATCCGCCTCTTTGCCCTGTGGCTTCAGATATATCCTTATCATCTCGATCGTATCATAAAGGGTCTGCTTGAGTTCTTCTATGCCGTAACCGGTTGCCGCTGAGATGGGTACCGTCTTGTAGTCCGGATACATTGCCAGGACCGACTCCAACTGACCGGGCCTTGCCAAGTCGACCTTATTCACAGCCATTACGCACTTTATATAAACACGGTTCCCGGAGAGGACATCTAGCATCTGTTCCACGTTTATGTCCTCCCTGACCACGATGGTTGCGTTCACATGTCCGTATGCCGCGGTCATATCCTTTATGGTCTCGACATCGATTTTTGTGAGTTTGATCGTCGGTTTTACAAGTATCCCGCCCTGCGACGACCCGGTTATGACGACATCGGGCTTCTTCTGGTTCAGCCTTATCGCCGCATTATAGAGCTCTTTCAGCAGAACATCCATTTTGGGATTGAAGATATCGACCACGAGTAGGATCACATCGGACGCTCTCGCGGCCGCTATGACCTCTCTGCCCCTGCCCTTGCCTCTTGAAGCATCTTTTATGAGTCCGGGCATATCCAGGATCTGGATCTTCGCATGGTTGTATTCCAGGACCCCGGGCACTATGTCCAGAGTGGTGAAGTGATATGCTCCCACCTCTGATTTCGCCCCGGTGAGCTGATTTAGGAGTGTGGATTTACCGACCGACGGGAAACCGACGAGGGCGACTGTGGCATTGCCCGCCTTCTTGACATAGAAACCTTTGGTGGGCCCTTTGGAAGACCTCCTCTTCTCATCCTCGGCCGTGAGCTTGGCTATCTTTGCTTTGAGTTTCCCTATATGCGATTCCGTGGCTTTGTTATATTTGGTGTTGGCGATCTGATCCTCCAACTCCTTTATCTGCTCCTCTATTGTCGCCACGGCATCACCTGGTTGTGTGATATGAAACCGATATATTATGTTTTATTGATTTAACAATGGCAGGTGGCTACATCCTCCGATAGCTTTTAATCAAGTTATTGTGTGCGGTCTTCCCATGAAAGATGATGCGGGTGCGAAAACCATCGACCTGAAATGGTTCGGCACCTTATCGCCAAAACAAATGTTCGGGGTGCTGGCGGCATTCATGGTCGCCCTTGTCCTGACCCTGTTCGGATTCGGTGTGTCCTGCTACTGCTTCGGGATGCTTATAATCGCGGTCATACTCTACATGTTGCCAAGGTTGCTCGGGGTGGAGAACCTCAGGCTCATGATACTGGTGGGCGTCGCATTCCTGTTATCGGCCACGCTGATAGGCGGGCTGGCAATGGCACCGGGATTCATTGAATCAAATCAGGGCAACCCCTCTGATAACGATTACTTCGCCGGTGTGGAGTACACATACACGGACTCCGGCATCGAGGTAACGGCGACCTTGAAAGAGGACATCGGCCCGCATACTGTCTATTTCGAGTACGGGGAGGTAAAGGGCGTGAGTTTCACGATAGCCAACGCCGTCTTTGATAACAAAGTCCCGATGGATGTCACCGGAAGTTCGGTAAGCGGGAGCATATCGCTGGATCGGGACAAGCTGTATCTGGGGCACCTCACCATGACCCGTACCGATGACTCTGGGGAAGAGGTTGTCAACGGGGATTCCAATACGTATTGGAAATTCCTTACGGGCGCATATGACGGCGACTTTGTCTACATGTCCTTATTCGGATGCTTTATGGGGACCCTCTACATCGTGATCATCTTCTTCATGATCATGATCTTTTCTCAGATCATGAGGGGCAGGATGGAGAAGACCAGAGAAAAAATGGAGAGGGAGGGAAGACTCTACCCCAAAGGATACGGAAGGTGCGACAAATGCGGTGCTACGGTCCTGCCTGGCGAGGTTAACTGCAGGAAATGCGGTGCGTACATTGACCGCCCGGATGAAATGAAACCCCGGAAGAAAGACTTTTTCGAGTGCTCCGAATGCGGTGCTGAGGTCCCCAAAGATGCCGTGAAGTGTCCCAAATGCGGTGCGGCGTTCGATGAGGAAGAGTTCGAGGTCACGCATGCGGACGGGACGACCGAGACCACCAAAGAAATCTCCGAATGCTCCGAATGCGGTGCTGAGGTCCCTGATAAAGCGACATTCTGCCCCAAATGCGGTGCAACGTTCGACGAAGATGAACAATAAACGGTTTAAACCCCTTTTTAATTCTTTGAGAATAAACTAAATACCATTTTGGAGAATACCCTCCCCGGATGCGCTCGGAAGATATTGAAAATTATGCCAAAGGGGGCACAAATGCCCACAAGATGGCAGCAAAGCAGCAAGAGATCTCCGTTACGGAGTTTTTCGAGAAGAACAAGCAGATACTTGGTTTTGATTCCAGATCAAAATCCCTGCTCATGGGTATCAAAGAGGCTGTCGACAATGCACTGGATGCCTGCGAGGAGGCTGGTTTCCTCCCGGATATAAGCGTCTGGGTGGAACGTCTCCAGGAAGACGACGAATACAGGATAACCGTAGAAGATAACGGCCCGGGGATAATACATAAGATGATGCCCAACGTTTTCGGACGGCTCCTCTACGGATCCAGATTCCACTCGCTGAGACAGTCGAGGGGTCAGCAGGGCATCGGGATATCTGCGACCGTCATGTACGGCAACATAACGACCGGCAAGCCGGCCCATGTCGAATCCAAGATCGAGGGTGCGGATGAGGTTGCCTGGAAGATGGACATAACCATCGACACCAAGACGAACCGCCCGATAGTCACAAACGATGTCGCGTTCTCATGGGAAGGAAAGGAGCACGGCACGAAAATAGAATACACAACAAAGGGAAGATACATCACAGGGAAACAGTCGATATTCGAATATCTGAGGAATACCGCAATAGTCAACCCTCATGCCAAAGTGGAGTTCCGCGACCCGGAGGGGAAGAAATACATTTTCGAAAGAGCGACCGAACAGATGCCCCCCAAGTCAAAGGAGATCAAACCGCACCCGGAGGGTATGGAGATCGGGGACCTGATGAAATACGCTCAGAACACTCAGCAAAAGACCATAAAGGCCTTTCTTAAAAGTGATTTCTCCAGGATAACGGACAGGATAGCCGATGAGATACTCGAGAAAGCCGGAATCAAACCTTCCGCGGACCCGTCATCCATGACGAGGGACGACTGCAAAGCCCTGATAAGTGCCATAACACAGGTCAAGATCATGGCCCCTCCGACCGACTGTCTTTCCCCGATAGGGGACACTCTGATCAAGAAGGGCCTTATGCATATCCTAGACGGGATGAGGCCCGAGTACTATGCCACTCCCGTGACACGTCCCCCGAAAGCCGTGAACGGGAATCCGTTCGTCGTGGAGGCGGGCATCGTCTACGGCGGCGAGATACCATCCGACGGACAAGTGACGATACTGAGATTCGCCAATCGCGTCCCGTTGCTCTACCAGCAGGGGGCATGTGCGATAACCAAGGCCTTATCCGAAGTCGACTGGAGGAGATACGGCCTCGAGCAGAGAGGCGGGAAGGGCATACCGTTCGGCCCCGCGATAATATTGGTCCATGTCGCTTCGACCAAAGTGCCGTTCACATCCGAAGGCAAAGAGGCCATAGCATCATTCTCAGAACTTCAGGGCGAGATAGAACAGGCACTCAGACTCTGTGCCAGGAATCTCAAGAGCCATCTGAACAAGATGGAAAGGAAATCGAAGACGCACGCGAAGTTCGAGATCGTTCAGGAACTGATCCCCGCAATGGCGCAGAAAGCCTCAGCCATGCTCGGAAAGCCCGTGCCCGATCTCAGCAGGACGATCAGCAAGATAATGAATGTGGTCTGGGTGGAACCGGGGACAAAGAAAGAAGGTAAGAATATGCGCACGGTCTCTTACACGGTGTACAACTACACGACACAGGACCGCACATTCAGGCTCCATGCACATCTGCCGAAAGAGTGCGTGAATCTGACACTCTTCACGAATCCGTACTTCATCGATATGAACGACGGGGGGAAGACCACATGGGAGATCAAAAACCTCCGACCGTCTTCGTCGCTCGTGGTATCATTTGAACTGAAAGGAGAGCTGGCTGATACCTTCGATGCGGATGACATATACATTTCAGGCATCAACCCCGTGCTGGTTATGGGTGCCGAATCGCTTCCCGGAGATTGGGGCATCAAAGGATTGGAGATAACAGAGAGCGACGATAACATCCCCACTGACGAGGAAGAG
>JAITTK010000102.1 GCA_031287135.1 Candidatus Methanoplasma reticulitermitis
GCCCATAAAGCAGCCATCGCGTGGGTCCTGGGCAAATACGAGGAGACGGAGGGGGGTGCCAAGCTCGATTGGAGCAGGATCATAGAACATTCCCTTTTCTCTTTCATACAAAGGTCCGCCATGACGGACCTCAAGCCACAGGTCTTCCACAAGATAATCTCCGAGAAATCCGAGGAAGTGAACAGATATGTCCTCAGATGTTTCGATTCGAACGTCCCGGATGCGGATCCGGAATTCAGATCAAGGCTGGAGAAATATCTGCGGCTGGAGAAGAAGTCCAAAGAGGATGACATAATCCGGGCCGCCCACTACCTCGCTACGAGGTGGGAATTCAGGACGATATACGACGCGAACCGTTCGATGTACGGTATCGAGAGCACGAAGAGGGAGATAGATGATCAGATTCAGCAGCACTGCGACCTTGAGGGTGTCAGAAGGCAGATGGTCAACGGAGATGCGTTCGATTTCATCGACCTCATAGGGCAGCTGAGGTTCCAGCAAAGGTGGGCGAGGACCCCCCGCATACCGAAGACTACAGTTCTGGGGCATTCGCTGATAGTTGCCGATATGATCTATCTGAACGATTTCGACAGGAAGGCGGACAAGAAGCAGATATACAACAATTATTACACCGCGCTCTTCCACGATCTCCCGGAGGTTCTCACGAAGGACGTCATCAGTCCGATCAAAGCGAACGTCGACGGCCTGGCGATCCTTTTGGAATCGTATGAAAAAGAACTCGTACGGTCCAGGATAATGCCCCTTATACCGGAATCCTGGCACGAAGAACTCGAATTCATGGTCTATGAGCCGTTCACCGATGTGGACGACGGGCATCACGGCAAAAGGACAGGCAGGGACATCAAATCCTGCGACCTTATGGCGGCTTACGTTGAAGCAAGGGCATCGAGATACTACGGAATATCATCCAGAGCCCTCGAGGACGGCGAAAACGAATTGAAAAGTAAGCTGTTAAGCAATGGCTCGGGGATAGGGGCCTCGGAGCTCATCGGGCGTTTGGACAGCATCCTGCGCTGATCATCCGATTATCTCCCTTCCCCTCATGTATTTCCTGAGAACCTCTGGCACCGTGACGGTCCCGTCCTCATTCTGATAATTCTCCAGTATCGCGACCATGGTCCTGGGCAATGCGAGACCGGAGCCGTTCAGAGTGTGTATGAACTCGCTCTTCAGGTGCGGTTCGGGCCTGTATTTTATGCGGGCCCGCCTTGCCTGGAAATCGGTGAAATTCGAGCATGATGACGCTTCCAGCCAAACGTCGTTGGCAGGCGCATATAGTTCTATGTCGTAGCACTTCGAGCACGAGAAGCTCATATCCCCGGTGCACAGCAGCAGTACGCGGTACGGAAGCCCCAGCCCGTTTATCAGCTGTTCCGCATCGCCTCTGAGGGTTTCGAGAACATCATAGGACGTCTCCGGGAGAACGAACCTGACCATCTCCACTTTGTTGAACTCGTGCACCCTTATGATCCCCCGTGTGTCTGCATGCTTGCCCACCTCTCTCCTGAACGACGGCAGGTATGCG
This sequence comes from Candidatus Methanoplasma reticulitermitis, assembly GCA_031287135.1. Classification (GTDB taxonomy): domain Archaea; phylum Thermoplasmatota; class Thermoplasmata; order Methanomassiliicoccales; family Methanomethylophilaceae; genus Methanoplasma; species Methanoplasma reticulitermitis. Next base: position 1,547 of record JAITTK010000102.1, read on the forward strand.
GTGTAGAGTATGGGCAGCTGATCCCTTTCGAATATCTCGTCCATGAAGAGGTTCGTCACAGGCACCTCCGCCGTGGGATTCAGGAACATGTCATCCTTCTCCATGTAATACATGTCATCCTTCAGGTTCGGGTACTGGCCCGTGCCCGTGAGGGCGGCCTTGTTGACCATAACCGGCGGGAAAACCTCGGTGTACCCCTGGTCCTCATGGGTATCCAGGAAATAATTTATCAGCGCGCGTTCCAGACGCGCACCGTCCCCCTTGAGGCAGTAGAACCCGCTGCCGGCGACTTTGACCCCTCTCTCGAAATCTATTATATCCAAGTCCTCGGCGATCTCCCAGTGCGGTTTGGGTCTGAAACCGAATGTCCTCTTCTCCCCGCACTCACACACCACGACGTTCTCGGTGCTGTCCTTCCCTATCGGGACGGACGGGTGAGGGATGTTCGGGATATTGAGTATGCAGTCATCCCGGATGAGTTCGAGTTCCGACACCCTCTCTTCATTGCCTTTGATCCTGCTCCCGACTTCGCGCATCTCAGCAATTTTGGAATCCTTGTCCGCACAGCCGCCCATCTTGGATATCTGCACGGAAACCTCGTTCCTAACCTTCCTCAGACGGTTGTTCTCATCCGTCAGTGATCTCCATTCAGAGTCCGCCGAGAGGAATCTGTCCAGTACCGCCGTGTCTTTGTTCCTGTCGATCAGCATCTTTCTGATCATCATTGGCTCTGTCCTGATCACGTTAACGTCCAGCATTCCCGCACCTCAGAATTTCTTTTGGCTGAGCGATGTCCAGGTACGTTTGTCGGTAAGGACCGCGACGCCGCCCCTGACATCCACTATGACGGAGTTGGTGGATGAGGCAAGCTCTTCCGCGATGCTTTTGGGTTCGCCGTCCGCGCTGCCGAGTATTTTCACCTTTATCAGGCGGGCATTTTTAAGCTGGGCAATGATCTCGCTGAGCACTCCTTCGTCTATTCCGTCCTTTCCCACATGTACGGTGGGGCTGAGATCGTTCGCACGTCTCATCAGTTCTTTCCTTGCATCTTTTTCCGTCATCCGAACCTCTCCTTTGAATATGGCACCCTTTTCAGCCAGCCGCACCGCCGGCATGTCGTCACCGTCTTGCCGCCCGTCAGTCTGACCGTGCAGCTGATGCCGGGGACCAGGGGTATCATGCACTTCTTGCAGTATCTGAAGTCCGCCGGCATCTTCGCCTTGGTCCTCATACCGATCCTTCTGGCCAGCGAAACATATCGTCTCGCAAGGTCGTCTCTGCCACCCGCCAGGGTCTCCTCGGACATCCTGGCGAGTATGGACATGCGCTCCTCGCCCATGGTCGCGACCGCATTCTTGGAGATACGCCTTTTCGACATGTTCTTGGTGTGGAGTTAAGATACGGATATAAAGATTATCCGTTACTCCTCATCCTTGACTATCGACACGATGTAGTCATGAAGCTGCAGTTCATCATCGTCCAGGTCATCGTCCCGCCCGTCTTTCCCGGAGTTCCCGTCGTAAACCTCCCACATGAACACGAATTGGTCATGGAATTCGAGTATCGCGTCATCCAGGAATCGTTTCGATATGGATATCCCGAGCGGTCTGTTGCCGATGGTCCAATGATTCCTGTCGCTGTCGTAACCGATATTCACGACAAGCGGCGTTCTGAGGGCCAGATCCTTATCGGATGATATCATTCTGTCGAATGACAATTCTTTGAGTCTGTCCACTTTGGTGACATCCGTTACCCTCTCGATATCCCCGGTTCCGGAGAAGCGTATTCGGCCGCCGACCGTACATGGGGAATCCATCAGCGAATCGGGATCTTCTCCCGGGCGGATACCAGGTTCGAATTCAAACGGTACATTCCCGTCTTTCATTTCAAGGAACAGGTCGCCATCCGATGTCCTGAGTATGCCCCTGATATCGCCGAAACAGCTGTCAGACCCTTTATCAAGGAGACTGGGTACGACGGATGCGGGCCGGAACAGCCCTCTCTTCATACCATCGGCCGAATAGCGAAGCGGGAGACCGTCCAGATCATTCGAAAGGGAGATGAGGTCCCGGATTATGGGGAGTCTGTAACGCGGGTCCGGGTAGCACGCGATGATATCCCCGACTGAACCGTTCCCCGCTTTCTCCAGCAGGGATAACATGTCCCCAAGCGCCCTTCCGAGCATGTTGTCCGGGCTTTCGAACTTCAGATCGGCGGACGAGGAGACCGACGGAACGGAACCGTCTATGTACAGTGTGAATCTTGAAAGGAGTCCTTCCGGAACATCCCCCTGAAGCGAAAGTGTTCCGGCGATCATGCCGCGTCCGATATCGGAGATCAGTTTCTGGACGTTCACCATCACATTCCCGGCGACACGGATCGGAACACGGCCCCCGTCTCCCGGCACAACACTGAGGTCGAACATAACCGCATCCTGCACGGCAGTGACAATCGTGCCGTGCGTATTTAATCCTCTGGACATCGGTTCCGACGGAAAGCATTATATCGTGTATGTCATTCGTGTGATTGTAAAGAACGGCAACAGTCTTTAAATAGAAATTCGGGATTGTCGCTCTGTTATATTACACAGGTGGCGCAAATGGTAAGAAAGCCCGCATCGATGTACAGAAGGATCACAGGACAGGCGTATACACGCCGTGAATATATGGGAGGAGTCCCCGCAAGCAGATTGACCCAGTTCGACATGGGGAGCACGAGCGAGGATTTCCCTGTCGTTCTTACGCTCAAAGTGAAGAACCGCGTACAGGTCAGGCACACCGCGTTGGAGGCCGGGCGTATCGCTGCGAACAAGATGCTTTCCAGCCAGGCTGGGGTGGCGAACTACCACCTCAAAGTGAGGGCATATCCCCACTGTGTCCTCAGAGAGAACAAACTCGCCACAGGCGCGGGTGCGGACCGTGTGTCGAGCGGGATGCGCCGTGCATTCGGTAAGAATGTCGGAACGGCGGCAAGGCTCGAACGCGACCAGGCCATCCTCACGGTAAGGGTATCCCCCGACAAAGTGGATGTGGCGAAGACCGCGCTCTGGAAAGCCTCAATGAAATTCCCGTCCCCCTGCTACGTAGACGTTGAGAAGGGACAGGAATACATGAAATAAATGTTCGATCTGGATCTTGATTCTGCAGCCTCTTGGATAAAGAAGAGGGGCTACAGATCGGTCGCTGTCCAACTACCCGAGGGCCTCAAAATGGATGCTCTCGGGATATCAGATTTTCTATCCCGTTCCGGGGAGGTCGCGGTGACCGTCCTGGGCGACCCGTGTTACGGGGCGTGCGACCTTTTTTCAGATTACAGGAGGCACGCGGATGCGCTGGTGCATTTCGGACACTCCCCGATTGATTCCCAGGAGAGCGATGAGGACATATTTTTCGTGGAGGTGCGGGCGGAACCGGAAGACATCGAGAAACATGTTGCCGTTGCGTCACGGGACCTTCCGCATAGGATAGGGCTGTTGGCGACAGTGCAGTACGTGGGCCTCATACCGAAGGTGAAAAAGGCTCTGGAGACGAATGGAAAGAAGGTTTTCATCGGAACGGGGGACAGCCGCATATTCCACCCGGGCCAGGTCCTCGGATGCAACTTCAGTGCCGCGGAATCGGTGAACGGAGAAGTCGATGCATTTCTGTATCTGGGCGAGGGGGACTTCCATCCTCTCGCGGCGGCCTTCGGCACGGAGAAGGACATCGCTGTACTAAATCCCCTGACGGGAGAGATCAGATGCGTGAAGGATGCGAGGGACAGGATGCTCAGGAAAAGGTTCGCTGCCATAGAGTCGGCGAAGGGTGCGGAGAGTTTCCTGGTCATCGTGTGCACGAAGGCCGGGCAGGACAGGTCCGCTCAGGCCGATGCATTGATCGGGGAGATAAGGGTTCGGGGGAAGAAAGCGTACAAGCTCCTTATGAATGAGGTCGGGCCCGATGCTCTGTTGCCTTATGACGTTGATGCATACATCAGTACCGCATGTCCGAGAATTGCAATGGATGACTCCGCCAGATATCCGAAGCCGATGCTGACCGTGACCGAAGCCGAAATAGTGCTCGGACTCAGGGATTGGGAAAAATACGAGTTCGATTCCATAACGCCCGTCCGCTGACCGATGCCGCATCCGGCCGATCCGCCGGAAGGTATCCGATCCGCGGTCACGGCATGACGATTTCCGTGAAAGGATTATACACATGCGGATGGGAACACGGAGAACGCAGGGAAACGAAGGGATCCTGAGGAGGACCGCCTGTCCGCGGAGGTCTTCACTTTACGATGCGATACGGATACCGCATACGGGGCATCCGCGCAAGAGGATAGCCCCGTTCATCGGACCGCTTAGGGGATTAATCACAAATCCTTAATACGCAGGAATACTAATGTGTGACCGATGTTCACAACGAATGACCTTCTGCAGGGAGATTTGCCTAATGTCCGCGTAGGAATAGGCAGCGGTACGGATTCGGGGCATGTGGAGAACAGTGCACTTCCTTTCGGGGCCGACAGGGTCATCGTTTACAAGGATCCGGATAAGCTCATAGACGACCTGTTCTCAGGAAAGATAGATGCGGCCGTGAGAGGTGACATGCCATCATTCGAACTTCTGCACATCCTGAAAGAACGTGCGGGAGTCCAGAATCTGGAACGATTGGTGATTCTGGAACCCAAAGGCGGCAAGTTATTCTTCATGGCACCAGTGGGGATCGATGAAGGATGGACCGTGGAACAGAAGCGTGACATAGCTGTGAAAGCAATCGATCTAATGAAGAGGATGGGCGCAGGTACCAAGATAGCCGTCATGTCAGGCGGCAGGAACGAGGACAAGGGAAGGAACGAGGTTGCGGACAGATCGATAGAAGATGCGGAAAGGCTCGTATCCATACTCAGGGCGGAAGGTTACGATGCATATGATGCGGAGATACTGATAGAATCGGCCATAGACGATGCGGATCTCATAATCGCTCCGGACGGAATAACCGGCAACCTCCTTTTCAGGACTCTTCACTTCATCGCGGACGCGATAGCGATGGGTGCTCCCGTGCTCAACATCGATAAGGTCTTCGTCGATACCTCCAGAGTCAAGAACGACTACATGGACTCGATAATACTGGCCATGAGGCTCGCAGGGGAGAAGAGATGATACTGGAGATAGACGGCGGTTATTCGGGCATAAGGTTTTCGTCGTGCCATTTCATACCGATGCATGAAAAATGCTCGAGGCTGCACGGTCACAGTTATATCGTGAGGATGAGGCTCGAAGGAGAAACGAATGAGAACGGGATGGTCATGGATTTCGTCGTCCTCAAAAGGAAACTCAGGGAGATGATCGATGAGATGGATCACAAGGTTCTTCTCCCGTCCGCGTCGAAGATAGTAAAAATAGAGCGCAGGGACGATTCGATCGATGTTATATCATGCGGCAAGAAGTACACCTTCCCCGCCGAGGATGTACTGTTCCTGGATATCGAGACCACCACGGCGGAGTGCATGGCGAGGATGATGACCGATAGGATAGCCGCGGATGTGGATTTCCCGAGCACCGTCCGGAGCATCTCTGTGGGGGTCGACGAGGAGCGCGGACAGACCGCATGGTATACGAAGGTGCTATGATGCGCAAAGCCGTCGTATTGCTGTCGGGAGGATTGGACTCAACAGTGACATTGGCGATCGCATTGGACGAAGGTAAAGATGTCACCGCGATAAGTTTCAGGTATGGACAGAGACATACGAAGGAACTGAAGTCCGCGGAGGCCGTATGCAATCATTACGGGGTCGGACACAGCATAATCGACATAGATCTGTCATCTTTCAGGTCCGCGCTTACCGATAAGGCCTTCGATATCCCGTCCGACAGGGAGGGAAGGCTGGAAGAGCAGATCCCGATAACATATGTCCCGGCAAGGAACATAATCTTCCTAAGCATCGCGGCCGGGCTTTGTGAATCGATAGGGGCGGATTCGATCTACATCGGAGCTAACGCGGTGGATTATTCGGGGTATCCGGATTGCCGTCCCGAGTTCTTCAGATCGTTCCGGGAAATGCTTGCCAAAGGTACGAAGACGGGAGTCGACGGCAGTGCAATAGAGGTCATGACACCTATAATAGATCTGACCAAAGCCGATATCGTGAGGATGGGAAAGGAACTGAATGCTCCGCTGGAACTCACGTGGTCGTGTTACAACGGCGGAGAGAGGGCATGCGGTCACTGCGATTCATGCAGACTCAGGATCAGAGGATTCGAGGAAGCAGGATACAGAGATGAGATAGAGTACGGGTGATAAAATGAAGATATGCGAATATTTCAGATCGATCCAGGGAGAGGGGCTGATGATAGGTGCCCCCACGTACTTCGTGAGGACGGTGGGTTGCAATCTCAGATGCAAATGGTGCGATACGACATATGCCTGGGATGGCGGCAGGGACATGCCGGTAGACGAGATAATGGAGATGGTGGGGGATT
>JAITTK010000105.1 GCA_031287135.1 Candidatus Methanoplasma reticulitermitis
CATCGAAAGGCCTCCTCGTGATGTCATATGCTCTGCCGGTCGGCATATACTCCGGTTCAGACGGGGACGTGCTCTTCAAATGGCTCGCCGCCGGCGGAAGTCTTTATTGGATGTCATCCCCGATAGGCATGTTCTACCGCACGGAGGACAGGCTGTCCGAAGTGGGGAATGCTCAGGAACTGTTTTTCGGGGAGGAATGCGTCAACATGGATTTCGCGGGTCCGGCACTGTCCGTGATAGAGGATAACGGGTTCACGGACGCCCTCTGCCTGAAATGGAACCGAGTCCTTTACGGGATCAAGCCGCTTGATACGGAAGGTCAGATATCTACGGGTTTTTCCCATGAGGGTTATTCCAGTGTGTCGATGGTGCCGTTCGGTGACGGTATGATATGCGTCGTGGGAGGGGACTATGACAGATACCAGTGCGATGACGTATCCCAGATAATAGCATCGGGCCTGTCATGCCATTCCAAGATTCTGGAACATAAGTCCGGAACCGTCACGAGAGGTACTGTGAATATGATATTCGACAGGCCGTCGGATGCGGGTAATCTATCGCTATATTTATCGATCGGGGGTTACTACACGGTTTTCGGGAGGGCGTTCCATGCTCAATGATATGGGTTCTCCGATCTTTTCGCTGAACTCGCTGATAAGGCATCCGGTGTTTCTGATAGCCGTTGCGGGCATAATGATAAGGTTATTCATCTTCCCGTTCGCCGAAGTCGGTTACGACTCGGATTTCTGGGCGACGATAATCAGGAATCTGGAAAGCGGTGAGGGACTTTACGGACTCGAAGGGTATTACTATTCCCCGGTGTGGGGGTATATCCTCTCATTCGTGTCCGTGATACAGGAGTCTTTCCTGAACATCGATGTCATGGGCCTGAGGGTCCATGAGGCATTCCCGGTCGAGTCCTTCACGGAATGGTTCTTCACCGCGACGGTGACATCGGTCAAATTCAATTTCTGGATCAAAATCCCATTTCTGATAAGCGATCTGTTGGTTGGTTATCTTGTGTATTGGATCATCAAAGACAAGACCGGGGATATGAAGAAAGCGACAATAGGATTCGCCTTATGGTTCTGCTGTCCCCTCGTCATCTGCGTGACGGCGATATCGGGGATGTTCGATACATTCTCCGTGCTGTTCACGTTGCTTTGCATAATAATGGTTAGGAAGGATAAACTCTTCCTCTCTGGGTTGCTCCTGTCTTTCGCGGTGCTGACAAAATTCTTCCCCGCATATCTGATATTCATACTCTTGGCATATATAGTCATGAAACACCGCGATGACGGCAAAGCGGTGAAGTCGGTTATCATCTCCGCCGCTGGTGCGGCTGTAGGTTTCATAGTGCTCATGGCACCGGTTGTGGCCGAGGGCAATCTTTCGGAAAGTCTTCTTTTCATAACGACGAGGGCGGGCGGTGATGCCGTCACTCTGTTCGGGGAGATAGCATCCAAGGGAGCGGTGCTCATGTATGCGCTCGGAATACTGGTCTCCTTGATACTGGCATTCCTTCTGACAAAGAAGGACAGGGGCGAACTCGACGATTCTTTTTTCAAGTACATGCTATTGATGATGGCGTTCGTTTTCCTGTATCCCCCGACTCCCCAGTATCTGGTCCTCCTGATACCGTTCCTTGTTATGTACATGGTAATGCGGGACTGGAGATTCAAGTGGTGCTGGCTGCTGATCTCCGTCGGAGGGGCGCTGCTGATACTCAGCGGCAATTTCGTACTGTTCCTGTCGTTGGGTGCATTCACGGACATAATGTCTTTGGATCAGATAATGTCGGCTGTGGATTGGTTCCAGGCGCCTTTGTTCTCGGAAATCTCCCCTAGGCACATATTCTACTATTCGTCCGGTATAATCCAATATCTCGGTGTGGTGTTGATATCTTACATATTCCTCAAAGATATGTATACAGGCCGCCGCAGTGAGGGGAACGGATCAAGAGCCAGCGGTTTCAGCCTATCGCGTTTTTCTTCTTGTAAACAACCGAAAGTATGAAACTTATCGCAATTATTGCAAATGTGAAGATGACCGTGAAGAGTGTGGCCTCGCCGGTGCCGAAATAGCCGAAGAAGAAGTCACTAACCAACAGAATGACCCCGTATTTTGCCACACACCCTATCACAACATAAAGGAGGGATTTCTTTATGTCCCACCCCGCAATCTTTATGAACGCGCCGCAGAAGGGGAACATGGGTGCGATACGGTTGAGGAGAATGAGCCTTTCATCACCCAGAACAAGGAAACCGATGTATTTATTGACGACTTTTTCTATCCTTTTCGGAATCTTCACGTGCCCGACAATGAAGTACAGCAGGGCGACCCCCAGGATCTCCGCGATTATCGCCACGGCCAGCAGTTCCAGGCCGAAAGACATTTCTGGCCGATGTCTGAACGAAAGGACGAAAAACAGTTCCGGGAGGGTCGGGAAAACGAGCGCGTCGATGAAGAAGATGAGGAATACGCACAGAAGTATGCCCAACTCCCCGTTCGAACCGAACAGACCGTAGATCCAATCACCTATGTTGAACATATTCAGTTTCCTTCACTTTTGCGGGACCGTCCGCGCGGGCATGCTCGGCGCCCCGATTATCTTCCCGTGCCCGTCACGAGACCGTTAAGCTCAATTCGGATATTATCTTTATCGGGGCCTTCATGCTGAGCGGGGACGGGGAACGCATGCTCTCCGGGCCGGAACCGGCGGGAGCCGTCACGGCATATCCGAGGGCGTTCACGCACGGAATGCACCATATGCGCATGGCCGAACGCGTTGTAAATCGGCCGCTCAGGCAATTCCCGAAGGGTGCCCGACCCGATGCCGGACCGCGTGAACAACCGCATGTCCGCACAAGTCGGTTTATTTCGGCACATGCAGAGTCATCGCAGGTTATGCCATAAATGTTTTCGTGCTCACGGTTAAATAGAAACATCAGATAGTTCGTACCTCTATTCGGAAAAGGTAGTGGAATTGACAGAGGCCGAACACAAAGAATTCTCAAAGTATCTGGCACCGAACATGGTCACGAATGTCATACGCACCGTGCTGACGGCCCTGCTAGGTCTGCTCCTCGTACCGTATTTCATCGACGAACTGGGCAGTGCGGTCTATGCGATACTCCCTCTGGCAACCTCCGTCACATCATATGTGCTTGTGGTATCCGACGAGGTCACCAATGCATTCTCCAGATATCTTGTCATCTCGATCCACGGGGACGACGAAAAGGAAGCGGGCAGGGTATACACCACAGCGGTCCTCGGATTGGGAAAGGTCATCCTCACAGTCGCTCCCGTCGTCGTGATACTGTCTCTTGCATCCCCGTATGTATTCCAGATCGGTCCGAGTTCCGTCGCGAGCGTGCAGATGATGTTCCTAATGATACTCTCGTCGGCTCTTCTCCTGTCGTTCTCGTCCTGCTTCAACAGCATCTACACGGCGTTCAACAAGATGTACATACTCAACACGATAAGGAGCATCCACATATCGCTCCAGGTGATCCTGACGGTAAGCTTCTTCGTCATGTTCGGACCGTCGCTCGAGATGATAGGTCTGGCATATGTGATCTCCGGCGCAGTGTTCCTGGTGATGGTGTTGGTGTCGACCAGGAGGGTCTGTCCCACCCTGAGATTCGACCGTTCGTCGTACGACAGGGCACTTCTGAAGGAGATGGGCGGCATCGGTGTATGGTCGGTCATGAACAGGGTGGGTTTCCTCATGCTGATCCAGGCTTCCATGATAATGGTGAATATATTCCTGGGGACGGAGGAACAGACGGGGTTCGCCATCGTGGCCACCATGGTGTCGATGACGAACACCGCATGCATAACGATAACCGCGGTCATAGCGCCCTTCCTTTTCCGCAGTTACGCCAACGGCGACCGGAAGAATCTGATCAGGATATCGAGGGTCTCGATGAAATTCATCGGACTCGTCATAGCATTCCCCATAGCTTTTCTGTGCGTGTTCTCTCCGCAGATACTCACCGTATGGGTGGGCGAATATTATTCGGATCTGTCCGGGATCGTGTTCATAATGTTCCTTGTCCAATCCGCGGTCTGCGCCGTCAGCGTCCTGGAGACCATACCCGTACTGTATCTGAAGATAAGATCCGTTGCTTTATTCACGCTGTCGGTGGGATTCATGAACATAACGTTGACCGCCGCCGTTCTTATGTTCACCGACCTGGGCACCTTGGGCGCGGCCATCGTCTGGACGGCGGCGATGTTCGTTCTGAATGTCCTGTTCTATCCTTATGTGATAGCAAGGATGACCTCTTCCGGATGGACCGAATTCCTTAAGCCCATGATACCCGGGCACATCGCGCTCGTCATATGCATGGCTGTCGGATTGATCTCATCCCGATACATCACCCTGCCGGCAACGTGGTCGGCGATACTATCGGTCTTTTTTGTCGCATATGCGGCCTATGCGGTCGTCGCCGTTTCGTTCGGGCTCAGCCGCGATGACAAGGACTGCATACGGAGCGTCATGCCGCAGTCGCTAATGAGGATAATGCCGCGCTGGATGCTGTGATGTTTCCGCATCATTTTGGTGGTCTAGCGGTAGCTGATGAAGTTTTTTGGCTCTATCAGAAATCGAGTGGATTTGAGAATCTGATTTATCCTTCGATGCCGGAGCCGTTCCATGTGTTCATGTTTCCTCCTCTCTTGCTGGGCTCGGCGATCTCGGTGCTCCTCTTCGATGAATTCGAATCGAAGAGGATCGGATGATACGGGATAAGCGGGGAACGTGATGTGCAATGAATCTGAGGATGGATATGTGCGGAGTGTTCGCCGGGTAAGGAAGAAGATGGAACACGGACACAAAACCATCCCTTTCCGCCCTAACGGTTTGCGCTGATGATATCCCGTTGCGCATATGCGGTTATCGCCGTTTCGATCGGGCTCATCCGCGATGACAGGGACCGCATACGGAGCGTCAGGTCTCAGCCACTTATGCGAAATATACCCCGCCGGATTTTGTGACCCGGTCTATATCTGTGCAACGGATATGCACCGGATCATGTCATGTCAGGTTGCGTTCCGGCATGCGCATAGGCATAAATACTACGATGAGATAGCTCGCACTGCTCTTTAAGAGCCGATGAATGATGACGGTGTTTAGCACCGGAAAGAGGTAATTAAAATGTCGGTATTTGTGAAGTTTGAGACACCCAAGGAACTTTCAGACAAAGCGTACTCCCTCGCCGAGATAGCAAGGGACGGCGGAAAGATAAAGAAGGGAACGAACGAGGTAACGAAAGCGGTGGAGCGCGGAGACGCAGCCATAGTCATAATGGCCACGGATGTCAGCCCCCCGGAGATACTCGCGCACATCCCCGCGCTCTGCGAAGAGAGGAACGTGGTATATGTCTATGTTCCCAGCAAAGCGGAACTCGGAAACGCCATCGGTCTCGAGAAGCCAACGGCTTCAATAGCGATTGTCGATGTCGGAAAAGGAAAGCCGATCTGCGATGAGATAGCCCAGGCAGTCAAAGCGCTGAAGAACTGATGGTGATTTGAATGGTAGACACAGACAGCATCCCCTCAGAGGTTGTGGAGATAATCGGCCGCACAGGGATGACTGGTGAGGCCACTCAGGTAAAGGTCCGCGTTCTGGATGGACGTGACAAGGGAAGGATCATCACCAGGAACATAATGGGTCCGGTAAGGATGGGCGACATACTCATGCTCAGAGAAACATCCAGAGAAGCCAGGAAACTTGGAATGGGCAGGTGATTTTGATGGTTGAGGTAAGAAAATGTTCGTTCTGCGGCGGCGACATCGAACCCGGGACCGGGAAGATGTACGTCAAGAAGGATGGGACCATACTGAACTTCGATAACAACAAGTGCTACAAGAACATGGTCGAACTCAAGAGGGTCGCCAGGACCACCCAGTGGACCGAGAAGGCAGCGGTCGAGAAGGCAGCGCGTCTCAAAGCGGCAGAGAAGAAGGAGTGATGGCATGGCCGCCGAGCAGACATACCTCATGGTCAAACCCGACGGTGTCCAGAGGGGACTCTGCGGGGACATCATATCCCGCTTCGAGAAAAGAGGTCTCAAAATCGTCGCAATGAAATTCACGGTCATAAAGAAGGAGACCGCCGAGAACCATTACGGCGAGCACAAGGGAAAGGGGTTCTACGACTCGCTGATCTCATACATCACATCCGGCCCCGTCCTCGCGATGGTGCTGGAAGGCGATAATGCGGTATCGGTTTGCAGGAACATGATGGGCAAGACGAACCCCCAGGAGGCCCCTGTCGGAACCATACGCGGTGACTTCGCGATGGTGACCGGGATGAACCTGATACACGGTTCCGACTCCCCCGAATCCGCGAAAAGGGAGATCTCGCTGTTCTTCAGGCCAGAAGAGCTGGTGGCATACAAGAGAACGGCAGACGAATGGATTTACGAATAAACCCTTTCAATCCCGGCATCTCTGTGAGTGTGGTAGGATGGCGATAAGGCAACCGGTGGTCAGCGTACTTGGCCATGTGGACCATGGCAAGACTAAACTCCTCGACAGGATCAGGGGCACGTCTGTACAGTCCCGTGAGGCCGGCGCCATCACCCAGCATATCGGGGCGACGGAGGTGCCGATAGAGCACATCTACAAGGTCTGCGCCTCTTTGATAGGAAAGAAAAAGTTCGATGTCCCCGGGTTGCTTTTCATCGACACGCCGGGGCATCACTCCTTCGTGACCCTGCGTGCCAGGGGAGGCTCCCTTGCCGATCTGGCCGTACTCGTCATAGATATAAGGGAAGGCATAATGCCGCAGACGATCGAGTCCATCAGGATTCTCAGGCAGTACAAGACCCCCTTCGTGATAGCGCTGAACAAGATAGACACAATCCAAGGCTGGATCCCGGAAGACGGCAGGTCCTTCATAGAGTCCGAGAAGCATCAGCAGGCGCATACGATGGATGCGTTCAATGATAAGATGTACACGGTCATATCACAGCTTTCGATGGAAGGCATATCCGCCGACCGTTATGACAGGATAGATGATTTCACGAAGACCGTTGCGCTGGTACCGATCAGTGCAAAAGAAGGGGAGGGTATACCGGACCTTCTTCTGATGCTCATAGGATTGGCACAGCGTTTCCTCGAGCAACAGCTCGAGAAGGGAGAAGGGCCCGGCAAAGGGACGATCCTCGAGATAAAAGAGGAGAAGGGCCTCGGCAAGACCATGGATGTGATACTCTATTCGGGCACGCTGAAGAGAGGGGATACGGTGGCCCTCGGTACGAACGGGGCGCCCCACATAACGAAAGTGAAAGCGATACTCAAGCCGAAGCCGCTTGATGAGATAAGGGACCCGCGCGACAGGTTTGACTCTGTCAGAGAACTGCATGCCGCCGCGGGAGTTAAGATTTCCGCCCAGAGCATGGACGGGGTGATCGCGGGCGCACCGTTCGCGGTCGTGAAAGGTCCGAACGATCCGGCGATCAACGACCTGACGGAGGACTCATCAATAAAGATCGAAACCGCCGATAACGGGATAACGATAAAAGCGGATGCGATAGGATCGCTCGAGGCACTGGCATTCGAAACCAAAGAGGCTGGGATACCCATCCGCAAATTCGGTGTGGGCGACATCACGAGAAGGGATGTGGTCGAAGCGGCATACGGCGACAAGGCGAACAGCGTGATCCTCGGGTTCAATGTCTCCATGATGAAGGATGCGGAGGCCGAGGTCGGGAATCACAGCGTGAAAGTCCTGACCAACCAGATAGTGTACAGACTCATCGAGGATTACGTCGAATGGTCGGAGGAATCCAAAAGGAAGACCGACACTGACAAGAGGTCGGAGTTCTCGTTCCCGGCTAAATTCAGGATACTCCCCAACTGCATATTCAGGACCAGCAAGCCCGCCATCGTCGGGGTCAGGGTTCTGGCCGGGAGGATAAGGCTGGGGGAATACCTCATAGGTACCGACGGCAGGGATGCGGGCAGGATAAAGAGCATACACACGGGAGAGGATGCCCTCAAAGAGGCGAAACAGGGCGAAGAGGTAGCCGTGGGTATCGAAGGGGTCACAGCCGGGAGGCAGATCAACGAGGATGACATATTGTATGTGAATCTCGTGGGATCGGCCGTCAAACAGCTGGCCGCCGCGGACCTCACGGACGACGAGAAGCTGGTGCTGGGGGAAACGATCGAGATAAAGAGGAAGGCCGAGCCCTTCTGGGGTATGTGATATGGCAGACAACGCCAAATGCCGTTCTGATCCTGAGCACAGCAGCATGTCCCACGAGATATACAATTTCGTGGAGGATCTCAGGGATGCCATCAAGGTTCCGATAGATATCAACATCAGTTTCAACAGGATAATGATATGCGGCATGGGCGGTTCCGCGATAGGCGGCGACATAATCAAGGACTGTGTCATAAAAGATTCCAGGCATCCCATAACCGTTCAGAGGTTCCCCGAACTCCCGAAATGGGTGAACGAAAGCACATTCATAATAATATCCAGTTATTCCGGGAACACCAGCGAGACCCTCTCCATGTATCGTCAGGCGGTGGAGAAGAACTGCCCGATCGTGATAATGACATCCGGCGGAGAATTGGAAAGGCTAGGCAGAGAGAGGGGCGACACAATAGTCATGATGAAGCCCGGCTTCCAGCCGCGAAGCGCGCTGGGACTGAGCCTGGGTTATTTGGCTGTCATCATCGATGCCACGTGCGGCACGAACTGTGTTCAGGATATCAGGAGGATGCTTCCTGACATGTACAGGCTGAGGGACAAGCTCAGCAGCGATAAGAGCGAAGCCTGGAAGGTAGCAGATGACATAAAGGGGCGCATCCCCATAATATATTCCACGGCCGGGATATATGCTTCGGCGATGAGGTGGAAGAGTCAGATCAACGAGAACTCCAAAATGATGGCCTTTGCCGGATCCGTTCCGGAGTTCAATCACAACGAGATAGCGGGATGGTCGGAGGGGGAACTGAGGAGCAGATGCATACCGATATTCCTCTATGAGAGTTCCGCGCACAAGGCGATCAGGAGGATGGCCGATGCATCGATGACGGCCCTGAAGAAGTACGGTCAGGATGTGAAGGTCGTCAGGATAAGAGGCAAGACGCCGCTTCAGAGGACTCTCAGGGCAGTCATGATCGGTGATTATGTCTCATTGTATCTGGCACATCTCCAGGGCGTCGATCCCATGGATATAAAATCGATAAATGAGTTCAAGACCCGTCTCGACCTGGTGATCTCTCCCATGAAATATGCTGGCAGATCCATGAAGAGGAAGAGGCCGAGAGACAAACATTTATAAGGGACACCATAATAAGGCGGTTCACAGGTGTTCAAATGGTAGAATTCAAAGCCATCGTAAATGATGTAAAGACGGGCAGATCCTACAACGTGACTGTCTCGGGCCACCACGCGAACTCTCTGAATGGTAAAAACATCGGAGAGATCGTGGATGGTATTTTTGTCGGTCTCCCGGGATATAAACTCAAGATTACCGGCGGGAGCGACGGCAACGGTACCCCGATGAGGGCCGACCTTCCCGGGCCGAAGAGAAAAAGGCTCTTACTCTCAGAGGGGCTGGGCTTCCATGAGAAGTACCCCGGGGAGAGAAAGAGGGTGTCAGTCCGCGGATCGACGATATCGAACGAGATCGTACAGGTAAATCTCGCGATCACCGAGTATGGTCCGAAGTCGGTGGAAGAATCCTTCGCGCCGGCCGAGGGAGCCACCGCGGAGCAGCACTGATGAAAGTTCCCAAACAGCCCGAGGTCAACATCGGCATGATCGGTCACGTTGACCATGGGAAGACAACCCTCACAAAGGCGCTCTCCGGAGAATGGACAGACCGTCACTCCGAGGAGATAAAGAGAGGGATATCGATCAGACTGGGATATGCGGATGTCGCATTCTACAAGTGTCCGGTTTGCGAGGGTTCCGCCGCCTATGGCACATCCGCCAAATGCAAATGCGGGGAAAAGGCCGAATTCCTGAGGGCGGTGTCCTTCGTGGACGCACCGGGGCATGAGACCCTGATGGCGACCATGTTATCAGGCGCGGCTCTCATGGACGGTGCATTGCTTCTTGTGGCCGCCAACGAGAAATGTCCTCAGCCGCAGACGAAGGAGCACCTTATGGCCCTGTCCATAATAGGCATCGATAAGATCATAATCGTCCAGAATAAAATCGATATCGTCACAAGGGAGCAGGCGATCGAGAATTACAGGCAGATCAAGGAGTTCGTGAAGGGGACCATCGCGGAGAATGCACCGATAATCCCGGTCTCCGCGAACAGAGGAGTAAACATAGATATGCTCATCGAGAGCATAGAGGGACACATAGTATCCAAGATCGAGAGGGACCTGACCGCACCTCCGCTCATGCATGTTGCCAGATCTTTTGATATAAACTCTCCGGGCACCGTACCGAAGGACCTCAAAGGAGGGGTCATAGGAGGTACGCTCATCCAGGGGAAGCTGAAGATAGACGATGAGATCGAGATCGTCCCGGGAAGGAGGGTCGAGATCGCGGGCAAGCCCACTTATGAGAAGATATCCGCCAAAGTGACGTCCCTTCAGGCCGGAGGGAAGAGCGTTAAGGAGGTCCTGCCCGGAGGTCTGATAGCCATAGGCACGGGATTGGATCCGTCCATAACAAAATCGGACGGTCTCACGGGAAGGGTCGTGGGTATTCCGGGCAAGCTGCCCCCGGTCGTCCATGATTTCATGATGAGGACGACCCTTCTGGACCGCGTTGTCGGTTCCTCGGCCGATCTGATCGTCGATGAGATCAAGAGCAATGAGCCGCTCATGTTAAGCGTGGGTACCGCGACAACGGTAGGCATCGTGAAGAGCGCCAGGGCCGGGTCGGCGGAAGTGGTTCTCAAGATACCGGTATCCATCCTGCCCGGACAAAGGGTGGCGATATCCAGAAGGATCTCCAATAAATGGAGATTGATAGGTTACGGGATAATTGAGCAGTGAACTCATGCAGACCGTGGTCCTTGATACGAATGCGCTCCTCATGCCTTTTGAGATAAGGATCAATCTGGACCTTGCACTGAGGGACCTGCTCGGGGATGTGAGATGCGTGGTGCCCGGTCCGCTGATCGGGGAACTCAAACGTCTTGACCATAAATTCGCCAGGGCGGCACTGGAACTTGCAAGGAGATACGAGATAATCCAGACTGCCGTTGCCGGTGATGATGCGGTCATCGAGGCGGCCCTGATGACCGGAGGATATATCCTCACGAACGACAAGGATCTGAGGGCGAGGGCCAGAGAACGGAAGATACCCCTGATCTATCTCCGTTCCGGCAGTCACCTCGTGATAGATTCCTTCAGATGAGAGGGTACGGGGGGATATCGGGCCCGCTCCCATCCGAGAGATCCCTGTTTATGTCCCTGAGCCGCATCCGGATCAATTCCTTACCTTTCTCGGATATTCCGTACACGGGTATCTTGTTGCCTGCGATGAGCGGGTCTCTTCTCCCCGATTCCTCTCTCATACATTTGGAAGCGCACGCGGTCACGATATCACAGACATCGAATGCCGTGCGTGCGTCCTCCTCCGAAGTTCCCGAGGTATGGACGGCTATGATCACCGCACCGTCGCCGAATTCATTCCTGATTGTGACGGCATCTCTCATCGAGACGACGGTAACCGCAACACGATCGAAACCCATCGATTTTGCTTTCCTGATCCCACTTACGGCATCCATCGAAGCGGTGTCGGGGTCGAGGACGTTCTCCCTCCCCACTCCGTCTATGACTCCCGGTATGGGCGATGTCTCGCAAAGTCCGGAGATCCTTCCTCCCAGACCCTGTACGATCTCAGGATCGGTTACCACTACGGTGCCGCAGCCGTCAGCCGCGATGACGGCCGCATCGAGCGTTCCGTGTTTCAGAGCGGAACTCAGGATCTCGGATATCCCGAAAGATAGGAAATCCTTCATCCTCACCTCTCTGTTCTGGGAGCACATACCGAATGATCTGATTCTGAACTCAGCGTTTTTTTTCACGATGTCGGGCGTTATCTCATCGATGTCCCTGTACTTCTTGAAGAGAGGACAGAACTTCACCTCGGGTTCGCCCACTTCCACTACCTTACCGTCCTCTATGACCACTCTGGTCATGCCCAGGCATCTCATCACGTGACGGTCGGTCATGTCTCGGTTATCTCCGCTCTGATGATCCTGATATCTTCCGCGGGACGGTCGCCGCGATCCGTTTCGCAGTTGCCTATCCTGTCCACCACATCCATCCCATTAACGACCTGTCCGAACACAGGATGGGCGTATGGCGTGCCGGGATTCTCCCTGTCAAGGTAGCAGTTGTCCACCGTGTTGATGAAGAACTGGCTGCCTCCGGTGTTCGGTCTGCCCGTATTTGCCATCGATATCGTCCCGCGGACATTGGAATGACCTTTTCCGAACTCATCCTGTATGGTGTATCCCGGACCGCCCCTGCCGGTACCCTCGGGATCGCCGCCCTGTATCATGAAATCCTTTATGACCCGGTGGAACACCGTATTGTCGTAGTATCCCTGACTTACGAGTTTCATGAAATTGCCGGTTGTTATGGGCATATCGTCATGCAGTTTCAGTTCGATGTCTCCCGCGGTCGTGTGAAGCACCACTTTTACCATGAGTGCTGGATTGGTTTTTCACATAAAAATCTATTACCGCATGGAACACGAAATCGAAAACATGCAACGGAGAAGCCCGGTCGATATGTTCGGTGTCGCCGCAATCAATACGGTGTTTACAACCCCGAATACTTTGTTCGTCCAGGGTCTGTTCCGTGCAGTGACTGTATCGCCCGGAAGGTATAGTTACACCAAAACGGGTCGGTCAAATATTTTTTTATGTTGTAAACCGATTTACATGGTTTGAGCGCACTTTGCATCCCTTTGCTGAATGCATTAATAAATCGATGGAGTAAGTCATAATGAAATTAGATTCAGATAGAGGCGGACGCGCATCCGCATTGGTTGTGGTCATAGTCGTACTGATGATGTTGGCGGTCCCATTCACCGTGATGTCTTTGGGGGAAGGACGGCAGACGGAGGCTTCGGACACTTATGACGTAGGTTATTATTCGGACGGCATACTGTTCAACACTGTCAGTTATGGTTCGGAAGAGGATCCCGAGGTGAAGTTCGATCCGATACCGCAGAAAGATGACAGCGTTTTCCTGGGATGGAGCACCGACAGTGCCGCGACCGGGGCAGATTACACGGTGTATGGCAGCAGGTCTTTCGATCCATCAAACGCGGACAGGCTGTATGCGGTATGGGGTCAGATAGGCATCGATGCAATGTTCGAGATGAGCGTTACGGATCTGGTCATCACATATTCCAACGGCATTTATTCTGTTAACGGTTCACAATTAAGCGGCAATTACATCAAGATAACGGGAGCATCGGCTACCGTTGAGAACAGCGGAAGGATAATTGTGCAGAGCACGGCAGCCGCAGGGTCTGCTGATCAGCTGTACATCCTGATGGACGGTCTGGGGCTGACGCGCCCCAATAATGCGGGCGGGGTGATCGACATAACTCCGGGCTGTTCGGTCAATCTGCAGTATTCCGGTAAAAACGAGTTCAAACTGAATGTCGGCGGCAATGCGGCAGCGACCGTCACGGCCGTGATCCGTGTTTCCGGCGATACGACATTCGTGCTGCAGGGACAGGGCAAAACATCGGGAGACAACGGCCCCGGTCTGCACATCGATGTGAGGGCAACCCGCGGTCATACGGCAGTGTCCGGAATAGGGGGCAACGGTACCATCTCCGGAACAGCGGAGAACGGAGGAAACATCCAGATCGAGTCCGGAAATCTTGAGATAGACCTTTACTGCAGTTCCTATTCATGCATGACGGGTATAGGCGGCGGAGGCAGCGGTGATAGCGGCAGCGTCTCAGGCAGCGGCGGGAACATAACGATCAACGGCGGCAGTACCAGGATAAGTACGAGCGGAACTTACACCGAAAGCACGGCAATAGGCGGAGGGGCGACCTCGCGCGGGATTCCCGGGAGCAGCGGGAATATAAGCATCAACGGCGGCAAGATATCGATCATCCAGGAATCCAGAACAGTCATGTTAAGCGGTTCCGGTATCGGAGGGGGAGGAGGATACAACCAAGGGGCCGGCGGGATTGTTGATTCCATCGTCATAAAGAACTCGGATATATCGATAATACAGAATGGTGACGATATCGTGACAGGTGCGGGCATAGGCGGAGGAGGGTCATACAGCGCCTCTTCGCCGGGCATCATGGGGCCGATAACGATATCCGATTCGAATATAGTCATAAAACAGATCGCGCAATCGTATATGGTGGGCGCGGGCATAGGCGGAGGAGGAATATACAGCAGATCCAGCGGTTCCGCGGGTTCCGCGCAAGTGGTTATCGAGAATTCATCGGTGGAGATCGATCAGCTGTCGGAGTACGTGTGCGGTGCGGGTATAGGCGGAGGAGGGTCATACAGCGGACGCGGCGGATCGGCGGAGGTATCCATATCCGATTCAGAGATATGCATCAATCAAGTGGGTTATCTGGCATCCGCGGGCATAGGCGGAGGAGGGGTCAGATCGGGATCGGCCGACGCAGGAAACGGTACAGTGACCATAACCGGAGGTATCGTCGAGATCAACAGAGAGACGGACACGGGACGCTGGGGGTTCGGTGCGGGTATAGGCGGAGGCGGACAGGGCATAAGCGGCAAAGCCGGGTCCGGCACAGTGACCATGAATGATGCAACGGTGCATGTTACCAATAAGCATGGTAACAACGGAGGGACCTACGGACTGTACGGCGCGGGCATAGGCGGAGGAGGAACTTGGAACACACAAGGTGCCGGGGAAGGCACGGTGGTCATAAACGGCGGAGACGTCAGGGTATCCGCTACCTCGGGGAACGCGAAGCTCCGCGGTGCGGGCATAGGCGGAGGAGGTTCGAACACGTCCACGGGTGCATATGGTGACGTGACCGTGACGTCGGGTTCTGTGACAGTGACGATGTCGTCCCCCAACGGGATGAGCGGTGCGGGCATAGGGGGAGGTTCCAACCAGAACAACGCTCCGACAGGGGATTACATGCAGACCAAGGTTTCAATCAACGGAGGGACGGTCACGGTGAACAGACTCGAAGGTACTCTGTACGGCCAGGACATAGGAACCGGCGGGACCCTGGACAACAACAGCAACATCATATCCGCGACGGTGAACGGGGGGTCCATAAAAGTCACGGGAGGGGAAGGAGGTAACAACCTGTATCTCGGACCATCGTATCCCGGTTCCCGTCCCAAAAACACACCCGTCAGTTCAACCGGTCCGTCCGAATACGTCAACAAGACGGTGGTCGGTCTGGCACCCGGAGACGTTGTCATATCGGTCCTCGTCAGGGCGGACGGAGTCAATAATCTCATCGGCGGAAGGAACTACGATCTCGGATACAGGTATCACGACTTCGGCATAAACGCGAAACACGAAGCCGACAACGATCTGTATGTCTACCTTCCGTCCAATACCGCAAACCACAATGACGTATCCGTCGAGGTATCGGATGCCGGAGAGGTGAAATGGTTCAGATCCGACTCCTCGGATGCAAGAACCAACAATGCGGCGAGAATGGACGCGACGAACACATACTATCGGGTTAACTACAGTCTGGGGAACGGACTGATAAACCGCGAAGATATAGTCCACGTGAAATCCGGCCAGGCGGACGCGCTGATCGAGACGCTGTTCGTCTACGACACATACTCTTACGGCGGTTATGTCGCACCTCAGAACATCTCCCTCGGGATGTACGACGGTTCGGGATATGTCGGACAAAGCGATTATGAGTACAGCACCCAGTGGACGGGCGAGGGGACCTCGGCCGACAGGGAAGGGGACCTGACATTCCCGCTCGAGAACACGGTATCCATAACCGGGAAGTTACTGATATCCGCGGAAGGGAAACAGAAAAGGACGGTATCATACATCGATGAGAGAGGTATCGTGCCCACCGGAAACATAACCGCGGCGATCGACGACAAGATATACGTGGGCGACGGGTCCGGCTTCGACGATACGGACTTCGAGATCGGCGGCTGGCTGTTAAACGGTTCGGCTGATAACACATACGATCCCGGGGATGAGTACACGGTGGTGGGCAACACCTCATTCGTCGCGGTCTGGAATCAGAAAGTCTGGAATATCAAATACGAGTTCGATCCTTTCGCGGTATCGCTCGACGACGGATTCAACGGCGACCCTCCCGATAAGGTGCTGTCCGGAGAGGTATGCTATTTCGTCATCAACCTGGATGTGCTTCATGATCTGGAAAATACACATGTGGCCGTCAGTGGAGTGAGTGCGGCACCGATGTTGACCGCGGACGCGACGAACCCTCAGAGGATCCACGTGTACATATACGGTGTGTCATCGGACATATAGGTCTTCATATCCGTGGATCCGATAGAATTCACCATAATCCTGCCCGTTGATGTGACCGGTCAATACGAGATAAATCTCCAGGAAAGGGTGCATATTGTGGAGAGCGGCGGCAGTCTGGTATTCGAGATAAATTCGATCGGGCCCGTCAGTAATCTCAGCGTGAAGATTTCACGCAACGGAGGTCCGCTGGATGATGTGCGGTTGAAGCCAGACGGTGACTATAAGGCGACGTGTTCTCTTATCAACATCACATACAATGCCAGGATCGTCATATTCTTGGATCAGGTGACCCTGAGACTGCCGGAATCCGGCAACAATGCCGGATTCGTCACATATCCGTCAGGATTGAAGACGATGGCTGCAGGATCGGATTTCCAATTCTGGATAATGGTTAACGAGAACTACGACCCTTCCACCCTCATCGTGAAATTCATCAACGACTACGTAGTGTCCTCGGAAACACTGCCGAATCCGGTCCCGGACCAACACGGCGTCTATGGCTACAGTGTAACGGTGCAGGACCATTCTTCGGTGGAGGTCGAAGTTCAGAAAATGAAGCACCGGTTCAAAGTCCAGGGCGGCATGGGATACAAGCTCTACAGCCCTCTCGATCCAACCTCGGAGGTCAATGAGATAGATCAGGTATACGATCGCGGGACGATCCCGGCCTTTTTCATAAAAGTCGAGGACGGTTATGACATAAACGAATTCAATGTGCATACCACACCGTCGACGGCGAACAACGGGACCGTGACCCGCGGATCGAACAACCAGTACGGCTGGTACTACTATGTATCCGATTTCAGTGGCGATGTGGAGGTCACGATAGAGGCCGGCAAGCTGAGGCATACGGTCGTGGTTCTGTCGGGGGACGGGTTCTCCACGGACCCGCTTCCGGGAGTGTACAGATACGAGGCGGATTCCAGGATCGATGTGACCGTCCATGCCCTCATGGGCTATGACATAAACTCCGATGAGGTCTCGGTGAGATTGATATGGAGCGGCGGGGAGATAGACTTCGAAAGGGGAACGCAAACCGCGAACACCTTCAGTCTGGATGGGATAAACGGATCAGGGACCATATCGATATATGTCCCGAAGATGACCTATTCGATATCATATTCCCCCAACGGGGGCCGGGGAACGCTTCCGGACACGGCCATCGTGGAGTATCAGGGGTCGTACACCGTATCGTCCGCAGCGAGTCTCGTCAAATCGGGATACACGTTCGGCGGCTGGGCATCTTCGCACGATGCATCATCCGCAGACATGAGCAATGTCCGTCTGGACAACATAAGCAGAAACTACATCCTGTATGCATACTGGGTACCGATCAAGATAACCATTACATACAATGTGAACGGCGGGACCGGCGAAGCACCCGTATCGACAGTTGTCGGCGTCGACTATTCCGACAGTACCAGTTTCGTTGCGGCCATGAGGCCGGCGGGGATGGTGTTCGGAGACTCGTCATTCAGCAACTGGAACACCAGTCCGTACGGTTCCGGGGAGATGTACGTGCCCGGCAGCACGTACAGTCTGCCGACAACCGAATACACGACGCTCTACGCCTGGTGGACGAACTTTGTCATATTCACGGGCAATGCGGAAGGCGCGTCGATCGTGCCGCCGATAATCGGTACCGTGGGCGACAATGCGTTCAAATTCCCCGAGGGACCGACGCATCCGAAAGGATTCACATTCGTCGGTTGGTATGACCCCTCCGTTCCGAATGTGCTGTACGGGGCGGGCGATATACTCGAGATACCGAGTCAGAGCATCGCATACTATGCGGAGTGGAGATGGGTGGACGTGAACACCGACAACGTGGATGAGGGGATCTTCGATTTCGTCGGAGATGTCCAGATCCCGGAGAACGGATCGTATGATTTCGAACTCACCGTCAAAGACGGACACACGGGAACGTATGATGTCATGGTGACCAATGACGTCCTCGATTGGGGAAATCCCCTGATCCCCGTCACGATAACGGGTAACACGGCGAGTTTCTCCGTGGCTGACTCGGGCACCGGCACCCTGTATATCAAGACCGAGTTCAAAACGACCGAAGTTACCGTGACGTTCGACCCCGGAAACGGGGTGGAAACCATAAACGGCAATTCATCCGGTTCCATATCCGTGGATTTCAACGGTGATTTGCCGTTGACGTACGCATACGCCCCGGGATATGACGGCGCACCGGTCGAGCTCATATACTCGACCGACAACGGCATCAGCTGGACGGTCCTGACGGGGAACACTATAAACAACATAACGGTCCCTCTGACAGTATCCTCGACCGACATATACACGGTTTCCGTCAGACAGACTATCGGCACAACGATCACGGGGGACGGTTTCGTGCTGAAAGGGTATGATTATGAATTCACCGTCACGGTCCAGGAAGGAAGACTCGCGACCGCAGGCTTCGGATACACTCCGCAGTCCTCGACGGCTTTGTCCGCCGAGCCGGGGACTGCGGATAGGTTCGTCGTGAATGACGTCGGGGCAGGCAACTCGACCGGCGGATACACGCTGTATGTCGAATCGGGCATGATCGAAACATATGCCGTGGATTATTCGGGGGTCATATCCCTGGACCCGCTGTTCTTCATGGGAGCGGACTTCGTCAATTCCGGAAGCGATTACACCTTCGTCGTCGGTCTGAAAACAGAGTACGAGGGCCTCGGAAGCACTTTCGCGGTCAAATACAGAATCGGCGTTTCGGGAACGGAAACCCCCGTGAACACTCCCGAGTACACAATAGAGGCGTCCCTGATCCACGATACGATCTATATCTGGGTCGAAGAGAACGATCTCTATCTGCCGGTTATCCTGGCAACCCCCGGCAACGGAGTGGATGCCATTGCCGTCGATGCGATGGACGATGGCAGCGGAGGGTACAAAATAGCGTACGGGTCGACACTGACGATAACCGTCTCGATGTCGTCCGGATACGACGGGGCACCCGTCAGGGTGTCTTACAGGTACGACGGAGGGCCGGAGCAGTTCGTCAGAATGTCCGGGCAGTCCGTTGCTCTGGCCGGCATCCATGCGGGGATAACCATCTCGACCGTGGATATCTACAAAGCGGACAAGACGACGCATGTATCGCCGAGTGTGACGCTCAGCGGAGCGGACTTCGTCATCGCCGGGGACACTTACACGGTGAACGCGACATCAGGCCTTTCTGGCGTGAACCCGATTGTCGTATACGGGTTCAACGAAACCGATTGGATCCCGATGGTATTCGCCAACAACCAATATATGACGGAGGCAGTGTCCGGCACCGGATACACCCTGTTCATAAAAGCGGACCCGGGAGTAACGTATGCCATAGATACGACCGGCATGGATGAGTATGAGGCACTCGTATTCTCCGGGAACAGCTACGTACCGGCCGGTTCCGATTACACGTTCACCGTTGTCCTGAATTCCCCCGGTTACACGGGGATGTTCGTGACGGAGTACTCTGCGGACGGAAAGATGACGTGGATCGAACTGATCCTGGACGGATCCGACAGCGGTGTCGTCACCGCGGCACAGATAGGGACGCCGGCAGACGGTACGCTGTACCTGAGGGCGGTCAACCACTCGTCGGACCCGCTGATGGTGCCGGTGACCCTGACACTCGGCAACGGTGTATCGGCGGTCAATGGATCGTACACCGTGCTGATGGTGCAGCACGGCACCTTGAATTATCAACTGACGGCGGAGATGTCTCCCGGATACACCGGGGCATCGGTCGTGTATTCGTACACGGCGGACGGGGCGACGCACCCCGTCACCGGCGGCGGGATACCGTCCGTCGTCACTGCGATGACCCTCTACACGGTACCCATCTACAAGGTGTCCTACAGCTCTGTACGCGGCACTTCCCCATCGGCGGAATTCGTTATCGAGGGAGGATCGGTGACCACGGCGGCGATGTCCGATATCGGCACTCACCGTTTCTATGGTTGGAGCATAGACAGTTCCGCCCAGTATATCTCGTACGGAGCAGGGATAACGTATCCCGTGAGCGAGATGGCCCCGGGTTCATACGAGATAACGCTCTATGCATTCTGGATCGATTCCTCCGGGACAGAGATATATTTGATCTATGTGTCGAACGGAGGGAGCGACAGCATACCGAGAGTGGGATACAGCGCGGGAGAATATGCTACTGTGACCTCGATAATACCGACAAGGTCCGGATACATCTTCACCGGATGGCTGGGCGAGGACAACAGAAGATACGCGGCGGGCAGCAGTATACTCATGAACGACACATTCGTGCTTATCGCCCAATGGTCCGAGGAGATCGTCAATCAGACGTTCACCATAACGTCCGCAGCCGATCCGGGTGCCGTGATATCGCCGGCGGGAAATGTCACGGTCGGCATATTCGGAAGCGTGACTTTCGAATTCTCGGCCAAGGAAGGATATTCACTGTCCGATATCATAATCGACGGGGTGAGCTATCCGCAGTTCGCGTCCCTGGGACACTATACGTTCGAGAATGTGATCGGGGATCACACGATAGAGGTAAAGAACGTAAAAACGACGATCGTCCTGGACATAAGCATCGACGGAAACGGCAGGGTCGAATACAGTGTGAACGGCGGCGGTTTCGAGGAGTATTCGGAACCCGTCACAATGGCCGCGGACGTGAATGTGACACTGAGGGCATATGCAGGCAATGGACACCACTTCGTAAACTGGTCAGGCACGGCATCGGGCAGCGACTCCGAGATACAGATACTGAATGTGCGCGACTCGATACAGATGAATGCGGCATTCGAGGAGAACGGTCTCCTGTCCGGTATTTCAGGCATGTTCATGTGGTTGCTGTTGTTATTGCTGATTCTGCTGGTGATCGCAATGATCCTGATATACTCACGGGACCGTTCGACGCAGTGAGGATCTCGAGGGACGGGTCTCGCATGAACGGAAAGGACAGGGTCCGCAGGGAAA
The DNA here is from genome assembly GCA_031287135.1 of Candidatus Methanoplasma reticulitermitis. Lineage (GTDB taxonomy): Archaea > Thermoplasmatota > Thermoplasmata > Methanomassiliicoccales > Methanomethylophilaceae > Methanoplasma > Methanoplasma reticulitermitis. Next base: position 21,406 of record JAITTK010000105.1, read on the forward strand.
AATCATATTCGTCCTCGGTCGAAGGGAGGGGTTCCGCGGGAACGGAGACCTGCCGCATGTGAGGCGGCATGGCACCCCGGACCCGTCTCCCGGTCGGGACGGGGGCCATGCCGTACCGAGGTATGCGGCCGGCAGGCCGGCAACGCAGCACCGTTGAACAAAACCGCTGTCGCAAGACAGCATAACCTTATTTTCCGACACACAGGGTTTATGTAATGTGCCCTCATCCGAGCCGATCGGGGATGGGGTCAGCCCGTCAGGATCAGAACGCCCGCGGCGATGAGCAGGGTGATCGATGCGACCGGGATACCGATGAGCGCGAACTTCCAGAAATCGAACGATATGCCGTCGGCCGCCGAGCGCTCGGTCACTATAACATTCGCCGCCGAACCTATGAGCGTCGCGTTGCCCGCAAGGGTCGAGGAAGCGGCCAGGGCTAACCAAAGCGCCATATCGCCAGCAGGCAGCATATCCGCTATCATGACGGTTGCCGGCACATTGCTCACAAGGTTGGACAGTATGGCGGAGAATATCGTCACACCGACCACCGACGGTGTCTCCCCCTCCCCGAAGCCCGGAAAGAGCGAAGCGATCTGATCCAGCAATCCCGATCCGGACACGCCCCCTATGAGGACGAAGAGACCGATGAAGAACACCAGTACGCCCCAGTCGATCTTCTTGGCCACCCAGACGATGTTCCCGGGTGATTTCGACATCACGACGGCAAGTGCCGCTGTGCCGGCCGTCATCGCGATGACGTAAGTCTCGATGCCGATCATGTCCGAAACGGCGAATCCGATCAATGCACCGAGGGTTATCGTCACGGTTGCCCGGAGTCTGATTCTATCGACACCGGGGTCGGGATACTCCTGTCCGACACAGGGTCCGGATGTCAGGTTCTTCCTGAATATAATGCAGATCAGCAGGAACGCGACGGGAAGACACAGGATGGACACTGGGATAGTGTGCATCGCGAAATCAGCGAAGGGGATCCCGGCCTCCGATGCGATATACGCATTCTGCGGGTTCCCTATCGGGGTGATGAGACTGCCTATGTTTGCCGAGAACATGACTCCGATGAGATACGGTATCGGATTCGCATTCGTACTCCTGCAGCACTTTATGACTATCGGGGTGAAGATAAGGACTATCGCGTCATTCAGGGCTATGGCGGAAAGGACCGCACAGACGATCATGACATATGCGAGCAATCTCACCTTGTTGCCGGAGTGTCTTACGAGTATGCCGGACACGATCCCGAAGAACCCTGAGAACTCGAGGCCGATCACGAGCATCATCATGCCCAGCAAGAGGAGTATCACGTCATGGTTTATGAGACCGGGAACATCGCCTGGGGAGACTATTCCGAAGAGGACCATCAGCGTACCGCCCGCCGCGGCGGCCGCCCCCCTACCCGCCCTGATCCCGGGAAGGTTCCTGAAAGAGATGAGGGCGTATGTGAAGACGAAGATCGCGGCCGCCACAAGAACAGTGTTCAGAACCATGCGCCCCGTAACCGCACGGAATCTCGGCATTGATTAATTTTTCCGTCGAGCCCGTATGGCGCATCCATCAATGCCATGTATGTCCGGATCGGGACAGAGATATGCTTTGCGGCTTTGTTATAAATACATAAATGATCATCTATATGTTACACGGTGTGCGGAATGGATGAGACGAGGGTGTTCAGGGCGCTCGGCGACGGGAACAGGGCAAAGATAGTCAGCATGCTGACCGAGGGGGAGATGTGTGCATGTGAGATCCTGCTCCGTTTCGGTTTCACGCAACCGAACCTAGCCTATCATATGAAGACACTTTGCGACAGCGGTCTGGTCAGGGGCAGAAAGGAAGGCAGATGGATGTATTATTCGCTGTGCCCGGATGTCATCGACGGGATCGGGAAGATGATGAACGCGCTGAGCGGCGGAAAGGGAGGGATCCATACGGACGACGGAAGAAGGGATAGGATACGGGAAGACTACGCATCGATAGCCAGGAAAGGCGGCGCATCATGTCTTTGCGCAACGAATGCATACGGGCGCGAGGATCTGGAGTTCATCCCCGCCGAGGTGATCGGAAGGAATCAGGGATGTTCCTCGCCTCTCGCGGATGCGAAAAGATATCTGCGGCGGGGGGACACGATAGCGGACCTCGGATGCGGGGCAGGGCTGGATGTCTTCATCGCCTCCAGGTACGTGGGGCCGGAAGGAAAGGCGATAGGCATAGACATGACACCGGAGATGCTGGAGGTCGCAGACAGGGCGAAGGGGGAAGTATCATCCGTGCTGGGATACGATAACACGGAGTTCTTCCGGTCATTCATCGAGAAGCTCCCTCTGGAGGATTCATCGGTCGATGTGGTCATATCGAACTGCGTCATCAACCTCTCATCCGACAAAGGGGCCGTATTCTCCGAGATATTCAGGGTGCTCAGGCCGGATGGGAGATTCATAATATCAGATGTGTTCTCCCTCGACCCTCTTCCGGAGTACATGAAGAACGACAGGGATCTCATAAGCCGATGTTTCGGTGGAGCGATGCTGATCCCGGACCTGTACCGTATCGCGGGAGAGGCCGGATTCACGGGGATACATCCGGTCCATACGGACAGCTATTCCCGCATCGACGGGATGGATTTCATCTCTGCGACGTATTGCGGCAGCAAACCGCATCCTCCCGGCGATGACGCCGGGCGTTTCACGGCGGTACTGATCGGGCCGCCGTCGAAGGTCGCGATCGAGACGGGGGACGTGTTCGTGAGAGATGTGCCAGCCGAGGTGGAGGCGTCCGTAGCCGAAATGCTTCGCGGGGATGCGTACAGCCGGTATTTCAGCATATATCGGGACGGTGTCCCCGAGAAGACGGAGGGTGTCAAGGTGCTGCCTGTGCCTGGCCCCTGTGTGTTCACCGGAAAATTCGCGGTCCCCGTCGGACCGTTTCCGGTGTTCGAGGATGATGACCGACATGTATACAGACTCGGGAAAGCGCTGGAGATATGCAACAAGACCGAGAAGGTTCTCAGCGATCCGTTGTATGGCGGACTGGTGATGATCACAGACCGTTCGGCCGGAAGGGCCGTGGACGCCGCAGAGACTTGCTGCGGTCCAGAGTGCAAATGCTGACCGCATAAGGATTCGGAAAAATCGTTCGGCCGATTCTCTGGGATTCAGGGAGTTTGTGCGGAATTGGCTTCATTGTGTTATTCTTATGCGTTGGAAGTCTTAAAGCTGTCAGGATACAAAAATTGTCTCCCGGAAGTGAGAGTTTCCGCAAAGACGTGAAAAGATTTGAAATGGATAAAGACACTTTGTAATCAACAACCATCAGCTATCTTTTGAAACGCCGAAAAAACTTTTCGTTACAAACCCGCATTTGACACTTACTGACTCACGTGATATCTCCCGGCCGGTATTCTTTCGGTCCGAACGGAAACGCTGGCAATGAGGCTGAAGATCGATTGATGGCATCGTATCTCTTGCCGATTTATTGGATGCAAGGGGAGAGTCGTCCGTTCTGAATTTTCTGGATACTTTCAGGTGTTCCCGTGATATGGAGTTGGAGATATTTCTCCGTCAGAAAGCAGTATTTTACGAGAAGCGCGACAGATCCCGTACTTTCCTGAAAGTAGTCGATGGCAAGATAGTTGCGTATTTCTCTCTGGCATTGACCGTCATCACGGAAGGTAAGATCACATCTAAAATATCAAATGGTCTCAGGAGAAGAATGGATTTCCATGGCGATTCGATAAATTCATTCCTCCTTGGCCAATTCAGCAAAGCCGATGGCGTGAAGCCGGGAATAGGCCCGGATCTCATGGCAGATGCGCTCAGTCTCTTCAAGGATGCGAAAGCCATCGTCGGATACAGGGTGTCGCGGTAGACTGCAAGATGGAATTGAAAGGATTCTATGAACAGTTTGGATTCAAGGCCATAAGCGACATGGATTCCGGAACGGAATTATGCCGCATGGTTCTGATATTCCCGGATAAGAAAAAGTTAGTGTCCCAATATACACCGCAGACACCATAGCCCCTGCCGCCAATAGGGGATGTCGCTCCCTGCACAGGTGCCGGACACACCCGGATTTCGAATACTCGACCGATCGGCCGCCTCACCCAGAGCCTCATGGGTCTCTTCCCCTGCATCATCTCGGATAAAACCATCCGTTTCGGACTTCTGCCCCCGTGACGATGCCAATAATCCAAATGCATATATCTTCATGGACGCATCCGGAATCCGATGAACGAACTCCGTGTTAGGGATCTAATGACCACTCAGGTATTGACGGTCAAACCGACAGACACCATAAAGCGTGCGACGATAAAGTTCGCGGTAGACAATGTCACAGGCGCACCGGTAGTCGATAACAGGAGCCACGTCATAGGGATGATCACGGAGAATGATATCCTCGGGCTGATCCTGAAACATCAGGAACGGCTTGACAGAGATATGAATCCCCATTCTCTCCTCAGCCTGCCGATGGACGGTGATGCCTCGGATGCCGCCGTCGCCGACGCGAACAAGGTGATATCGGAGATGAAGGTCGAGGACGTCATGGTGAAAAGCGTACTCACGACATCTCCCGATGAGAAGATCGTCGAGGCACTGAAGAAGATGATGAAGCTCAACGTGAACCGTATCCCCGTTTTGGAACAGGGGGTCCTTGTGGGTATCTTGTCCAGATCGGATATAATATTCTATATCTATAAGAAGAAGGTCTGAGGCCAGATGTTCGAGGTCCACGTCCTTGCCAGCGGAAGCGACGGGAACTGCATCGTCATCCAGCATGACGACGAGGCGGTGATGATAGATGCCGGCATCAGCTGCAGGAGGATAACCGGGCTGATGGAACAGGAAGGCGTGGAGAAGAAAGCGATCAAGGCGCTTCTTGTGACGCATGAGCATTCGGACCATATATCGGGCGCAGGGGCGGTGTCGAGGAAGTTCGGCATACCCGTCATGTGCAACAAGGCGACGTTCGACTGCAGCGGCATAAGCAATGTCGAATATGCGGAGATAGCGACCATGGGGTCTTTCTGCATAGGGGAAATGAACATAACCCCCCTCCCCACATCCCACAACGCGGCCGAGCCCAACGCGTTCATGGTGGAGGCGGAGGGAAAGAAGATACTGGTCGCGACGGACACCGGAAAACTCACATTCCAGGTGGAACACGCGCTGGAAGAGGCGAACATCGCGGTCATAGAATCCAATTACGACAAAAAGATGCTCGCGGATGGTCCGTATCCGCAGTACCTCAAAAGGCTCATAGCGAGCGACATGGGACATCTTTCGAACGTGGACTGCGCCGGAGCCATAAAAAGGACCATGAATGAGAACAGGCAGATATTCCTGGCTCATCTCAGCAAAACGAACAACATCCCGGATGTTGCAAGGGACACTGTGGCGGAGATAACCGGGATGAAGAGGATGCGTATAGACTGTCTCGAGTTCCGCGGTGACACAAGGACCCTTAAGGTCCGGGGTTGATGACGACCGCTTTATCCCTGTTGATGAGTGCCGCGGCCATTGTCTTGGGCATCCTCACGATATCCTCTTTGGAAAGTTTGTAATTCCTGTCCGGACCCGAGAACGGCGGAAGATCTTCCAATACTCTGATCAGTATCAGTTCATCATCGCCTTTCGGACATTCCTCCGATGGCCCTTCGGACTGTACGTCGGACACTTCCTCCGGGAGCCGCTCCGGATCGGGAACAGGCTCGATAATCTTCTCGGCCGTGGGTTCTTCTGCTATCTGTTCCGGCTCGGTCGTTTTCTTTCGGACGGGCTCCGGATCTATCTCGGGTATCTCGTATTTCCTCTTCCCGCTCAGCCTGTCTGTTATGTTCACGTGTCTTCGGGATATGTTCAGGATGTCCTCGTAGTACTCCTTTTCCTCGGGCGTAAGGTTTTCGAGCACATTCTGCCCGCCCCTCGCCCCTATCAATGCCAGAGACGCGATCTTACCCATCCTGATCTCGGTTATCTCCTTTGACATGGACGCCGCTTTCTTGCGGCGTTGATTGACCCCTTCACATATGATCGAGTCCGGGTCTGTGGACAATTGTTTCTCATATTCTGACCTGATCTCCAGTATGAGTCCGGCCATCGCGGAATAGAGATCCCTTCTGACGGCCGATAACGTGGGGGACTTCTTTTCCATGCGGTATATTGCACCGAGGTCCTCGAATGATATAGGATCAGAATTTTTCAGCATATGCTCTCCGGTCTTCGTGCGGGAATACGGTCCCACGTAAAAAGACATATCTGTTCCGACTACCGTCATGATATACCAAATAGCTTTCGCCCGCATACTGCGATATGCATTCTCCCGTTCGGGATATGCCTTCGTTCCACTGTTGAGGTGCCCCGGGAGCTCTGCGGTCGTTTAGGATGCATATCTCTGTCGATGGATGTAATGAACGCTCATCCGCCGACGGACAAAAATGATAATGCCGTTTCATATTGAAGGCTGATACGGCCGCAGATGCCATTGGCTTGTTATATTGTCGGCGCGCCCGTGACGGACGCGAGGGCGACTTCGTATCTCGATGATGGGGCGCAAGGTTGTTGCCATCATATGTATGTGTATGTATGACCCAGATAAATCTTTAGATGATCCGCGTATCCGATCCGGCGTTCACCGGGTTCGATGAGATTGAAGCCGACCGTACCGCATGAACCCGTACAGTTACATTGCGATGTCGGCCGCAGGCTTCAATCCTTTATCCATACACAAGGGCGCACGCCAACAACGTCAGTACCTATTTTCATCCCGTCATGGATGTGACCCGCCGCGTTGACAACAACCGCCCCGCCTGCGTAAACACTTTGTGAACGCAGCCACCAATAGGCATACCGTTCAGCCTTGTGTATCCAGAGGCGTTTCATCGCATATTTGGTTTTTATGGTCTGTCTGTCGCCGTCATTTTTGAAATATGTCTGAGCCTCCTCGGCACTCAACATAAAAACCTTGTCTTCCGTGTTTCCGCCCGCATTGTTCACATGCTCCGTCTCCAATATCGCTGATTTCTCCTTTTCGTTGAATGCGGTATTGAAGAATTCTGTGTTGAGCCATTTGCGTACGCCGCTTTCCGCCCAGTTATTGGCCGTGCCGCTGTCAAACGGGAGCCGATCCAAGACGAATTCGCTGATCAATAACACGGCGCCGTCACGTCTGTCGAGAACGCGCCACTGTATGGGTTCGATCGCACCTTTTTTACTTTGCGGAAAATTTCCGAACACTCTGTCATTAACCATGATAATTTCCATTCTCCTCTGGGGGATAGCGTGATGAATATGAAACTTCGAACTCCGATTTAACCGTATCTAGTATTATGCCAGCAATACCGTTCACAAAAGCCGTCCGTTGTCTGTTGTTGTCAGTACACTGCACACTGCCCGTTCCGGCGTGATCGTCCATATTCATTGTGACTGTCTGCGGCACGGAATCGAAGCTGTCGCTCGTTCCTGCGCAAACACCCAAAGCCTCCACGGCCGCGACAGCTATGGACATCAGGACCGCCATATGCAACATTTGCTCCCTTTCATCCGATCATATTCCCACTTCTGCGGAAACCGGTGTTCCCGTGCGTGATTCCCCCCCCCCCCTTTGAGGAGGGGAGGGGTTGTAAACGGGTTCTGAAAAAGTTTTGAAATGTGGGATTCGATGAATCCCTTCACGATATCACTGCACCCTGATCATCAGGGTGTCTGTGACATCATCTCCCGGAATCTCGTATACATCATCTTTCCGAACAGGCTCCTTCCACACCGTGTTGTCGCCCGTGCGGTATGCGAGGGTTCCCTCTCCTTCCACGGAGAACATGTAAGGGCGGTTGGCCCGTGCCTTTTTCTTTCCGATGATGGTCGCGTTGTCGCTGTCTATCTTGACCACGTCTACCATACCTCTGGAGAGCGAGGCCAGAAGTATCATGAGCAGTCCGATCAGCAGAATGGACAGCACGGCTATCATCAGGATTATGAACATGAGCGATCCGAAGAAGTCGTCACTGCCGGGATTGACCGGAGCCGCCTTGAATACAAGGGTCTCGGTCACACTGCCTGTCACATCCATTATGGATACTCTGTCATCTGTGCCGTACACGCTGCCTTCCCATCTCTCGACGGCGTACCCGTCCGTCGGTACCGCCAGCAGGACTATGTCCGCCATCGGGGTCAGCTCCACGCGTCCGTTGTATCTCGTGAACGTCTGTCCGCCGTCCTGGCTGTACATAACATGTCCTTCGCCTCCGACGACGGTGACGTCGAGGTATATGCCGGTTTCGGCCGCGGTCACGACCATCGCATGGTTGGACATGACACTCAAGAAAGTGTAGCTGCCTGCCGCCACCAGGTCAGGGCGGCTGATTCCGTCTATCACCACGCCGACCACCTCGTATCCCGGTTCTGCGGTCCATGACACGGTGTGATTGCTTCCGGCAGGCACGGGCCTTGACCCGCTCGGGTCCACGGACACTCCCGGCCCGGCAGTCGCCGTGACGACATACCCGCTGGACGGGGGCGGCGAGAATTTGACCTCTATCATATGGTCCGCGTCAACGTTGAAGAACACGTAGTTATCCATAGGCCCGATAGACACGTTGTCGACGATCACATCGATCACGTGGGAACCCGTACCCGGGGTGATCACGAACGTCTGATCATGGTGTTTCTCGATGAAGACCGACCCTGCCGGGGATACCCATCCGTTCCCGGAGATGATCGTCGTTATGGTGTATCCATCGACATGGAACTCCGCCGTGACGAAGCTCGGAACCGTGCCTACATCGAAGGTCTCGGGGTTGTTCATTCCAGTTACCGCGCCCGTCCATCCCACGAAGTCTCCCTGCGTATTCACCGCAAAGATCGTAAGATGGTATCCGTTCGGCACGGTCAGCTGGCTGGAGGGGAAGTTGTGCCACACCCCTTCATGATCGAACTGTATGTATCCGGTTCCGTTCCCGATGGTCGACGCGGTCACCGAAGTGACGCTGCCGTTCAGATAGAACCATGCTGTGATGCTCTTCTTCCCGTCGATCAGGAGGTTCTGTTGCGCAACTATGTCCGAAAGATCACCGGTCCACCATACGAAAGAACTGCCCGATGCAGCCAACGCCCTGACCATGAGATCGCCGTTCGGCACATTCACCGCCGAATACGGCAGATCATGCCAGACGCCGTCCCTCTGCACGGAGACGGTTCCGTCGCCGTCGCCATCCATGTCGACATCCAGCGTCGATATCTTCGAATTATCGAAGAACCAGGCTTTGATGCTCTTGTTCCCGTTTACGTTCAGGCTCTCGCTGGCGTTGAGTGTCGTGAGGTCCCCGGTCCACCATATGAAGGTGCTGCCGGATCCGGACGTCGCGACTATGTCATACACGACTTTGGGGAGCCTTGTCACAGTTCCGTAGCTGAATTCCATGAGCGTTCCGCCAAACTCGTATTCCACCTTGCCATTCCCTTCCCTCGTTACGGTGACGTTCGCGAAATCCGAGCTGGAATAGAACCAGACTATGGCATCCTCGCCACCGTCGATCGCAAGGTCCTTCGGGTTATCGGTGCCTGTGAGGTCACCGGTCCATGCGAAGAACGTTCCGGACGATGCCGCAGCCCGGAATGTAAGATTGCCCTTGGGCACATTCACCGCACCGTACGGGAGGACGTGCCAAGCCCCGTCCCTCTGCACGGAGACGGTCCCGTCCCCGGTCCCGTCCTTCTGCACAGTGAGCTGAGCTATGTCGCCGTCGGCGAAGAACCAGGCTTTGATGCTCTTGTTCCCGTTTACGTTCAGGCTCTCATTGGCATTTAGTGTTGTGAGGTCCCCGGTCCACCATATGAATGAGTTGCCGGATGATGCCGTGGCGGTTATGCTGAGATTGCCTCTCGGTATCTCCGTAGCAGTCCCGTAGACGAACTCGTACGTCGAACCGTCGAATACATACTCGACCTTGCCGTTTCCGTCCCTTTCGACCGTGATGAATACCAGATCGCCCCCGTTGTAGAACCAGGCTTTGACTGTTTTGTCACTGTCGATGGTCACCGTCTCGCCTGCGTTAAACGAGGTGAGGTCCCCCGTCCACCTGTAGAACACACCCGTGACGGCAACGGCCCGGATGTTCAGGACGTGGTTCTCCGGAATCCACTTCCCGCCGGACGGAACGTCGTACCAGACCCCACCGTACTGATACTGGGCCTTTCCTGACCCGGTTCCTCCGTACTCGGCGTTTAACATGTATGCCGTGTCGGGCGATCCCCCCGGACCGTCGTTGAACTCGAACACGGCGGATGCGGTGACGTTGTGGTTCACGGTTATCGTCGCTGTTGCCGACACGGCACTGCTGAACGATACGAGGTCCCCCGATGTCCCCGCCCACCAGATGAACAGGTAGCCTGCGGTGCCGTTGGAGGTCTTGACCTCCACCTGCTGGCCCGCGGGTACGGTCATACCGCCGGCCGGGAACACAGTCCAGACATTGCCGCTGTTCCAGTCCATGTACTCCACCGTCCCTCCGTTCGTGGCGGAGAGGTTAAGGGTGTATGTGCTGCTCTGGGTGAATTCTGCATTCACTGTTTTGTCAGTATCGACCGTTAGTGTCTCGGGATTGGTCTGTCCGGAAAGGGCCCCGGTCCAGCGAATGAATTCACCAGTTGTGGCCACTGCCGTCAGCGACAGTACACATCCGTTAGGGACCGTTATCGGTCCAGCCGGGAAATCCTGCCAGACCGAGTTCTGATAGAACTGTACCTTGCCTGAGCCGTTGCCGGACGCGGTCGTCGTCACGGCATATGTGCTATCAGAGAACAGAGCTGCGACCGTTTTATCGTCGTCCGCCGTCAGAGATTGAGGATTGACATGGCCGCTGAGGTCCCCGGACCACCAGATGAACACATTGCCTACCGGGAGTACGGACGGTATCGCTTCCAGCGACATGACCGAGTTCGTGGCGATGTTCACGGGCGTTCCGGGGTATAGGAAGGTGGTGCCGTTCACGGTTATGTCAACGGTACCGCTGCCTGTGACGGAAACCGTGAGGGTCTTTCCCCTGTCGGATCCGGTGTAGTTGGCCGAGACGGTCTTGTCGGAATCCACCGTCAAGGCCGGGGCCGGGTTGGCCGCGCTCGAGATGCCGCCGGACCAGTATGAGAATCTGGCTCCCGTCGGGGATGCCGAAGACTCCAGGATGACGGACGTACCCGTGGCAATATATATCGGATTCAGATAATCGAATGTTATCGCACCCACCGTCAGAGTGACGGAGCCTCCGTTATCGTTCACCGTCAGGATTTTCCCGTGACCCAGGTCCGTGAACACGGCCTTCTCCGTGTGATCCCGCCCGAAACTGCCGATCGTCAGCGGATTGGCCGAGCTGTTCACGGTTCCTTCCCAATACGAGAAGTTGGAGCCCGCTTTGCTAGCGGTCAGCACGACCTGCGACCCGTTCGGGACATTGACAGGCAGGGTTCCGTAATCGAATGCGGGTATCGTCCCCACTCCGACGTTGACGTTCCCGCCGTTCTTGTCCACGGTCAGTATGCGCACGTCCGCCGTGGCGTGGAACCAGGCCGTGATCGACTTGTCCGAATAGACGCCCAGGGTGTGCTGGGGCCCGTTGCCGATAAGGTCGCCGGACCATGCCACGAACGAACTGCCGGGATCAGGGACCGCCTTCACATCCAGGTCCGAATCTCTCTGTACGGTCAGCGTCCCGCCTGAAGGGAATGCCTGCCAGATGCTGTTCTGGTAGAACTGGACCGTACCGCTGCCCGACACCGCCGAGGTGACCGTGTATGTTCCGGATGCGGTGAACTCCGCGTCCACCGTCTTGTCGGATATGATGTTTGCAAGCGTCTCCGGGTTGGTCTGACCGGAGAGACTGCCGGTCCACCAGATGAATGCGTCCGACGGCGATTTCGGAACGGCTATGAACTCCACGTCCTTTCCGGCCGCTATCGGTATTACCGCTCTGTTGGACGAGGGGGCGCCCGTGCGGAAGACTGCTCCGTCTATCAGTACGTCTATGTCCCCCGATCCGTCGCCGAGCGTCCCGAGACTGAGGTACACCGCCCCGCTGAGCGGGACGAACCATGCGTTGACCGTGTAGTCCGGAGATATGCCAGTATGAACTGTCACGCCTTCTTTGTCCAGGCCGGATGCCGCTCCGGTCCATCTCGAGAAGACGTATGAACCCGGTGCGGCGACGAGCCGTACGGTGGCCGAGTCGCCGGCCGCCGTGACTATATCGGCGGCCATGCCGGCGAAGGGTCTCCCGTTTATCTTATATTCATAGGAAGCGCCGGGGACCGTGCCGCCGGTGGAGTCATCGTAGGACTTCACGTAGACGGTGACCGAGTTCGCGGTCAAGACGAACACCGCGGTCAGATCATGCGATTCCGAAGGGAGCGAACCGATCCATGCCGCGGTGCTGTTCCCGTTCACCAGTCCCATCCACGTGGAGAAACTGTGTGTGGAGGGGATCCCGCTGTGGACCTCCATGCTGACCGAGGTCCCGGAGGGGAGGATGAGCATGCCCGTCGCATAACCCACCTCGCTTCCGATGGTATACTTGAACACCGCACCGGGGATCCCGCTGTAATTGGTCCCGTCCCATTCGTCCGTCTGAAGGTTGACGACGGTCTCCGCGTTGTGCGGAACGAATATCGCTTTGATATGCACCGTTTGTGACAGGACGCTAACGTTCAGAGTGATGGTCCCGCTGTTGGTGTTCCCGATGTTCTGATCGTCGGTCACCCATCTGGAGAATGAATAGCCTCCGGAAGGAAGGGTTGTTATGGTTATGTTCCTGTTCGGCGGCATTGCGTCGGATTCTCCGTGGGCAACCCTGTATGTGTTCCCGTCATAGCTGTATTGTATCACCTCTCCGAGCATCGGTTTTTCGGACCCGCCTTCGATATATACAGCGTCGAATTCCACCGTGAGCCACTGGCTGCTGCTGTAATAGTATGCGGTGAGGACCGGAGCCGTATTGACCCCTATCGGCATGACCACGGTATCCGTTGTGGGACCGCCCAGTATCTCGGATCCATTCCAATGGTCGAAAATGAAGCCGCTGGGGGAATCGCAATGCGTGAACCCTACGTCATATGTCGTCGACGATCGCGGGAGGTGGAGCGTGGAATTCATGGAAGTCCACGCTTTCCCTTCGCCCGGGATCTCATAGTATATGTTCGAAGGCACGTGCACGCCGGGAGATGTCGCCATCCTTGCGCTCAGGGCAAGGGAGACGTAATCCCCGTTGGCAAGGAAATGCGCCACGGACTCTTTGTCAGTGTCCATGACCGTGCCTGTCACGGTAGGCTCGCCTGACCCGGTGACCCCGGGCCCTTTCAGGTCATAATCCGTGGTCCATCTGGAAAAGACATAACCGCTCTCCGCGTTCGCGGTGTAATCCACGTACGTCGTCGGATCCGTCCATATGATGCCGGTGCCGCTGACGAGGGATACGGGGCCGTACCCGCTGTACGTGCTGCCTCCGTCGGTGCTCACGCGGAACTCGAAGGTTCCGGCGGCAGCCGGGTCCGAAACGATGGTCAGGCCCACACCCGCACCCGTCGTGAAGACAGCTTTGACATAGGTGTTATCCAACGTAGCGTTGAACCCGAGCGGGTTGAACGTGCTGACGGTGTCCCCGTCCCAGTCCCCCTGCCAATACGAGAATTTATTGTTTGTCCCCGTCGCCGCCGCGGTAAGTGCCAGAGTTGTGTTCTTATCGAAAAGCAGCACTTGGTCGGAAGAGAACTCGGGACTGATGTTCACCCTTTCCGAGGCGGAATAGACGGCCGACACGGCGGTCTTCCCGGCCCCGGCGAACGACAGATGCAGCCTCACGGCGTCGCTGGAGACGTATGCTTTGTATTCGGTGTTATGATTCAGCACTATGTCCGTGATTGTATCTGAGATGTAGCCTCTGGTTCCGTCGGACCAATGCAGGAACTGATATCCCGAGGTCGCGGTTATCTTCACCCCGACCTTCTTCCCCAGGTCCACCATGACCCTTCCCCCGTAGTCCGTCCACGGTCCGTTCTCGATATTGTACTGCAGATCTCCTCCGCCGGAGTCATTGATGTCCAGCTCCAGAACGGCGCCCCACAGGGCCGTCAGCGTCTCTGACGTCTCCCTCAGAACCAACGGGTCCTCCAGGAAATACCTCTTTCCTTGCGAGTCCTGCCATCCTATAAGCTGATAATCCTGGAATACCGTGCTCCACCCCCATGAGGCGGTGGGCTCGTTCAGATTGACTAGGTATCCTATACCTGCATGCAGCGTCTTCACGGAGTTGTTGTGGCCGGACACCGGGTCGTGGAAACTCAAGGTGGCGGTCTCGGACGACCCGACGGCGATCACGAGCTTACCCGTCACAGGCGCCGTCATGGAGAACGGCGAGGTGCGGCGTGTACTGTCCCAGTCGGGGTTGTCAGGGTCGTAGGCCGGGACCAGTGCATATGTGTACGGCTTGTTCTCGGACAGCGGATACCATGTGTCCGTAGTGCCGTTGCTCTTGTACATGTACAGATATCTCAAGGTGCCCTGCAGGGTGTGCGAGGAGTCACTCGTGAATTCCTGCGAGAAGAAGGAGGCCGAATCGCTGTAGTGCACTATGTCGTGCGTGCGGTCAATCCCCTGTGCGAGTTTGTAGATGATACGGTAGTACCTGCTGTATCCTCCGCTGACCGTGGTCCCGTTCGGGATCGCTGGGTCGTTGCCTCTGACCGCGGTTACAGTACCGCTGTTGCCGGACGATGTGTAATAATTCACGAATCCCGTCTTTCCGTCAGTTTCGACCGATATCCCGTTCGGATCTGACGCCTGGGCCGCCGGAAGATACAGGTAGAGCTTGGTATCCTTCGCTGCCGCGCCGAGTTTGTGAGAGGATGTTATGCCGAAATCCGAATAATACGGGGAACCGTTCTTCAGCCAGCCAGAGGCGGCGGCCCTCTTCACGAACACCGAGGCCGAATCGCCGGTATCGGGCACCGTGGTCTTGTACAGTGCGTTGCCCTTGGAGTCCTTGGGTGACGACAGGGTTCCTCCGTCACTTCCGGTGAGCCTTATCGATCCTCCGTCCACGGTTGCGGAGTTGGTAATGTTTCCGCCTCCGCCTATGTCCTGGCCGGCGGACCCGGCCCTGTTGACCGTCACGGTACCGCCTGTTACTGTCACGGTACCGGCCGCGCCTTTGTTGCTGTTCGCCGAATGTCCGTACCCGCCTCCGCCTATACCGGCGCCGGTGAACTGATCGCCAGAGCGAGCGGTCATGTCGACGTATACGTTGCCGCCCGAGATCGTGACTTGGCCTGTGTTCGGATTCGAACTGCCGCTCTCGCCGGATCCGCCTCCGCCTATACCGGCACCGCTGCTCTTTCCGTTGTTGGTGTTGCTATGCTTCTTGGAGACCGAGACGTCACCGCCGGTTATGGTCACAACTCCTTCGCCTGCAGTCCCGTTACCTTCGATACCGCCTCCGCCTATACCCGCACCGTATATGCCCAGAAGGTATCCCCGGCTGATATCGCCCATCTGTATCTTCACGGTCCCGCCGTTTATCGCGACGTTCCCGTCCCCGCCGTTACTGCCATTGTATGATCCTCCTCCGCCGATCCCGCTGGCGGGCGTTCTGTCCGTGGTTATGACCGAGATATCGACAATCCCGCCGTCGATCGTTACGTTGCCTTTCCCCCCCCTACCATCCCACGAACCGCCGCCGCCCATACCGGACCCGGTAATCTCCTCGTTATCTGCGGTGTTTGAAGAGAGGTTGATGTTTATGTTCCCGCCTTTGATGAAGACATTCCCATCCCCGGCGGTCCCGTTCCTGCTCGCCCCGCCGCCTATCCCCGAGGAATTCACATACTGCCCGGCAATCGTTATTGTCGTCGTCCCTCCGTACATGTATACTCCTTTGGCATCCCCGGCGTAGCCGAAGGTCGACCCGCCTCCGCCTATCCCGGAATAACATGTGCCGCCGCCGACCGAACTTCTCATACTGATCGTCAGTACTCCGGACTCGACCTGTATGTTTCCCGCATCAAGGCCGTTATTCTTGCCCGGTGCTCCACCGTCGTTTCCATTCCCGCCGATCCCGGCACCTCCGGAATGGTCAGCCGTGGAGGTTTTCTGAATCGTCAGAGCAGAATTTCCCTGCCCCTGAAGTATGAGGGACGCTCCCCCGGACACATGGATAACAGCATTGTGATTGGAGTTTTCAATGAAATCGTTGCTACCGGCATACTGCATAACGACATTGCCGTTCCTTATATCGAAAACCGACCCGTTCGACGAATTGTTCGCACGGAGGTCCTGAACGAGGACATGCACCTTTCCGGAACCAACATCGATCTGAATCCTGTTGTTGTTCCCTCCGCCCTCTATTAAAATGTACTTTCCGGCGTCTCCGCTTCCGATGCTTGTCGTTGAAATGGAGCTTTGGTTACTCAGAGTTATTTTTCTATCATACTGCTTCCAGCATGCATACAGCGTCAGGGACGCCGAGTCAACGGTCAGAGTCCTGCTGTCCCAATTGCCGATCTCGGATTCAAAATCCGGGGTATTTCCAGAAGTTAACGACCAGCCGGTGAAGAAATAGCCGGCGCGCTGAGGTATGTTCTCGAACTGAACCGTATATTCCTCATGCAGCCCGCGACTGTAGGACGGCTGGGCTCCCGGCCATGTTCCGCCGTTTGCATCGTAGATTATGTTTCCACTCGGTTCGGCGGAGGAATATTCTCCGCCGAAGTTGATCGCAGTAAATGGAACCGCTATCATAAGCAATATAGCTATAGCTACAAATGCTGATTTGCGCCCATCGTCCTCTAATCTAATATTCATGTCGAATCACCATCTTTAAATGAATTAATATGTAATTGATATCGAAGAATTTAAATCAGATGTTATATAAATATGTATCTCGCGTACAGTCATATATGATTTTATTTATATCATAATATATAAGATGGGTATTATACATACACTATTTATTTGATTGTCGCAATGTTTATGATGAAAAGTCAAAACCGAATACTGCCATCATCCATGGAAAAATGATCACGTATGCGATTTGCCCGTTCCGCCGCGACGGGGATCGAACAATCATGGGATTCTGCCGCACTAAACGCCGAAACGCAAGGCAATACGTATTTACGGATAAGATGGCACCCGGCATGGAAACACCGCGGGAATGCTTGATAATAGAGAATACAGGGGCCGATAACGGCGTACCTGGGCGGACATGAACATCAATGGGACGTATGCGACCCGCAACGTTCCCACTCAAATCCGG
The DNA here is from genome assembly GCA_031287135.1 of Candidatus Methanoplasma reticulitermitis. Lineage (GTDB taxonomy): Archaea > Thermoplasmatota > Thermoplasmata > Methanomassiliicoccales > Methanomethylophilaceae > Methanoplasma > Methanoplasma reticulitermitis. The sequence goes on from JAITTK010000105.1 coordinate 38,705, forward strand.
GAAGACCGTTAATCATTGAAGTTCTTTTTTCAATTGTTCGAGAATCAGACGTTCACGTGCTTCCAGAAAATTCGGAAAGTTCTCGAATGAGATATCGACATCGGTCGGCATCAGATGACGTTGGCGATAGGCATCTCTCTCTCTCTTCTGATCCCCGGAGATCGGTTTCAAACCACTCCTTGAAATCTTTATCGCTTTTCTCAATATTCGGGATACCTTCCAAAAGTTGCAGATTGCCAATGCGGTCTCGTTTATCGATAAACTCTGCATCGTGCTCGTCCGATATGCCTTTGGAGCGTAAATGATTCTTAGTAAACCTGCTTCGCGGGAACATATGATCAACGTGGAATTTGTTGCGCATATCCGCCCACGGACAGATAACGGACAATATGACCAAGGTATCGCGGTCACCGTATTCTTTCCACAGAAGATTATTAAAATCATCTTCCGTGAACAGCAGCGTACGGTTCGTTCTTTTGAAATGCTCAGTGATCTTTTCAGCCGGGAATCCCTCCGCACCACACTGCCCGATGATGTCTCGAATAGGCTTCAGAAAACCGTCCGGCTCCAAACTGAAAACCTTTTTTAATAACGAGGATACAAACCATTTTTTGATGGCCCTCCTGTCTGCGGCTGTTGCTGCCGAGGTGTCAAAATTATTCGGTAAACCGATGGTTTTCAAATAATAGGCGATCGGGATAAACAAGTTGTTTGACGTGATGTTCTCCCGACTGAATCCGAATCCGCTGACAAGCGCGACCGCGCCGCGAATCGCTTTCATGATGTTATCCCATTCGGATTCGATCTTCAGCATATTTGTTCGATCAAAATTGTCCACCTTGAACCTGATGTCCCGCATATCGCAGAGGACGAGGCAGGCCTTCAGGATAATATCTCTGTTGATGTTGAACCCGTGCCCGATTCCGTTGATCTCGTCAACGAATCCCGTTATCTCTTCCCGCGCATCCCGATGTTCCCATTGTGCAGTTGCGAAAGAGAGCAGGAGGTCTGAATGGGAAAGGGTTGTTCCGCCGCTATTCAATCTGATGAAGATGTTCAGAACCTTGTCCAACTCGGTGTTCTGCTCCAAATAATAGCTGATGCTCCGATTGACGTGAATGACCTTGTGTAAACGGAACAACGTCTTGCTTGCCAGACTGCCCCTTTCCTTGTCCGGGTTTTGCATGATCCCGGCATCTGAGAGGTAATCATTAACTTCGTATTGCTCCCTGAGATCAAGAATATCGCCTACACGAAACCAATGATGATCGTCATCCGCTTCCTTTGCATCACCTTCGGTCAAAAAAGCGAAATCGTATTCCGGATCTTCGCCGTCTGACTTTGACAGAAGATTCAGATAGAGTCGCTTTTTTGGGAATGCGCTCGAATCATTCCACCGTCTGTGTGGTATCTTTGAAGCATAAGAACCTTTGAGCGCAATGTAGAGCGAGGTGAGCCGTTGTTGACCATCCAGAACAGCCATGACACCATTGTTGCCGCCGATATCTGCAGGCGGATTGTGACGTTGGTTTTTTTCGTGAAAATCGCGAATGAACTCATAGAATTTGAACTCGGACATTTTTTCTTTCGGCACCTTCCAAAAGAGAAATGAGTTAATCGGATAGTCGCGCATCAGGCTGTCGAACAGTCCGATTATCTGTTTCTGACTCCACACGAACTCGCGCTGTATCGACGGCAACAGATAGTTTTAGCGTGAATATCGTTGATTATCTCCACAATCGTTAAAGGTGTTTGGAAAGCCATTTTCGGTACTCCTCCGTAATTTCATTACCCCCCAACCGGGTTTTGTACCAGTAACTCGGAAACGAGAACAAGGTCTTCCTCACTCAATGGAGTTTTATACAATCCCCTCACCTGCCACAAACCACTATCCCTTATTTCCTCTACGGGGCTATGCAAACCAAGCCACTCTGCCGACGGATGGCACTTATTGCAACTTGAAACCGTTCCGATCATTCGTACTTTAAAATATAATCTATCTTCCTTCGCAGGTATGTTGAATAAACAAAAACTAAAGTTGCTTTGTATGTAGGATGATATTTGCTTCTCAATTTCAGCTTCGAGTTCAGAATTGATGCGATCCGCGTAAAGTTCCTTATTCGCTCTTGCCGTGGTGTCCAACTCCCATGTTGCCAGGTATGGGTTTTCGTTTCGATTCAAAATACATCTTCCTATGTTCTTGCGAAAGATGCTTCTGTTTTTGTTTTCTTCAAAGTGCTGATGAATCCTATTTCCAAGCTGCTTGTCACCGGTATTTGTTCCGATGAGCACTATCCTATCACCTTCATGCGCCGTCTCTCCCTTTTCAAACATGATATAAATGCCGTTGTCGGGGATCGATTTATAGCCCATACCAAAATCAAAGCGTTTGCCGCTCCGCATGAGTGTATGTAATTGCGCACACAGATCGGGCATTAGGCATTCTCCTTATAGAATGCCAATTGTTCACCGATTCGCATCCCCAAAAGCGGCACGTCGACATGTTGAAGATGCCCAACGAGATACTTCCTATATTTTTCGCCAGCCAAGAACACGAATTCATCATTTTGCAAATCTGTCTTTTCCGCAAGCGAAACGAGAACCCCGTCCGCCCACTTTTTGACTTCGGCCGCAGTTTTATTGTTAAGCGTTTCGTTATACGGCTCAATACTGTCGTATTCCTCGAGTAGTCCGTACTTTGCAGAGAGGATAAACACCCTATCCGCATTTAGTTTTTTAGCGTACCTGTACGCACCTCTGAAAAGCTGACTGATGTACATATCTTTCGCAGTCGAAGGAACGTCACGCTTTTTAGCTACGCATGAAATAAGAACGATTCGCATACCATCACATCTTGTCGATGAAGTAAGCATTTGTCTAATATATGTATATATTTGAAGCACAAGTTTCCTTTTGTCTCGGCGGAAAAACAAACGCGAACACCTCCGCGATGATAAACACCCGGGTCGGGTTCGCATCCGTTCGGTATGGCGGGCCTGAAGGGATTCTTTAAGATTTATATCAGAAGATGGCAAGTTGCAGACAGCCAAATTAAATTTTGTAGATTACGACAGGGATTTAGCATATCAAGCAATACAAAATAAGAACCCAATACGTCTTAAAGGTAAACTTATAGGAAATGGAAGATCAAAATGGATCGAGAATCCATTTGATTTGGAAATACTTTGAGGGTTATGCGAATCGCGGATTCAAACCAGATTCTTGGCCAGAGCCGATGTATTTCTTGGTCTCGTCCACGGACTCATGACCGTACAACTCGGACAGTGTGTTACGATAAGAGGAAACAATGGTGGAACAAGAAAGTCGAC
>JAITTK010000062.1 GCA_031287135.1 Candidatus Methanoplasma reticulitermitis
ACCACGCACACACACCCAACCCAACGACACAAGCCCCAGGGCCAAAAGATACCCTCATTTGGAATCATATGAACTCACATCTTGGTGCACTTGAAATACAGTAAGATTGCAACACCGAGATTGAGCCTAATATGATCGCAACGGTTAGCGAAAAAATCATCGGGTACCATTTTCCTTCCAAAAGGAATCCTCCAATAATTGCGATTATCAGTCCCCCGATGCAAAACAGAAGTGCACCGAATTTTTGGCTTTTTTTCCAATTATCTTCACTGCTCATACTCCATTTGGTTCTTATTCCAAAATAAATATTCGATTTGGTGAAGATCATGCCGATACTCAAAATAATCATGATTATTCCGATTATTATCGGTACCGCATTAGGGCCCGATAATGAAGGTGTGATTAGATCTACACTGCTTATCTCAAGATGTAACACATATACGGTAATAAGCAAAAAGAATGCAGAGAGCCCCACCGATAATTCGTCCATATAGTTCCATGAAACATCCTGATTTCTTTTGCTGACATTGGCACCTAACGCGGTAAATGCCAGCCCGAAGATCATACACACGATAGGGATGATGAAAAGACCAAACTCATACTTACTGCTCCATCGGGTGATTTCCCCTTCATCATTCCAATGCGCGGGAATGCTCTCAGGAAGTAACATAAAAACAATAATAGTTATGATCATTGGTAAAATTGACATAACTATTCCTAGTTTTGTGGGCAATCTCATACTAATCTATTGTTTACCATATTCGCATTACTTAAAAATTGTGATATCTGGCCCGCCGTTCTCTTATCAACAAACATCGTGAACACTTACAGAACACACAAGTCACGAACACACGAACTCTCACAGCGGCGAAGTGAACGAAGTCGTCTGTGAGTGCTCGCGGCATAGCGGGAATCCGGTTATTCGGGTGTTGGAACCATCCGCCGACCTTGATTTCATGACGGGATGATGCCGCTCATGTCTACGCCGGCGCATTCGTAGAACGGGACGGGCGCCGTGATGTGCCATCGATCTGTCACAGAGGGGATACCGCGGGTGAGTTCGCGGACTCCCCTGAACCTAGAAGACGTTCCGGGAGATGTTTACACTGTCTTTTAATTTTCATTCGATTGTCTGTCCGACTTTCTTGAAACATAATACGACCGAAGGCAACACAGCAGTGCGCATACCGTCAAAAGGATCAGCATCAGGATCATGGAGACAATAAATTCACCGACATATAGGTTCCCGACAATGATCGCGATTCCGGACAGGACTGCCACAACGGCTCCGAATTTCTGGCTGCTTTTCCAAGAGACATCGTCCCTCATGCTCCAGGGGGTTCTGACCCCATAATATTCATTTTTCCCAACAAACGGCATCAACGCACCGAATATTATGAGGACCGCGCCCACAAAACCGGTCATGTTCAGCCTGTTGAGCGGAGTGGTTTCCAGGGCAGTGTTTCCCAGTACCAGATTGATGGTGTATGAAAACGACAGCAGGAACATCACGGAGAGGAGCAACGCCGTTATCTCTATTACAGTGCAAGTGCTCTTTGAAACGCGGTCTCTTTTAATCAGTGCATTCAGAGTCACGATGATCGAACCGCATAGCGTTAGCGAAACTGCGGGGATTAGGAATGTGGCCGCTAATGCGGCCATACTGTGCTTATCCGACCAGATGTCCGGTGTGCCTTTTGTGAAATGAGTCGGAATCATTTCCGGAAAAAAGGAAATACGATCAGCATGGCAAGCATGGGGGCACCTGCGAAAACCAAAATAAATTTATGAATCGCTTTCATATATATCATAATATTTTTACATATATTTAAAAGATATAATAGGTACGAAGTGATATCGATAATCAAGTTTTCGGGGTGTATCGGATGTATTCCGGAGAGAATTCCGACCTGCCCGATCATCGGGATCCGAAGATCAACACCCCTTCCGCAGTAGAGGGAAAGTCATGCTGATAAAGGCACTCGGCAGAAGGAACCCCGTGTTCATCCCTGACGTGCCTTCCGCCGGTGTGGACGATGCGGGGATACAGCATATGCTCAGATACATCGGATCGTCCGAGAAGGAGGATCTCACGATCATAATAAGCCACACGATCCGAGATTCGAAGAGATGGCAGATAATATTGTTATGCTTGACTGATCACAGAGGACAATCTGTCGGTTTTGAAACGGCATACGGAAAAATCGACAGGATGCGGGGCGGAACGCCGCGTTTCATCACTTATTTAAGAATGGTCACATATTAGGAGACAACATGGCAACCAAAAAACGTCTCAGAATGCGGGGCGTAAAACAGACACCTAAAAGACTGGAAGGAGAGATCTTGGAACGTTCCAAAAACCTTGCTGTCGACCCGGCCCTGCTCAGGCCGATGTGTGCCGGGAACTGCAGGAAATGCCTTTTCGACAAGACGTTCAAGAACATCCACGACATCTCTAAACGCAGTGACAACGCCGAAGCGCTGCTGAAATTAGCTTCGAAGGGATCTGACGATATGGCGAAGGCCTATGCCGGAACGATATCCCTCAGCGCGGCCGGGAAGATACCCATGCTGGCGACCGCGACCATCGGCGGGGAGAAGGTGCCTTTCGCGGTGAGGGGTTCCGTCGGGAATGACAAGCTCATAGGCTGCCAGTATTACAATGACCCGCGGATAAGACTCCTGTACTATAACGCATTCATCAAGAAGAACAGGCTCCATCTGTATTCGTTCCAGGACGGCCTGGTGTGCTCCGATCTTCCGAACATGCCGGAGGACTACCTCTACGAGACGTTCTGGGATTCCCCGTACGAGTTCAGGGATGACGGACTTAGCTGCGGTCACACCGATGCGCTGATTCTGGACATACGGATCAAATCTCTCGACGAACACATCAGAATATGCGAGAACTGCGCCAAAGAGGTTTCCACGGTCCAATATCTCATATCCAAAATTTGTGCGGTCGATCCTCTCGACGACATAGAAGTCACGGTGATACACCCTTACCACTCGGCCGACGAGAGCGATATGGCGAAGGTCGAGGGGGATCTTCTCAAGAAATATCTGCGCGGCGAGATAAACGACAGGACCTTGCTGAACACCATAAAGAGAGAGAAGCTGGGTGATCTCAAGAGCGGCGAGACCGCCACGTATATCATAGGGGCGGAGAACTACGGCTCGGACCTTGATGGTTTCATGGACGCGCTTTCCGGCCCGGAAGATGAGAAGGCGACGGTGAAGTCGTTCCTCGGTTCGGTACCCGAACCGGTCGTCATAAAGAACGGGAAGGTCTCCGATGTGCTTGCGTATCTCTGGGACGCCCACTGGAAAGAGATCATCTCGCATCATACCTCACAGTCGGTCGCGGATAAAATACAAGAAAAGCCAAAGAGCCAGCCATCACAGGTATTGAGAGAGGCCTACCGGATGCATATTTCCGCGGACGTGGTCGCAAGCCTCCCCGAATTCAGAAAACCAAAGCCGATAACAAAATTATCGGACACGCTGGCCAAGGCGGCAAAGGTCGGAGGTACCGAGATGATCATCAAATCGATATCCTCCGAGACGCTTAAAGATCACAAGCACAGGTCTCTTGCCGCGGCCTTCCTGTTCGCCGCGGGCAACGGCGCCGATATCCCTATGCGTCTAACCGACGGCGAGAAGGATTTCGCGGATTATCTGGTTCCTTTCGCGAAGGCCGTGATAGATGCCGACGGTGAAAAGTACCGCGATGCCATGAACACATTGCTCACAGCCAGCGGCTCCGGCGAATCGGTTTAATATATCCTCACATCCGCGACATAATGAGATACCGACGGAGCGAACGACTTGATTTCCCGTATCCGTTCTATCTCATACTTCCCGCCCGCATTCTCTTCGAATAGATTTTCTATCCTCTCTTCATACTCACCGACATAGAATGTATCATGATAGTGGATGATCCCGCCTGTCCTGATCATGTCCAGTGCCTTCGGTATAAATTCCGAGGTCGTTTGTACATAACCCATTATGATCCTGTCCGCGAATCTCTTTCCGGGGATGTCCCTGTTGTCCCCCAGTATCGGTATGACTTCCCCGTATACGCCGTTGCGTGCGATGTTCTTTACAAGGTATCTGTATGAATCGGGATTCTTCTCGCATGCGAATACCTTCCTCGCGCCCGAGAACTTAGCCAGCGGAAGCGTGAAGTAGCCTATTCCGGCAAACATGTCCACGACTGTTTCCCCTCCGCATTCGAGTTCTTTCATCCGCAACCTCTCATCCACATTCCCCGAGGCGAACATTATCTTACTTACATCGAATTCGTAGAATATGCCGTTCTCCAGCCTCACGGATTCTGTTTCGCTTCCGTACAGGATTTCCGTACTGGGTCTCCTCAATTCACCCGAAATGCCGCTGATATCCGCACATACCGTCTTCGCACCGAGGACCTCGGCATATGCCTTCCCTATCACATCCCCGAACGGACGGCATGATCCGTCCAGCTTTATTGTGATGATGTCCCCGACATACTCCCATTTCATCGGAAGCAACGGTATGATCTCCGGAGGAAGACAGGAGAGTCTGTCGAGTAAACGTTCCTGAGGTCTTCTCCTCTCCGCCGTGTATGCGGACCCTTCGACCAATTCGTAACCCATGCCGATTGCCGTTTCCTCTTTATCCGGGAGTATCGGGACGAGTCTGCTGTCCCCGTCCCTGCTTATCTTCGCCGATCTGTCGACAAGACCCAATTCCATAAGATACGGTATCAGTTCGGATGCTTCCGATGAATCTATGCGGGCTTGCTTCGTCATCTTCATAGGATCGCCCGCAGTATGATAGGAAGGAGCCTCAGACCGACCTGCGGGTTCCTCATCATCGGTCCGGCAACAGTGCTGGGACTGTTCAGATCTATCCCGTCGAGTATCCGTTTCACATCATCCCTGTTGATGATGCCGTAAACCGTATCGAAGTCATCGTCCGACAGCCCGGTGTACAACTTCCTTATCCTGTACCCTCTTGACAATTCCCTGCCGATGATCTTCTTCCATCCTCTCTCATATACGGAGAGGAAATGCGCTGATGTCTTTTTCTCACTTATGCTCTCCCTCACGGTGTCTCTGAGGACGGGGGCGGCCATGCATATGGGGTATATGCCTCCCCCGGATACGGGTTTGACCTGCCCCGCGGCATCCCCGATCAGAAGAGTCCTTTCATCGTACGACCTCCTTCTCCCTCCCAACGGTATCTTACCGGAGTACTTGGAAATCACATCCGCGCTTTCGATGCCCGAGGTCTTCAGCAGCTTCTTAAGATATTCGTGCGGACTGTTCCCGGTCCCGGCCCGGATACAGAGGCCGACGCGAACCATATCTCCGAACGGTACCTCCCAGCTGAAGAACCCCGGAGCGAACTCCGACCCGATCCTGAGCGTCATGATATCATCATGCTCGGATCTGTGCCTCACATCCGCCTCGATGCCGTATACGTATTCCCGCGGAAGGTTGCGGCCGATGGATGCCGCAACGCCGGAACTGTGCCCGTCCGCACCCACTATCAGTTCGGACCGTATGTCGCCTATGCCCGTCGATATCGATACCCCGCCTTCCGTTGTTTTATGTCCGAGGTATCTGGTCCCGTATCTTATCTCGGTGCCTTTGTCGATTGCCGCCTCGGCGAGTTTCCTGTCCAGATCGGCCCTGTCGATCAGAAGGGCCTTGGTTCCTTCGGATCTCACCTCGAACCTGCCTCCGGACGGGAATATCACATCGGCACCCGTTATCCTGCCGAGTATGTCGGGTCTGACGCCGCACATACCGATGACCTCTTCCGTCAGAATCCCCGCGCACTGCATCGGCAGGCCCGAAGAGGCATGCTCCTCCAGGACCAGGACATCATGGTCTTCCGACAGCAGCCGGGCTGTGATGGTTCCGGCAGGACCTCCGCCTACCACCACTGCATCGTACATGCGACCACGTCATTTCTTGGACTTCTCATAGTCCTTGATGAAGTTCCTGATACCTTCATCCGTCTTGGGGTGCGAGACCATCTGCTGCAGCACGTTGTAAGGTATCGTGGCGATGTCGCATCCGGCCGATGCCGCTTCGAGCACGTGTATGGGTCCCCTTATGCTCGCGGCGATTACTTCCGTGTCGAATCCGTAGTTGTAGAAGACCTCCGTGATCTGTCTGATGACCTCGGAACCATACATGCCGATGTCATCCAGACGTCCGACGAACGGGGAGACGTATCTCGCACCGGCCTTTGCCGCGAGAAGGGCCTGCTGCGCGGAGAATATGAGTGTGACATTGACATCTATCCCCTCGGACGAAAGGACCTTCGTTGCCTTCAGTGCCTCGATGCCCATCGGCAGTTTTACATTCACATTGGGATGGATCGATGCGAGTTCGCGCCCCTCTTTCACCATGCCCTCTGCATCAACGGCCATAACCTCCGCGGATATCGGAACATCGACTATCCTGGCTATCTCGTTCACCCTGGTCTTGGTGTCGGTCCCTTCCTTCGCAATCAGGCTGGGGTTCGTTGTGACTCCGTCGAGAATCCCCCAGCTGTTTATCTCACTTATCATGTCAAGGTTTGCCGTATCGATGAATATCTTCATGCTCTCAACTTCCTCTTACGTTCAAGAGACCTCTTGGCGGCCTCTGCGATGTCTTTCGATGTCAGGCCGTACTTCTCGAGGAGTTGATCCGGTGTTCCGGATTCCCCGAATGTATCCTTTGTGCCCACCATCTCCAGCGGCATCGGCATCTCCCCGGACGCGAACTCGGCCACTGCCGACCCGAGCCCCCCTATGATGCTGTGTTCCTCTGCGGTTACCAGGCATCCCGTCTTCTCCATGGAAGCCCCGAGGGTCCCTGTGTCCAGAGGTTTTATGGTGGACATGTTGACCACCTCCGCATCGATGCCTTCTTCAAGAAGGATACTGGCCGCTTCCATGCACAGCGCGACCATCTGTCCCGTTCCGACAAGCGTCACGTCATCCCCTTCCCTGAGCACGGATGCCCTGCCTATCACGAACTCGGAGCCCTCGTCCGTAACCGTGGGGAATTCGGAACGGCCCATCCTCATGTATACCGGCCCGTCGAAATCCGATATGGCCATCGTCGCCGCATACGCTTCATAAGCATCCGCCGGCGATATCACCGTCATATTCGGCAACGCCCTCATCAGAGCGATGTCCTCAAGGGCCTGATGAGAGGCCCCGTCCTCACCCACGCTTATGCCGCAGTGGGTGGCCACTATCTTGACGTTGAGTTTCGGATAGGCCACAGCCAACCTTATCTGTTCCCAGCATCTCCCGCTGGCGAACACCGCGAATGTGGATGCGAACACCGTCTTCCCCGACGCAGCCAGCCCGGATGCCGTGCCGATCATGTTCTGTTCGGCTATCCCCACTTCGATGAACCTCTCCGGGGCTATCTTCTTGAATTCCGAAGTCTTGGTGGAATCCGCGAGGTCGGCATCGAGCACGACCACACTCGGGTTGTTCCTCGCCAGGTCAGCGAGCGCTTTTCCGTAATAGTTCCTCTGGGCGAGTTTGTTTTCGGTCATATCCTGCACACCAGCTCCTCCGTCGCCCGGTCCCTCTCCTCGATCTTGCAGGCTTTTCCATGGAACTCGCAGTTGTTCTCCATGAAGGACACCCCTTTCCCTTTCACCGTGTCCAGAATTATCACGGTGGGATTCGTCTCGGACTGTTTGGCCTTGGAACAGGCCTCGAGGATCTGGATCATGCTGTGGCCGTTGATGATTATAACATTCCATCCGAACGCCTTCCATTTATCCGGAAGAGGGTCCAGGGACATGGTGCATTCCGTGCTGCCCGTTATCTGGAGACGGTTGCGGTCCACGAATGCTATGAGATTGTTGAGATGATAATGGTGGGCCAGCATGGCGGCCTCCCAGTTCTGCCCGCTCTGCAGCTCGCCGTCCCCCAGGAGGCAGAATGTTTTGTAATCTTTGCTGTCCAGCTTCCCTGCCAGAGCTATACCGCATGCCATGCTGAGCCCCTGACCGAGTGAGCCTGTGGACATTTCCACGCCTGGCACCTTCCCTCTGACGGGATGTCCCTGCAGATTGGACCCGATTTTCCTGAGGGTCATCAGATCTTCTCTCGGGAAGTATCCAGACTCGGCAAGGGCGGAATAGAGTATAGGTGCGGCGTGGCCTTTGGAGAGTATGAAACGGTCCCTGTCCTCCCACTGTGGATTTGCCGGGTCGTGTCTGATGACGCGGAAGTACAATGCCGCCATCAGATCTGCAGACGAAAGCGAACCTCCCGGATGCCCGGACCTTGCCTCCGAGGTGGCCTCTATGACATCCAGTCTAAGAAGGTTTGCCTTCTTCTCCAGTTCTTCTATCGTATAGTCCATGGCAACCACTGGGCATATCTTCAATCGCTCTCGATCCTCGGGGCCAATAGATACATCACATTGGCCTCGCCATTGGCAAGACTGAACACGAGTTTGACGGGAAAATCGCTGTCCAGTTCGATCCTGACCTTGGTCCCGGCCGGTATGGCCCTCACGATGTTCGAGAAATAGTCGAGCGGGAATAAACTGTGTACCTCCGACGGCACATCGATACTTTCCAACTCCGATCCCTCCAGCTTGAGGCTCGAATCGTCGGTGTCGCCCTCGCATGAGAGTTCGAAGAACTGCGGATGCGCCCTGAGGGATATGTGATCGGATATCGATTCTGCGGCGCGTATGCCTCTCTGGAGCTGATCCACCAGCATCTCCGCGTTCGCTGTGAGGGAAAGCTGGGGGACCTTCGGGTCGCTCATGCTTGATGTATCCACCAGATTCATGGACCTTGTTATGTTCCCGATTCTGAATATGAACCTCCCTTTGCTGTCATCTTGCTCCATGGCGATTATATCGCCGGGGCCTGCCAGTTTGATGACGGTTTTGACTTTGTCGAGGTCCAGGCCTATCTCGGTGTTACCCGCGGAATATGATTCGAATGCTTTCGCACCTATGTTGAGTTCGATCATGGCAACATGTGCCGGATCGACCGCTTTCAGTGTCATTCCTTCGGGAGTGATCGTGAACTTCACCTCGTCTATGAGTGTCGAGATTATGTTGACCAGTCCCTTGAGGGTTTCCGATTTTATCTCTGCCTTGAACATTTACTCACCAAATCCACATTGAGGTTCAGTATTCTCTCCATGAATGATTGCACTTGCAACAGCGATATATCCTTGTTTCAGGTTCATCGGCCGAACGTGTCTGTCTGAGAACGAAATACGCCTCGGAGTTGTTGCACTCCGGACATGTTATGCGTGTCTTGGGGAGGGTTGCGATATTCTCGGTTATAACTGTCGTCTCCCTTTCCTCGGAATCAGTCACGAAGACCTGCGCCTTGCCCGATATCTCTCTCACAAAACCGCAGGAGTTGCAGGCATACACCCCATCCTTCGGGAACATCATCGAACCGCATGTGGAACAGAACAAATCCTCAACCTCTTATATCCACCAACAACGGTCGGCTATATTAAATGTTTTTTACACGCGCGAATACGTCAGGGGCCGTTCCTATTGCGCGGCGATCTTTCCAGTATGTCCGCGAACGGGTCCTCGGAACTCCCCTTCCGTCTCGCCGAGACATCATCTGACACTGTTGTCGTCACCGTCTGTACGGTTGTCACCGCGGGCTTCATCTCCCGCTGCCTCGTCCCCTGGGCCGGATGATTCCTGCCTTCCGCTTTCGTGTCCCTGTTGATATTCGTGTCCATGCCCTGTACGGTCATGCAGTCTCCGAATGTCTCGAACCCCAGTTTCTTTCCCTGGCTGTACAGCTGCATGGATCTCGCGATGGGTCTGACAGACCCCTCGACGGCACCTACCGACAGCAGATAGGCTGTCTCCTTGCGCATCTGTCTGGATAATATCCCCCCGACGGCACCGAACACCGCAACCACACACAGGCTTACGAGGTTCAGGTCCGGCGTACCCTGAGTGAAGAATGTTTGCAGATAGGATGCGACGATGCCGACGACCCCCTCCAGGGATGCGGCGGCTTCATCAGCGGGGACATCCGGATATCCCCCATGTGCCAATATCAGGGCGGAGAGCCCCAGGACCGCCATCGAGAGGACGATCCCCGATATGACGGAACAGAAAAACCCCTTCACCATGGAGCCGGCCTTTCTTCCGCAGACATACCCGGCGACTGCCGGCCCCAGCAAAGGTATCCACCACAGGAGAGCCGATATGCCCATGCAGAACACGAACGCCATCCTCCCGCTGTAGACCTCGTTGTCCGTGTCAAGAACCCTTACCAAAGACTGACGCAGAGCGCTTTTGTCCATAGTGCACCCGCCGTGTCAACCATTTCAGTGTTTAAAAACCTGTGCAGAACGACAGCGGGGGATGCCCTGTCTCGCTTTCCGTGAATTCGGCAGAACGGATCGGCCACATACCTGTCCGAAGGACGTTGCATACGTGAGATGGAAATGAACCGGAAACATCTTCCGGACGGACCGAATCCCTGATTTGAACGGGAACCGTCCGTAAGATGGTTGTAAGGTGTTTGCGGAAGGATTACTTCCTGGCCTTCTTCTTTTTGGCCTCGCGCTGCTCCCTGAGACTCTCCTTCACGGCCTTGCTGATCTCCTCGGCCTGCTCTTTGCCGTCGGTTATCTCGCTCTCGAGGTATCGGAACACGGTCCATCCCTCTGCCCTGAGCTTTTCATCGACCGATGTGTCTCCGGCTTCCGGGAGGACATATACGGCGACTTTGGCCTTGACAAAGGCTGTCGGGATCTGATACTCCCCGTAATTCCTTCTGCACCTGAGGCCCTTGTTCCATGTGGCCCTTCTGAGAAGCGAATCGGGTGTGTCCTCGACGATCCCGAAATCCTCCTCGTAGTCCTCATCGGCCGTTTCCGCCTCTTTTGTCTCTTCCGTCTCTGCGGCGATGTGCGTCACCGGCTCGGACGTTGTCTCCGGCTCCGCCGCGATCCGGGTCTCGGGCTCAGTTTCGTCCTTTTTACGGGCAGAGTCCCTTGCTGCGGCCGCTTCCCTTGAGCTCATGACCTTCAGTTTGGGCAATTCCTCTTTGGCCTCCGGCCTGGGTTCTGCCTTCTTCGGTTCTTCTTTCTTGGGCTCGACCCTTCCGGTCTCCTCTGCGCGGTCCCCGGATTTGAGCGGTCCGTCGTATTTTTTAGGTTCGGCCTTTTTGATCTCCTCTCTGTAGACCGTTTTCTCCGCCGATGTTTTCTTGGGTGCGGGGGCCTCCTCTTTCTTGGCCGGATACGGCCTCGGAGCGGGGGAGTTCTTCTTTGTCTCCTTCCCCGCCTTGGATTTGTTCTCCCCTTTGGTCTTCTTCGGCTCAGCCTCTACGATCGGTGCGAACCTCATTATCGCCACAAACAGTACCCAGGCGGAGACGAACAGTGCAAAGGCGAACCCCGTTATGTAATTGTCACCCGTCTTGCTCAGTATACCTGTCAGTACTATGAACAGTGTCAGAAGAAGAGACAGTAGCATAAGCATCTTTTGATCCACGACCCAATTGTAGAATATGTCGGATACCGCGGTCAGAGATATAAGCGCTATGAACAGGTATACGACCCAGTCGTTCCCGTTCGTCAGCCCGATCGCGACCAGTGCCGCGCCCGAAAGCATGATCAGTATCCCACGGACCTTGCCTATGAAAACGCTGGATTCCGTCTCTTTGACTGTCACAAGCAGACCGAACAGCACCCCCAGTATACCCGCTATCACGCAACCGATGACGAAAATAGTTTCCGATGTCAGATCACCCAGAGTTCCGTTTCCAAATGTGAAATCACTCTTCGTGAAGGCTGCGATGAACATTGATGCTATGAACACTATGACGGCAGCTATGCCCATCCCGCCCATGATTTTATCATTTACCAAAGCTGTTGCCATGATAAGATAACCAGCGTACTCATTTTAGTAGTTTCGCATCGGAGAAGGCCATTTCTCAATATACCCACGCCCTTAGGAAACTAAATATATGCATAGCAAATAACCTCAACGGTATGCTCATGCCGCGCGCGATGACATACTGCTCACAGTCAAAGAGTGCCCGCCAAAACGGCCCTCTTTTCACACAAGTCCTTCCCAGTAAGGCATTACAAGAAAGAAAAGGAGACATAATTGATGATAATGAAATTCAAGTTCCTCGGCGGTGCCGACGTGGTCGGACGCATGGGGATGACAATAGAAGGGGACAACAAAACGATGCTCGTCGAATACGGCATGAGCCCCACAAAACCGCCGGAGTATCCGATGATGCCCCAGAAGGTGGACCACCTGTTCCTCACACACTGCCATCTGGATCACTGCGGGATGATCCCGGCCGTATGCGGAAGGGATAACTGCGAGGTATTCACCACCCCGCTGTCCGCGGAGATATCCGAACTCATGCTTTACGACAGCCTTAAGATCGCGAAGGCGGAGGGATACGATGAGCCTTACACCGCGGGCGATGTGAAGAAGACATTGGATCTTGTCGTTCCTTTCACATTCAAGGACACGATAGAACTCGGGAAGACCGATGTGACACTCCACTCCGCCGGCCACGTGCCAGGTGCGGCCATGTTCGAATTCAAATGCGATAACAGCACCCTATACACGGGCGACCTTCATACGGAGAATCAACGGCTGGTCGCCGGTGCAAAGCCGGTCAAATGCAAGAATCTGATAATAGAGGGTACGTACGGCGGCAGGAACCATCCCTCCAGAGATGAGACGATCGAGGCGTTCATAGAAAAGATCGACGAGGTCATCGACAGGGGAGGGACCGTCGTTATCCCGTGTTTCGCCGTGGGCAGGACGCAGGAGATAATGATCATACTCAAAGATCTGGGATATGAAATGTGGGTAGACGGGATGGGCAGGTCGGTCACGGGTCTGTTCATGAACTATCAGGAATATCTGAGAGACCCGAGATCGATGCGTTCGGCGAGGAAGAATTTCAGAGAGGTCAAGAACGCGAACATGAGGAAATATGCCTCCAAAGGCCAGATAATCGTTACCACCGGAGGGATGCTTGACGGAGGGCCGGTGCTTGGATACCTGAGGATGCTCAAAGACGATCCGAAGAACGCCGTGCTCCTGGTCGGATATCAGGCCGAGGACACGAACGGGAGACTTCTCCTTGAGACTGGGAGCATAATTCTCGACGGGGAGTCCGTCAAGATCGAGTGCGAAGTTAAGAAATACGATTTCTCGGCACATGCGGGACACGACGAGATAGTGGAATTCGTCAGGAACTGCGATCCCGAGAATGTTGTGATAATGCATTCCGAGACAAGGGAGCTCTTCCTTCCGGACCTACAGGACTACAAAGTCATCCTCCCGACACTCGGAAAGGAATTCGAGCTGGATGTATGAGATGGATCTCGGACCTTTTCTGAATGAGGATGTGGGATCAGGAGATATCACCACAGATGTGTTCGTCCCGGACATCGAAGGGAAGGGGCGCATAATCTGCGAGGAGGATTGTATCGTCGCGGGACTTGAGGAGGCCGCGGGGATATTCGGACTTCTCGGCGTAAGGTCCGAAACATCTATCGCGGATGGCGAGAGGGTCCTCGGGGATACGACGGTCATGACTGTCGAAGGCCCCATGAAGGGGATCCTGACGGGAGAGAGGGTCGCGCTCAATTTCGTGATGAGGATGAGCGGGATCGCCACCCTGACCGACTCCGTCGTTAGCCGGATCAGACCGATCGATCCTGAACTGAGAATAGCCGGCACGCGGAAGACCACGCCCGGATTCAGATATTTTGAGAAAAAGGCCATAGCCCTCGGAGGCGGCTGGCCGCATCGCATGGGGCTTTACGACATGATCCTGGTCAAGGACAACCATATAGCGGCCTGCGGCGGTATAGGGAATGCACTGACACTCATCGAAAAATCACCTGAAGGAATAAAAGTGGAGGTGGAAGTTACGAACATAGGGGACGGGGTGCTCGCCGCGGAGATGGGTGCGGACATCATATTGGCCGATCATATGTCTCCCGATGAGACAAGGACTCTGAGAGATATGGCGAGAGCCATCAGAAAAGATATTCTGATCGAAGCCTCCGGCAACATAACCGCAAACAACGTCATAGATTTCGCCGGCTGCGCGGACATTGTCTCCCTGGGTTCGCTGACGCATTCACCTAGGGCGGTGCATTTCTCTCTGGATTTGGAGAGATAATAATTAATCCTGAAAGAC
>JAITTK010000017.1 GCA_031287135.1 Candidatus Methanoplasma reticulitermitis
CGAACAGATGCTCGGACGGCAGGCAGAACGTGTGACTCCTCCCGTGCCGATGCTTATCGGTGTGACGGTACGGCCCGTTGATTTTAGGCGGATCCGAATAGGGCCTTCTTGATCGGAAATCGGTGTCGGTCTGCACAAAACATACCCCTATATGGTCCAAATAATCAATTAATATCACATTAATCATTATATATTTCAATTTCTGAAATTCTGGATAAAGATTGATAAAGTATGAAGGTAACATCCCTTCGTAAAATCTCACCATAAAAACCACGACAGTGGGGGGGGGGGAATATTACGGAATGTGATTTGAGACTTAGAGCCATGGCAAATCTTGAGGGAAGATACTGTCATGACATACTGCTGTCGCTGATGATTAATGGCCGACAGAAGAAAACATCTCTGCTGCGAGACATATCGAAATCATCAAGCATGTCCAAACGGGCTGATGAGTTGGAAAAAGAGGGACTTATCAGAATTATCCCGGACAACTTCGACAAGAACTCCAAATGGGTCGAGTTGACGGAAAAGGGAAGAACGGTTGCGGAGTTTATCTTGGAAATAAACAAGACTCTGCAGAACTGATCCGAAATCCACAGCGAATGAGTCAATTCCCGGCATTCGGCAAATATTCGGCAGCCTCGGGCACGGACATCGGTTCGAATCCCATGCCGATTATGCCTTCCAGCACGGTTCGGACATTCTCCGCATTCCGGGAGGCCTGATCGGGCGTCATCATTCCCCCGTCTCTCGATTCCGTCATGTGCCAGGTATGAGTGGCGAGAACGAAGACGCCTTCCTCGACCTCTGATGCCATCTTCACATAGTCATCCGGTTTCCGCCTTCCTTCATGCATGGGCCACAGGTATGCGGCGATCTTTTTGCCGGAGCTGTCCGTGCCCTCCGGCACCGGAATCTCCGTTATGCCGTTCGGAAGAACACGCGGCATGATCGATGCGTTCAGCGGAACATACACGGACGAATCATACTTTATGCCGAATTCCGGGAGGATCCCAAGCACAGCATCGTTCATCTTCATGTACGGTGCGCGGAAGGCCGTCGGGTCCCTGCCTACCGTACTGCGGACGGAACCTACGGCCTTACTCATGCATTCGCGAATATCGCGGCCGCTCATGGATGTCATGTCCTCGTGATCGTAACCATGCACCCCCACCTCGTGCCGGGACAGTCCTCCTGCCGATATCGTTTCCAGTGTCCTGCCCTCGGCGAAGAACGTTGCCCTCATGCCCGCATCGCTCAGTATCCCGAGCAGAACGTCCAGTCCGGCCCGGGCGGACCCGAACCTGGGAGAGGTGCCGGCACCTCTGTCGACCGACCCTGCCGGGATCTCCCCGGGCACCGGGGTGTTCACATCCCTGTCCAGGTCGACGGTGAAGCAGAACGCCCGCATCTTACCTTGTCCTCGGGGCGGTAACTCTCTTGAGGAGCATCCCCTCTATCTCGTACGGTTTGTATTTGGCGGCCAGCTCTTTCGCCCGGTCGACCTTGGCCTCGTTGTCCCCGTATATCTCGAACAGCACGTCTCCTTTCTCCACCCTCTGCCCCTTCTTCTTCATCAGGATTATGCCGGCACCTTTATCGGACGGGGAGCCCGCCGCTTTGGCGATCGATACCAGGTCCTTGTTGGATATCGCATGTACATATCCCGATTTCGAGGATATGACCTCGGTCACATACGCCCCGGGGACCAGGTCGCTTGATTTTATGTCGCGGTTCCCGCCCTGTGCGGCTACTATCTCTCTGAATTTTTTCATTGCCGCGCCGGAATCGAGCAACTCCCTGGCCTTCTCGCCTCCGTTGGCCACGCCTCCCATCTCCAGTATTATGCCGGCGATGTCGCACGCCTTCTCGATGACGCTGGCCGGATGTTTTTCCCCTTCCAGGATGCGTATGCATTCCCTCGCCTCGAGCTTGGGGCCTATGGCGCTTCCCACCGGCTGATCGGCATAGGTTATAGCGCACTCTATGTGTATGCCCAGCTTCTCACCCAGGTCCATGAAGTCCCTGGCATATGTTCTTGCCACCTCTATCGTCGGGACCTTCGTCCCGGAACCCGTCGGTATATCCATGACGAGGTGCGTCGCCCCTATGGCCAGTTTCTTGCTCAGGATGGATGCCAGCATCTGTGCGCGCGGATTTATCCCGAGCGGGTGCTCCACCTTTATCACCAGGTCATCCACCGGCGCGAGGTTCATCGCCCCTCCCCATGCCAGGACCCCCCCGACCTTCTCCGAGATCCTCTTGAGAGTCTCCGCGTCCATCTCCACATCACAGAATGTTTCAACGAAATCCGATGTCCCGCATGCACTGCTTATTGCTCTGGACGATGTCTTCGGCAGCATGAACCCCGCCGCCGCCACTATGGACACGACTATAGGGGTTATCTTGTTCCCGGGGACCCCGCCCATGCTGTGGAAGTCGTATACGGGGGAACGGTCGAAAACGACCCGGTCCCCGGTGTCGACCATCGCTTCCGTGAACGCCGCTATCTCATCTATATCCATGCAGTTTATGTAAAGTGCGGTGAGCCACGCCGATATCTCTATCTTGGACAGCCGGTTCTCGAGTATGTCCGTGACTATTGCGGATATCTCTTCCTTCGACAGCTTCTCATTGTCCATCTTCTTCCTTATATTCCTGACGGATTCCGGGCTGCTGGCATATACGATGTTGAGTTCATCCCCGTCTGATGCCTTGATCTTGTCCTTCAGATTACTGGAGAGTATGGCCTCTCCGGGGCAGACGAAATCGGACACGTTGAGGAGTGCCGTGGTCGATCCTTTGCCTTCCACCCTCACCCTGTCGTTGTCCTTACCCCCAATCTTCAGTGCGTCCTCGTTGTTTATGAGGACCGCCGGCTCGGTGCTTATGTCCAGAAACTTCACTTTTATGTTCATTTGAATCCCCACGTGTCGAGGGCCTCTTTAAGCTCGGGATGGGTCTCGGCATAGACCTTAACATCGATGCCCTCGAAAACCGCATCCACCGCCTGGGACATGCCCATCGCTCCCTTCCTGACCCCTCCCGGGTGTCCGGCGACGCCGCCGCCGGCCTGTATCTGCACATTGAACCCCGATGTCCGCACCATCCTTGCCACCATCCCGGGATACACCCCGCCGGAGCAAACGGGCATCACGGTCCGATACGGGCTGTCCTTCGTCAGACACGCATCCAGATTCTCATGGTCCCCTTTGACGTTCCCGGCCATCTTCCCCGCCCCCAGGGTGCCTATGTGCAAAGCATCCCCTCCGCACATCCTGACCAGCTTGGTCACCGGGAGCATGGATATGCCGTGGAGCGGGTCTTTCGTGAACGCCCCGTGCATTGTGCGGTGCACATGTACGGGGATCTTTATCTTCGGATCCTCGGACAGTGCCTGGACCGCCGCGAATCCGCATGTTATCACATCCACCATGATCTGCCTGGCACCCCACGACTGAACATCCTCTGCCAGCTGCACGATCCTGTCCCCGTTGGTGCTGACGTTCACCGCATGGACCATCTCATGACCTTCTTCGGACAGCCTGTCGAGGGATTCGGCCACGGCCTTCGTCCTGTCCTCGATCGGACAGAACGCCTGATCCACCAGGGTCTCGTCGTCCTTGCTGTTCGTCAGCCCTCCGCTCCCCGCCTCGTACACATATCTCGCGGTGTCCTTCGGAGAGAGTCCGATCTTGGGTTTGACTATGGTGCCGACAAGGGGCTTTTCCGGACGGTTCAGTATTTTCCGGAGTCCGTCCGCGCCGAATTTGGGCCCCTTGTACTTCTTCCGTATGCCTGACGGGAATTCCACATCCTCCAGCCTGACCCCGCGCAGCGACTCCAGGCCGAACAGGTTGCCGGCTATGACGCTGAGTATCTGCGGTATCCCGCCGACCTCTATGCTGAAATCCTCCTCCGGGAACGCCAGGACGACGTTGTCCCCTTCGATGCCGATGATTTTCGCACCGTATTCCGCGAATATCCTTTCATCCAGAGTCGATATCCCCGTCCACGTTCCGGTCGACTGCTCGGCCGCCAGTGCTTCTGCCGCTTTCTCGATCGGGAGGTCCGTGGTGACACGGTATCTGCATATCACGTGCGCATCGCGGTCTATATCCTCTCCCAAATGCATATACGAATAAGATCTCATGGATTATCCCTCATCTTGAAAATGTCCTCTCCCAGCTGCCTTACCATAACATCGTATACCGATCCGGGCGAAAGTATCCCCAACTCGGTTATTATCGAGTTGATGTATTTCGCCGGCGTCACATCGAACACGGGATTGTATATCCTGACATTCTCGGGGAGAGACCCTTTTTCCGCGACCTCGCCGCAGTCCCTCTCTTCGATGGCGACCGTGTCCCCGAACATTGTCAGCGGAGAGAACTTGTATGTCTCTGTGCAGACATTGAACGGTACCCCCGCCTCGTCAGCCGCGAGTGCCAACTGGGAGGTGCCTATCTTGTTTATTAGTTCCCCGTTCGATGTCACGGTGTCGGCACCGACGAATACCCTGTCGGTCTTCCTCATGACGGAGCGCACTGCGCTGTCTACGATCAGCGTCACGTCGATGCCCGCCTCGGAGAGTTCTCTGACGGTCAGCAGCCCCTGCCTCCAGGGACGGGATTCGGTCGCGTATACCTTGATGTCCTTGCCTTGGGCATGGGCCTTCTTTATGACACCGAGAGCGGCGGTGCTGTTGCAGTGGGTGAGCAGGACATCCCCGTCGCTGATCCTCCTCGCTCCGATCCTGGCTATGAACTCCACGGCCTTGGACGATGTTTCCACGAAAAGTCTTGCGTTGCATATCACAGACTCTTTGGCTTCCTCCAGCGATGAAGCGTTGCAGACATCCTTCGTGCATGCCTGTACCCCGTTCCACAGCGATACCGCGGTCGGTCTGGATTCCAGCAGTATGCCCCTTGCCGTCTCGAGGTCTTTTCTGAACTCTTCCAACGACCCGCCTTTGTAGGTCTCAGCGAACTCTCCGGCCGCTGAAGCCCCGGCACGGGCTATCCTGCCCGCACCCCTTATCTTCATATCCTTTATCTCGGACGCCGTATCCCTGACTGTATCGAACACAGACACCAAAGCGTCCTGCGAGATTTAATAAGTATGTGCATCTGACACTGGTACTTTCAGATCCTTGGCCCTGCCTTGCCGCAAAGGGGACGGATGGCAGCTGCGACGGGACATCCGAAATACCCGGTTCGACTCGAGGAACAGCGGATGAAGGATCCCGTGTTCCGGAATCGGATGCTTGTACGGCGCATGATATCTCATTCGGCTTTTCGGAAATGGCGGCCACAGCCTCCGCATATGAAGATGCGAGCGAAACCGCCGATTCGTTTCGCCTTTATATAAAATAAATTTAGCGGTCTCTGCCCCTCTCCCGTGTATCCGGATGGGGGCAGGAGACCTTATTAATGAAATCGTTTGAAATCGCCTCGGCTCAGATCCTGTCTCTGATCTCCGTGTCTTCTCCGCGGTCCCGTCCGAGCCTCGAACCGGCCAAAGCGAGAACGACGGCTGCGACCAGCAGTATCGACATCAGCAGTGTCCATCCGTCTGTCGCCGCTGCCGGTGAAGACAGATCCTCGGTGAGGAAGAACACCGCGGCCGCCGCTATGCCGATTGCGAGAGCGCCGATACTTAGAATCACGGAGGAACCGGACCTCTTCCCGCCGCCGTACCTCCCGGGACGGTCTCTGTTCATGATCATGGCGAAGATTCCCGCGAATACCGCAAGCACGGCGAATATGAGGTTGAGAACCGCCCATTCCCCATTCCCGATCGCTCCCATGGCGCCGATGTCCAATTCGACATGAGCGGCCAGATAGATATCGCGGTCGACACGCGGGAAGTGCAGTTCCGGATGATTGGATTCCACCTCTCCCGTCCATCCGGAGAATCTGTATCCTTCATCAGCGACTATCGATACGTACAGATCCGAATTCACGGCTATGATCTGGGACCGTGTGAAGGCGATGTTCTGCCCGGACGGGCCGATACGGTATTCCGGAACCCCTTCGCCCCCGACGATCTCTATCGTCAGCGTGATATAGCCCGCATCGGCTTCGCTGACTACGCTTATCGTGTGGTCCTCCCGCACATCGGTGAAAGTATACTCGCCCGATGCTGCGGCCGAGGGAGGTATCGCATCGCCGTCAACATACACGGCGACGATCCGGTGACCCTCGGCGGCGGAGAACGCGAACACCGTGCTTTCCCCGGGGACGACACTCACGGTCCCGTTCGGGGTTATGGTCGAACCGCCGTCGGCTGTCGCCGTTATGGTGTATCCGCTCCCCGGCGGGGATGTCTTCTCGAATACCGCTTCTACGGTGACGTCGGCCGTTATCTGTAACGGACCCAGCGTGGGGCTCGTGTCCCGAACACCGTCCACAAGCCAATGGATGAACGTATAGCCTTCATGAGCGGACTGCGCGAACGATATCCGGTCACCGTCGTTGACACTGACGGTTCCGGCCGATGCCGTGTCTCCGGTCACGGTTCCGGCCGCCCACTCAACGGTACCTGCACCGGCGGGACTGACCGTCACGGCGATGCTGTACTCATTCTGCAGCAGGGTATAGTCCTTAAGGAGGAACGCCAGTTGATAGTATCTCCCGCTTGGCGGTGCGCCTTCGTCCCCCACGGTGCCTTTGATCACAGAATAGTCTCCGGGATCGGTCGGTGCGGAACCGTCGGCCCATGCCAGATGCCCTTCCAGAGGATGAGACGGATCATAGTCCCCGGAGACGGTCCACGTCAGATCGTCGGGGGCCGACGTACCGCTGTCCGACTCCAGGGAGACGACGATGTTATTGTCTATCGTCGTCAGATGCGGGAGTATGAACCCCGTGTACCCGTCATCCGGCAGATACGAACTCCATTCGGGCCCGTCCAGGATTTGTGCCTGATCGGATGCTATGTAGGGCCAGCTCTCATCGGATTTTAAAAATCTGTACGAATCCGAGATCGCGGGGTTGTGTGCCGAAGCATATTTGATCCCGACGATGCCGTAGTTGCACTCTCCGCCGGAAGATGTCGGCGAAGCTATGTTTTCGTTTGATATGGCATAGGCCGTGCTCGTTATGATCAGTTCATTGTTCGAATGGTGGACGTTCAGGGCCCCCAGCATCCCGCCGGGATGACGGTTATTTTCAGTACCTGTGTCGATGTACCCATAATTATAGGCTTTCCGTATACCCGGGGAATCCGGCGCAACGCCGGACACCTCTCCGAGCACCCCTCCGACCCATGCATCCTTACGCTGACCTTCGGTCATGATGAAACCGGTGTTGTAACAGCTGCCGATTTCCATAATGCAGTGGATCTGTCCCGCGATCCCACCTATGATCGGACGATGGACAGGTTTGGAAGTACGCACGTGGATGTCGCCGCTGTTATAGCTTCCGGTCACACTCACCCAGATGTCGTTCTGATCGTTCCCGATCAAGGAACTCGCGAGTCCGCCCACTGTGAATCCGCCGCCGGTGCCGGCGGTGCCGTTCGTTACGTTACCGCCGTCGACGGTTATGTTCCCGGCATTGAACGAATTCCGTATGCCTGGCTCCGCGCCCTGCGGGAGAGAAGCCGAAGCCCTCCCCAACAGTCCTCCGGCGTAAATATTGCGATTCCCATCGAGATAGTCACCGGTCTCGAATCTGACGTCTCCCACGTTGAAACTCCCGCTGATGGTCAGCAGACCGTCTTCCGCATATGCCACAAGGCCGCCCGCGGCACCGCTGCCCGACCGTACGTATACGGACCCCGAATTATACGACCCGTCGACTGACAGACCGCGCCCGTTACCGGTGACGGCGGTCAGTCCCGCGGCCATTGCGCCGCAGATTCCCGTCTCGCTTGATGCGGGAGAATATCCCAACACCGTGCCCGAGTTGCATGAACCCGTTATGCCCGCATGTCCGGCAGATGCGGATATGCCGCCGACATGCACCTCCTGGCCGATGTTCCCCGGGGCCATCATAACGCCGCCGATGCTGTTTGCGTTGCATGCATTGATCACCTGCGCGCCGTCGGTCCCGCTGCCGGCGACGGAAACGGCTATGCCGCCTGCACTGACGCCTGATGCCCCGCCGGCAGCATAATTATATGCGAACGAGGACCCTCCTTCGAACACCACATCCCTGATCACCGCTCCCGGCCCCACGGAGAGGAACGGAGCGGCCGATGTCGTATCGGAGTCCCCGGCAACATTGGTTTCCAGGCCGATTATCCTGTGACCTCCCCCGTCGTACGTACCGGTGAATGTTCCGGGGATCGGATCCATATTTCCGTTCGAACTCCCGACTGCGATGAAAGAATCATCGGCATCGGTCACGTCCAATACGATGGCGAACGGTATCGTATCGGCAAGGCCCGCCAGATACAGGATGCTCTTCCCTTCGGTACCGGGGGCCGTTATATCCGCGGTCCTCCCGCCGGATGATGCATCTGTTGTTATCGTCTCTCCGTTAACATGCCACGCGTTCACGCTGGATGAGGTGACGGTATCGCCGAAATCAATGGTGAATACCACATTTTGGCCGGATGCCGATGCTGTGATGGAAACATCATAGCCCCCGTTCATATCCTTGTCCGTGAAGTCGATATCCTGTGTTTGGACATAGTTCTCATTCAGCGGAAATGCCGCATCGTTCCCTATTTTTGCAAAATCCTCGGGACTGGATATCGGTATGCCGGATGCCGAGGATTCATCACTCGCTAAGCCTGCTGCATTGACCAGCACCATGGACATGATAACCGCTAGGGCCAACACTGACAGCTACTGGGGGTGCCCATCCCCCTTCGATTTTCTGAGATTCATATTGTTTCACTCTCATGTCAGGTCGCTTGACGGGTCCGCTCGGATATGGATTGCATCTTATAAAACAGGTATGATTCGTCGATTCTCCAATAAAAAGCGTTGAAAGGGGGTCTGTTCCGCGCCCTGATATATGAAAAACTCCGCACACTCGGTACATACGGTCCATCTTCTGCCGAGTGCTCGCGGCATAGCGGGGATCCGGTTATTCGGGTGTTGGAACCATCCGCCTACCCTTGATTTCATGACGGGATGATGCCGCTCATGTCTACGCCGGCGCATTCGTAGAACGGGACGGGCGCCGGGATGTGCCATCGATCCGTCACAGAGGGGATACCGCGGGTGAGTTCGCGGACTCCCCTGAACCGAGAAGACGTTCCGGGAGATTAATCAAATGATTCACTATTTTCTTTTTTTCGTTTATACTCATTGTTGTTTTGAATGCGGAATTCACTGCAATATGATGTTTACACGAGAGATTGCATTCTGGCTCAATATCCCAAACCATTGACTTATGCAACAGGGCCAAATGTTTCCCTCATTTG
>JAITTK010000070.1 GCA_031287135.1 Candidatus Methanoplasma reticulitermitis
GGAACAACTGGGGGGATGCTGATGGTAAAGATACAGGGAAAGGTTTGGAAGTTCGGAGACAACGTCGACACCGACCAGATAATACCCGCGGAACGCTTGGTCTCTGCGAACCTGACACATTTGAACGATTACATATTCGAAAAGGTCAGGCCGGGGGTCGCACAGGAGATCGGCAAAGGAGACATACTGGTGGCCGGTAAGAATTTCGGATGCGGGTCGTCCAGAGAACACGCTCCCCTGTCCTTGATACAAGCCGGATTCTCATGCATAATAGCGGAGTCCTTTGCGCGCATATTCTACCGCAACTCCATGAACATAGGGCTGTTGCTGATCGAATGCAGGACGGACATCGCGGAGGGAGACACCGTGGAAGTGTGCACCGAATGCGGCAAAGTCAAAGAACTGAGCAAAGGGAAGGAGTTCGGGTTCCCTCAATATCCGCCGTTCATAACCCACCTGGTCGAATGCGGCGGACTCGTCAACATGATCAAGGAGGGTAAGTTTTGAAACATCTCGCGATAATCCCCGGCGACGGAATCGGAAAGGAGGTCATAGACGTCGGAATGGAGGTCCTGGATGCAGTGAGCGAGATATCTTCTTTCGATTATGACGGAGAACTTTTCGACATAGGGTCGGAAAGGTATCTCGGTACGGGGGAACTCCTTACGGATGAGGACATATCCTCCCTCAAGAAGAAGGATGCGATATATTTCGGGGCGATAGGGGACCCCAGAGTCAAACCGGGCATCCTTGAGCAGGGGATACTCCTCAAGATGAGAGCGGTCTTCGACCAATACATAAACCTGAGGCCGGTGACATCCTGGTTCCCGCTCGTGCCTCTTAAGAGAGAGGTTCCGTTCGATATCCATTTCCTCAGGGAGAACACCGAGGATTTCTATATGGGTGCCGGAGGGACATTCGGCGGAAGCAGGAAGAATGCCTGCGTAAAGGTCAGAAGGGAGATGTACGATCTTGAGATGGAACTGAAGACCAAATCCTCCAACAACGATGATTTCGCGTTCGAGATCGGGTTGCTGTCCAGGAAAGGCATAACAAGATTCGCCGATTATGCATTCAATTACGCCAAATCGAGAGGCGAGAGCGATATCACCCTTGTCGATAAAGCGAATGTGTGCACGCATATCTACGGCCTGCAGAGGACCATTTTCGAAGAGAAGGCCGAAGAGTACGGGATGGGTCTGAAATTCATGTTCGTGGATGCCATGGCGATGGCGATGATCGTAAGGCCCGAAACGTTCGGGACCGTTGCGGTACCCAATCTCTTCGGAGATATACTTACGGATCTGGGGGCACAGATCCAGGGGGGCCTCGGGATGGGGGGCAGCGGGAACATAAACCCGAAAGGGGTCAGTATGTTCGAGCCTATCCACGGGTCCGCACCGGACATCGCGGGACAGAAGAAAGCGAACCCCATTGCGGCTGTCCTTGCCGCACAGATGCTTCTGGAGAACCAAGGTTATCCGGAAGAAGGGATGATGCTCCATAAATCCGTCAGATACTGTCTGGATAACGGGCTCACAACGCCGGATCTCGGCGGAAAACTCACGACCGACGAGGTCGGGAAAGCCGTTTGCCGATACATTCTGAATCAGAAGACGTGATATGATGATCGCTCTCGACCTCCGTGCGGAATATCATGATGAGAGGACGGCGAAGGCTGTTTTCGATTCGATATCCCCGGACAACATAGGTTACGTCTCAACGGAGATCCGCGGTAAACAACTGATAATGAAGATGACGGCAGAGAGTGCGGGAACCCTCAGGAACACGGCCGATGACCTCATGGCCTGCATAAAGGCCGCCGAGGAGTCTTCAGGCCTCGTCCCCGGCCCCGCTCCTGACCTTGACCGCGACTCCCTTTTTGAATGATTTGATTTCATCCGCCACAAGGGCCATGCGGCCGGTGGCTATCACTTTATCCGATTTGTCTGTGACGATTACCTCCTCCATCGGCCTCAGGTCTTTGTCGCATTCCGTGACGAATTGACAGAACACGTTCCTTCCTTCTGAAACGAAAGGCACGGCATCGTCCATGACCGCGACCCTCATGAACGGTGCCGGTATCGCGGATACTATCCTGTCCGCCCCCTCCTTCTTGAGGGTGTACAGGCCATCGCCCGCACGCATTGACAGTACATGTTCCCCGTCCGATATTACGTTCCTTATCTTCCCGGTCTTCCTGCTGATGACCAGATCGATCCTGCCTCTGAAAAGTGCTTCCGTGGCCTGGATACCGAACTGGTATCTGGATACCGCCTTGGCCCTTATCGTGTCGGGGTCGTGCTCTTCCGTACCGTCATCCGATACGTCATTACCGTTCACCGTCTCTGCGAACTTGCACTCCAGGAACCGCACAGTGAGGGATTCCGACTCCAGGATCGTGTCCGTGTCTTCCATTTTCGGGAAAACGGACTGGGCGACAGGATAGACCTCATCCAGTTCGGCCGGGACGGGTCCGAACGGTGAAACAATCACCGGGGTGTATCCGGCTCTCCTGACTCTGTCGAAGTCCGCAGGTCTGGCCTTGCTGTATGGTTTGCTTCCCTCGTCGTAGAACAGAGCCGCTTTATCCGTCTCGGGGATGTATCTATCGACTATCCTTTCGGAATATCTTTTGAACACGGGTCTGCCACGGGTCTCGGCCCCTGTGTAGAACATTGCGCCGTCCCGGCTTATGGGATCGTATCTTTCCATGAATTCCTGATGCTCCCCAAGCCTCCTCAGGGCATCGAGCATGGCGGGGTGTGCTCTGCATCTCATCTCCGCCAATTCCCAAAGACGGCCTTCACGAACATATCTTTTCACAAGTGCCAGCTCCCCGGTTATCTGATACAGGTTGTGTCTTGCGATCGTTGCCGTCTTCTTCCTGTTATCCATTTTTTTCAGAGATTCGAGAGTGAGCCCGCGGCATGCCGGACAGTTGCAGTCGAGAGATTGCATATCCTGCAGGCGGTATGTGCCGTCGATGAACATCATCCTTTCATCCCTTGCGAATTT
The DNA here is from genome assembly GCA_031287135.1 of Candidatus Methanoplasma reticulitermitis. GTDB lineage: Archaea > Thermoplasmatota > Thermoplasmata > Methanomassiliicoccales > Methanomethylophilaceae > Methanoplasma > Methanoplasma reticulitermitis. The sequence continues at coordinate 3,019 of JAITTK010000070.1, forward strand.
CGCGTAAGACGCGGAATCGAAGAGATCGCAGCCCATGAGTGTGGCCAGCGCAAGCATCATCGGGTGCCCCGCACCGAAAAGATGGACCGGCCTGTTCGGGTTGAGTCCCTTTTTGGAAGAGAGTATGACGTCGACAAGCTCGAGATACCGGTACTGTTCCATCAGAGGCACGACCCCCCCTATCGGATGCACATCGACATCCATGTCGGCCATCTTCCTGGCACAGTCCTCTCTGAGATCCGGGTATATCGAACCTTGGACGACACCGTTTATCATCATATCCCCTTTGATATCGCAGGCCTTCCCCGTCCTCCTGAGTGTGGTCACGATGGACTCGGCGGTCTGCTCCTTTGTCCAATACGGTTCGGTGAAGATATCGAGGACCGTACCGATATCGGTCCCTATGCTTTTCTGGAACTCGACCATCTCTTCGTTGGTCACCTCCACCTCCCCGTACATATGGCTCTGGAATGTTCCGGAATCCGTCATTATTATCCCCGGGAAATCCAGCATATCGTGGAGTCCGGCCTCCTGGGCTTTCGCCCTTAGTTCCGGAGTGTTCTTTATGATGTACGAGTTTGTTATGATGGCTCTGAACCCGAACTCGTCATAGAGTTCCCTCGGGGTCACGGTACATATTTTCGGGTTTATCACGGGAAGTAGCGCGGGAGTCTCCAGCACTCCCGACCGGGTCTCGAACCTGCCTATCCTGGCGAGGCCGTCTCTTCTTATTATCTCGAACATCACGCGGATGATACGGTCGCCGAATTAAAGTATTCTGTCCTTCGTTATGTCCGCATACACCTTCGATATGGCGTTCTTCATGAGAACGTCCGGTATATCCTCAATTATATCCTTGTTCCAGTCGAGGGTCGGACGCCCCATGCCGAGGATCTTCACCTTGCCGTGGTCGCAGCTGTCCTCGGTCTCCAGCATCCTGATCTCCAGACCTTTGAGTATATCCGGTATGCTCTTGCCGTTGACGAACACCATATTCTGTCCATCTGATTCCGTTTCTGTGAATTTAGAGGATATATCAGCCATCTGCATCTCGCAGACCAGTTCCCTCAGATAGTTCGACATGTCTTCCGTCGATTGCCTTCTTATGTCCCCTGTCTGCGGCGGCTCCGAGGACTATCTGTACTCTATGTCAATCCTGGCCATATGGTCTCGCATCGGTATTATCGATTAAAAGCATATTGCACTGACAGCTTTATCATCAGTAAGAGTATTATGCCGCATATGTTCCGTATCACCGGTTTGTGCGACGAAGAATACAAAATGGTCATAATAATGAGGAATGATCTGAAGATGACCAAAGGCAAGATCGCGGCGCAGGCCGGACATGCGGCCGTGAACTGTGCCCTCAGCATCAAGAAGAAGGATCCGAAGACATTCGACAGGTGGACCATGACCGGCCAGACCAAGGTCGTGCTCAGGGTTGATTCGGAGAAGGAACTTTTTGAATTCAAAGCCATAGCCGATGCGCAGAACATAAACAACTCCATCATCTGCGATGCCGGGAGGACCCAGATAGAACCCGGCACGTATACCTGTCTCGGCATGGGCCCCGCCGCGTCACCGGCCCTTGACAAGATCACCGGCGAGCTGAGGATGCTCTGATACCCTTATAGCACGCTTTTATATCCGCGCACGGGTTACCTTCTTCGGTCGGGGAGAACATGCTCGGAAATAAAGGTCTGTTTATCACTGTTTGTTTGATTGCATTCGTCGGGTCTCTGATCGCAGTATCTTTCACGTTTGAGAATGCTTCCGCGGCGGCGGATGATGAACGGTTCGACCTCGCGGCCGCATTGGATAATGCGGAGGGGGGAGATGTCATACTTATGGACAGCGATGCCGTTCTTTCCCGTGATGCGACAGTGAAACCCGGCGTGAAACTGGACGATGGCGGTTTTGCGATAAGTATCGAAACATATGCAAAGCTGAGTGTCAGCGGGGAATTCGTCTCTTCCGGGAACCTTACGGTGGATTTCAGAGGTTCGGTCTCGGTGACCTCCGACGGCGTGATGTCGATCGACAACAAAGGAAACGCGGCTATCGTGACAGGCTCTCTGGAGATCTACAAAGACGGGGTCATCCGGATAGGAATGCATGAGAGCAGCACGCTCGAGTGCCCGGCCAACGGCAGGCTGATGGTGGAAGGGACGATGATACTGGGATACGGAACGCTGAATTCATCGGTTGATGTCAGGACGGCGACCGTGACTGGTACTCTGCAGATATCGGACGGCAGCTCTTTCAGAGTGACCGATTCGCTGACTGTCGGGAGTGCCCCCACGCTGATAACTGATATGAAGAACACCGCTTCCGTGACAGGGAAGGTCACCCTCGCGGATTCCGCATATGTGTTGGTATACGGGGAGTCGTCTTTCGGTTCGGGCAATATCAAATACCGTGCGGTGAGCACACAGTTCATTTTGAACGGAATATACGCAACAGAATACAAGGACAACACGGGGAAGAGGA
>JAITTK010000101.1 GCA_031287135.1 Candidatus Methanoplasma reticulitermitis
TATAAGCCCGGCTTCGCTTTTTTTGTCCCGTCGCTGTCAAACGGCGCGTCCGTGGCCCCAAAAACGCGCTCACCTCGCGAGTTTGTCAGAAAAATCCCGGGGGTGAGAGAGGCATTTTCTTTTTTTGCGATGTACTTTATGTTGATTCTGATAGGTTCTGTTATGGCGAAGTCAACGGTTTTTTGCCCCGATTCTTTTTCGATTGACGCCTCTGCCAACTCAGCTGTGTCGTCCCCGTGCATTCCGGGAGCAAAAACGGCGGAGAATCCGGATTCGCCGCCGCTGCCCGCGTAGCCGGCGATTATGGAAGAAATATCGCCCGTCTCGCGGACAGAACCGTTTTTAAGCAGTATTCCGCGCCCGCAAAACGACGCTACAGCGGACATATTGTGGCTCACAAACAAAACTGTGCGCCCCTCTTTGTGATTGACCTCGTCCATCTTACCTATACATTTTTTTTGAAATTCTGCGTCGCCGACGGCCAAGACCTCGTTCGACTCCAATTCGGTCTCGGTCGTCTCCGTAACGTCCCCGTCGCTGAACAGCACTTTGACCCTGAGCTTCTCCGGAATCCGAATCGTATCGGAGAATACTCTGCCGCACTCGCCGCATCTGAAGGTCCCCGTGATGTTGTCCTTCCCCGCCCTCCCTTTCAATACATCGTGTTCCGTAATGTCCTTGCATTCCGGACATCCTATGTACAGATATTCCGGCATCTCTCTGTTCACCATCATCATCACCTTTCGACCGGGAAGGGAGGGTCGTGTCCCGGTATTATGATATCAGCGTACTTGGTTATCAGTTTTATACTTTCCATTGCGAGTACGGGGTCCGTGTTGACGGCCGGGGGGACCATTTTTTCATAATTGGTGTATCTGGGTATCGCATCGCCGGCGATAACGTATCTCCTGTCCGCTTCCACGAATATGCTTATGGACCCCGCCGTGTGACCCGGGGTGTGTACGACCCTCACGCCGGGGACGATGTCCGAACCTACACCTATGGGTTTTGCATGCTTTATATTCCCGTATTCATCCGGATGCATCAATATCTCCGCATTCCCGAACATATCGTTGTTCTCCGCATGGTCGCGGTGGGAATGCGTCAGTATCACCGTGTCCACATCTTTGGGGAAGACCCCGATCTGTCTGAATGCCGTCTTTATCGCCGGCCTCATGTATTCGGTGCTCGTGTCCGCCACGATCATCCTCCCGTCGGCCCTTATCAGCACCGAGGACGAATGCACATCGGTTATCCTGCCCTCGCAGTCCCTCCGAAGACTTCCGACCGCCAGGACATCCAGCTGTATCATGCTCCGCCATGTGCATGTGTGATTAAAGTTTGTTGCGTGTGCGGGTCGGTCTGTACCATGACGGCCGGTCCGATGCTGTTTTTGCTTGGCGATGCATCGGCCGTATCCGTGCACCGTAACCTGACAATTAAATACTCGACCCGTGCATACCCATTTATGACTGACCGACCTTATAGGGGTTACAATCATTGCTGTATTGACGATATTGGGAGGAATCCTCCTGCTTATCTCCGGATTGGCACTTGCATTCATGGATCTCGATTTGGGAATAGACCTCAGTTTTGCGACGGATATCTTCGGCTGGGGATTGATCATCACGGGGCTTATCTATCTGATTTTCGGATACGGTCTCTGGTCCGGGTGGAAGATCCTTTGGTATCTCGGAGTCATCCTGTATCTACTCTCGCTGATCGTGGGCGTATACGCACTTGTAGTCGGAGGCGCGGTATCGATAATCTCGATAATCATCACACTGGTTATACTGTGGTACCTCTTCCGCCCGAACGTGAAAGAGTTCTTCAGAATCGGCGCATAATCAATAAACGGCCCGAAAGGGCCTTTTTTATCCATCCGATCAAGGCGGCGGACCCGCTGGCTTCAAATGGCTGCTGAGAACAGCCCGCATAGTGCGCATTGCACGTATTGCACCGCCTTAGGATTTATATCTGTTAATTTGTTACTGTTCAGTTGGACAGTCTGTGAGAGTGGAAAAACGCATACCCCAGAACTTCATTATGATACGATAACTGTTGATGCCATAAAGGTAAAATGCAATAAAGGAAGCGTACTGTGTTCCAAAGATTGCGACAAAGAAACAATAATGAAAACAAAATTTAAGGGGACGCTGACAACCAGCCTCGATTCTAAAACTTTCCACATCCTAAAGAACCCCATTCCAAAAAACATGACTGCGGGAGAGATAACTATCCTGGAACTATGAAAAGGATTAAAGAAGGAGATGTGAAAGTGTATGCATATTGAAAAATACAAGGTGTCGATCATCACGTGCGTCTTATATGTGGCTGTTCTCATTTTGTCGATATATTGTATGCCCTCTGAAGGATCAATCGTGATGGCGTTTTTACTATTTGTCTCGTCTGCATTACTTATGGTGTGCGGGGCCGTAGTACTCGCCGGTGCAACCGGGATTCTGACTGGCGTCAGTACGATGCCGCTTGAAGAAAGAAAGGAATACGATATGGATGCAGTCGCATCGATTATGGGTTCGGCACTCATAACGGCCGCATTCATCATGTTGATTGCATACGTTGCACTGAATGCCCTTGGATATGATTATTGGATTTCTTTTACTGCATCCATACTTGTACCGTTGGTTATCATCATAGCGGCAGTACCGTTCGCCAACAGCGGTGCAGTAAATACAGAATGAGGATTCCGGTATGATTTCATCTCGGAAACGGAGGCGATTGTTTATTGAATAATCAAAGAGAAAATGAAGATTATCTACGGCATGTGTGTTATCGAATCGGCATGATGCCGTGAAACAATTGCAACAGAACACATTTTTCCCAGGTATTGCCAATGATCATACGGATCTGTTATGCATCCGGTTTCGATTCCTCATTTCTTCAAACTATGCCGTCATGGGTATAGGTGCATCTTGTCTACGGTCCGCTGAATCCCCAAGCGGATTTCATCCTGTATGCCTATGCACTCTTGATTATATCCCTGCATCCGCATTATCCTCAGCATGAGATACGATCCGGGCATCATAATCGAAACGGATGAGGATGTCTACCCCCCATCCGACGACAGCATCCTTCTGATAGAGTCGTTCGACGTGCATGCCGGAGAGAAAGTATTGGAGATTGGATGCGGTTCCGGGATCGTATCTATACACTGTATCCTGAACGGAGCCGATGTCACATGCGGAGATGTGAACCCCGATGCGGTGGCACTGACAAAAAAGAACCTGGAGTCGAACGGTGTCCGTGCCGATGTCCTCGTGACCGATGTGTATTCCGGCATAAAGGGGCGATTTGATACCATCGTGTTCAATCTTCCGTATCTCCCGGTTCAGGAAGAGGGGAGTCTGGCACTCGCCTGGTCCGGCGGACCGGACGGTCTGGGACCTCTTCCCGAGCTTATTCGCGGGGCGGATGAGCATCTCGTTCCGGGAGGCAGGGTGATAGTGGTGGTGTCGTCATTGATGGACGGTGACCGGCTGCGGCACCTCCTTGGCGGATTGGGGGTGGGCGTCCTGTCGGAACTCCCCCTTTTCTTTGAGACGCTCAGCGTTCTTGAGATCACCCTGTGAGTTTCTTTATCTCTCTGGCCAGGATCTCGTTTGCCTGTTTTCCGTCTATCTTGCCTCTGAGCGCCCCCATGACGGGACCCATAAGGGGCCCTATCGCGTCCTGTCCCTTGGATTTTACGAAATCTTCGCGCTCTTTGACGATGGCTGCTATCACTCTTGATGCCTCGTCGCTGTCGACGGCCTCGATGCCCAGTGCGCGGATCGCACCATCGGCATCAGAGCCTTTCGCCATCTCCCTCAGAAGAGAGGGCAGGGCCTCTTTCGAGAATCTGCCCGCTTTGAGGAGGTCGAACATCCTCAGCACATGGCCGTCATCCACCGACCCCATGTTAAGCCCCTCATGTTCAAGTTCGGTATACGTGTTCGTCAGGACCGCCGCCGCTATCGCCGGCATTCCGGATGCTTCGGATATCTTCACGAACAGTTCATCGCGGCTCTGCCTCACTATCTGTCCCGCCTGCTGTGTGTTTATACTGTATCTGCTGACGAGCCTCTTCTCGATCTCCTCCGGGAACTCCGGCATGTTCTCCTCTATCGTCCTGATCCGGTCGGCCGTGATGATCATCGGAGGCACGTCAGTCTCCGGGTACATCCTCGCGGCACCGGGGAGAGGCCTGGAGTACTTCGTCGTTCCGTCCGGCAGCGGGTCCCTGGTCTCCTCGGGTACACATTCCAATGCGATGTTGGCCCGCTCGACCGCGACCCTGAGCGCATCCGTCGCTTTCTTCTCCCTGTCGGCGCATATGACGAATGCCTCGTGCTCTGAAAGACACAGATATGATCTGAGGGAGTCCACGAATTCATTCCCTATACCATAATTCGGCAACTCATCGGAATGGAATATCCCTTTGACGCCTTTTGTCCTGGCATACTGGGCCATCTCCGATCCGAGTCTGAGATTTCCTCCTCCGCCGTTCATCACCCCGGCGAATCCCGGAAGTCTCGCCGCGATCACTTTCCCTTTGTTTTCCAGCGCTCCCCGGATTACCTTGGACCCGCATTCCGAGAACACCTCCGTGACATCGATCGGTTCGAACTCCGCGGGACGGGTCCCTCTTCCGTTCAGGATGTCTTTTATGTCAAGAAGCATCCTCTGCCTATCCATCTCGTTCCTTATGAAGTCCGGAAGCATCCTCAGTTCCTGAACGCCTTTGATCTCTACTCTGGACCCTCCCGGTATGGATATGTTCAAATCCTCTCTGATGGTTCCTATCCCGCGTTTCACCTTCTTTGTGGCCCTCAGAAGGGTTCCGAGTCTGAGCGCGACCTCCATGACCTCTTCCGGCGTCTCCATGTCCGGGGCGGTCGCGACCTCTATCAGCGGTATGCCGAGCCTGTCCAGGCGATACATTGTCTCGTTCCCGTCGGATTCGATCTTCCTTGCGGCATCCTCCTCCAAACACACCGAGAGTATGCCTATGTTTTTGCCGTTCACCTCCAAAGAACCGTCGGTCGCGATGAGCGACGTCCTCTGGAAGCCGGATGTGTTGGACCCGTCCACGACGATCTTCCTCATGAATTGGACCTCGTCCACTATGCTGGCTCCCAGCATCTTCGAGAAGGTGAGCACTGTGTTCATCGCATCTTCATTGACCGGATGCGGCGGCTCCTCGTCCAATTCCACCAGACATGTGCATCCTTCGCAGCACTGGTACCTATAATCAATCTCCCTTTGGAACTGCGCCAAAGCCGCCCTATCCACCTCCCCCATCTCGCTGTTCGTGGGCCTGAGCCTGCGATAGTACGCCCCGTATCCTTCATCCCTTAGACCGCTTTCGCAGCTGCAGAAGAGTTTCTTCGTATCGAGTTGCTGGTGGATCTCGATGCCGCACACCAGTTTGCGCTCAGACATCGTGTGTCCTCCTGTCGCTCATCTCACCGGCGACCGGGGTCGCCATCATCTTCTTCGCCTCATCCGCACTGGCGGAGTTTGCCAATGCCCACATGAGTTTGACATAGGCCGTCTCGGGCAGCATGTCCAGAACGGTCACGGCGCCTGCCGACAGCATGTCCCTTCCGGTATTGTATATGTTAAGGTTGGTACGGCCGCCGAGACATTGTGACGTCGCAACGACAACGGAACCGTTATCGCATGCTTTCCTGATGAGAGGGACCATGTCTTCGCTAACATGGCCCAGTCCCGATCCCGATATCACTATGCCTTTGCTCCTCATGACCATGTCCTCGAACAGACACGGGTCCATTCCCGGATAATACTGCAACAGTATTGTTGATCTTTCCATGTCCGTCCTCGCCACCGCACTGTCCGATGTTATCTGCCTGCCCGCGGCGGCCGTCTTTATGTTCCCCTCCTTGTCCATGCGGGCGAAGGGGGGTGCATTGATGCTCCTGAACGCATCGCGTCTGGATGTATGCATCTTCCTGACTCTGGTCCCGAGATGTACCGCGAAAGAATCATCTCCCGGCGTGTCGTGCATTACCACGAACACCCCCGCGGCATTGCCTTTGACGCAGAACCTGACGGCCGCGGTGAGATTTGACGATGCGTCCGAAGAAGGTCTGTCGGAGGACCTCTGCGCACCGACCAGGACCACGGGTTTCGGTACATCCCCGAGCATGAACGACAACGCGGCCGCAGTGTATCCCATCGTGTCCGTGCCATGCGGTATTATCACGGCATCCGCACCGCCGTTGATCTCCTGTTCGACGGCCTTCGCGATCTTCTGCCAGTGCTCCACATTCATATTCTCGGAGAATATCGAGAACAGCATCTTCGCGGAGATGTTGGCCATCTCTCTGATCTCCGGAACGGCGTTGACGAGTTCCGAAGCGGATAGTGCCGGGTGTACCGCTCCGGTCCTGTAGTCTACATACGAGGCTATGGTTCCGCCGGTGCTTATGAGGGTTATGCCGGGAAGCCCTTCTTTCGCTTCGACGGCCGTCTCCTTCTTATCGGTACGCACGGGCTGCTCCAGGACTTTTATGACCGAGTCATCGCATACTCTTATGCCGATATTGTAGCCGCTGCTCATCTTCAGTATCACGATATCATCGCCGCTGAAATCGTGATGGGGCATCAGCGTGCCTTTGTATGTCCTGCCCCCTGACTCAACGGAAAGTTTGGAGCCCTCCTTGGCCCCGATGCTTCCCAGCAGCTTGGATAGAGAAACCGAATAGCTCATTACTCTCCTTTCCGCATAGAGCTAACTGACGTATAAGGACTGTGCTTTTGGCCGACGTGCATATCTGTCTAGATTATTCATCAATAGTGGTGAAACTGATAGATGTGCATGATATTTGCAAATAGTCGGCATTTGATGATAGTATTTTTATCATAGAACGCATCCCGCCTTTATGCACATCGTCCAAGTGGGGATGGAGTACGACGTTCTGAAAGAGAACAACAAGATAGCAAACTCCAACTATCGTCTGCTGAAGAAGCATGACATCAGAACGATAGAACTCATGGGGTCCATCGGGTCCGGCAAGACCGCGCTCATAATAAAACTGGCCGAGAGATTGAGAAAGAAAGGCCTCAGAATATGCGCTATTGCGGGGGATGTTACCGGAGAGGACGATCAGAGACGGATGAAAGAATCCGGCCTGGATGCGGTGAACTGCAACACCGGCCACGAATGTCATCTTGATGCCAATCTCGTGAAGAAAAGCCTCGACAGCATGGACTTGGACAGATATGACGTGATCTTCATAGAGAATGTCGGCAATCTGGTGTGCCCGGCGGATTTCCCGCTCGGGGCGGATTACAGAGTGGTCGTGATATCCACGACGGAGGGGGACGATATGGTAAGGAAGCACCATGACATATTCCTGCATTCGGATGTCGCCATACTTAACAAAATCGACATCTCCGATGCTGTGGGGGTCGATCCCGAAATCATAAAAGAGGATTACAAGAGACTTACCGGGGGACTGAAGAGTATGTACACATGTAGCGTGAAGACAGAAGACGGCATTGATGAGTTAGTCTCCGTACTGGGACTCTGAAGGTGAAATCATGAGAATCTTGACTGTTGGCGGCGGGGGAAGGGAGCATGCGGCCGTGGAGGCCCTGCATCGCTCCGGTGCCGAGATATATTCAATAATGAAAAATGCCAATCCGGGCATAATACGGAGAGCAAAAGCATACAGACTTGTTGACGAGAGGGAGATCGACGACATCTGTGAATTCGCGATAGAGCATGATATCGGATATGCGTTCATAGGGCCGGAGGCTCCTCTTGAAATCGGCCTGGTGGATGCGCTTGAGAATATCGGAGTGAAATGTGCGGCCCCCACTAAGAACGCCGCCAGGATAGAGACCTCCAAAGCTTTCATGAGACAGCTTGTCTCCAAACACGGTATCGAAGGGAATCTCGCTTATGCCCACTTCACAAATGCGGAGGACACCGAAAAATACCTTGAGATGCTGGACCGGGAGATAGTCGTGAAACCGGTGGGGCTCACGGGCGGCAAGGGAGTGAAAATCCAGGGCGAGCATCTCGCCGACCTAGAAGAAACTATGGACTACGTCAGAGAAGTTCTCTGTGGTGCGGGAGGTTCCGAGGGTGTCATCATTGAGGAGAAGGCCGTGGGAGAAGAATTCACCCAGATGATATTTGTTGATGGGAAACGCATTGCCCCGATGCCTCTGGTTCAAGATCACAAGAGAGCATACGAGGGGGATGTGGGCCCTAATACAGGCGGCATGGGTTCATACTCCGATGCAAACCACCTCCTGCCGTTCATTTCGGAAGAGGTTAGGGGGGACGCACTGAATATCCTGAAGAACATCGTGGATGCAATGAGTGAGGAAGGATGTCCCTACCGCGGTCCCATGTACGGACAGTTCATGCTTACGAAGACGGGACCGAAGATAATAGAGATCAATGCCAGATTCGGAGATCCCGAGGCGATGAATGTCCTCCCCATACTGGAGAGTGATTTCCTGACGATACTCAAAGACATGGCCACCGGGAAGCTCAAAGAGGACATAAAGTTCAAAAATCTGGCGACTGTGTGCAAATACGTGGTTCCAAACGGATACGGTATCGAGCCTGATGCAGGACACGAGATATGCATAGACGAGGATGGCATACGGAATAGCGGGGCCGAGGTGTTCTATGCGAACGTTGACGAGATAGACGGCAAACTGTTCACCCGGACATCGAGATCGATAGGTATCGTCGGAATAGGCGAGACCATCGAAGATGCGGAGAGAAACTGTGAAACCGCTTTGCAATATGTCAGAGGGGATGCCATATGCATACGGCATGACATAGGAAAGAGGGAAATCATCCAGAAGAAAATCGACCGCATAAAGAATCTCCTGTCATGATCAGGGTAGCCGTCAGAATAGCCTATCTGGGCAAGCATTTCTCGGGATCGCAGGTGCAGCCCGGGCATAGGACTGTCGAAGGAGACGTCATGTCGGATCTGCAGAAGATACTGAGGATGCCTGCGGAGGACATTGATCTGAAGCTTGCAAGCAGGACCGACAGAGGGGTGAATTCGCTCGGCAATGTGGCTGTCTTCAACAGCAACATGGAAGATATGGACATCCTTTTGAAGGCGCTGAACGCCGTATCCGAAGATGTCTTCTACAGGAGCATCGCCCGTGTTGATAATGAATTCAACCCGAGATTCGCTGATGTGCGGAGATACAGATACATAATCCCCGCTGATGGAATGGATATTGCCGCAATTAAGGAATGTGCGGGCATATTCACCGGGGAACACGACTTCATAAGATTCTGCAAATCCGAATGCAGACCCACGACCCTCACGATAAACTCGATCGACATCAGCAGAGCCGACGGCATTATAATCGTCGACTTGTCCGCAAGATACTACCTCTGGAACATGATCCGCCGTATTGCCGCGGCCATGATGTCCGTTGGGAGAGGAGACTCCGAGATATCGGACGTAAAAGACGCGCTTGACGGAAAAGAAATCACATTCGGTCTCGCGAGGCCCGATGCATTGACCCTCCTCGATGTATCATATGACGGCCTGGAATTCAGCACACCTTCGGCTGACATGTTTGACCGTAGAATAGAGGAAGAGCTGTTCAGAGACCGACTGAGAAATATCTTCTTCACATCATTGTAATATCGGAAGACCGTTGACTGGTCATGGAAGATATAACGAAGATTGCCGATGACGCACTCGGGATATTTCGGGATCTGGAGTCCCGCAGGGAACGTGCCATCAGATGTTCCAGGGACATACTGAGAGAAACCAAAAGGATGATCCATTCGATACATGTGTCGGGTGACGGCATAGAATCGAAAAACCGTCTCATGGCTCTTGTTTCGGATCTAATGTCCGAGTCCGGCATTGATAAGCCTCGCATGAATATAGCTCCGGTGGAAGATGCTCTGATGGAGTATGCTGAAGCCATGATCCTCGATTCCATTGTCAGACATTGGAGCGTCCCGTCATTCGATGATCTCGGCATAGGCCCTCAACCCTGGGTCCTGGGTCTGGCGGATTGTCTGGGGGAGATGAGAAGAGTTGTGCTGACATCGCTCATGGCCGATGATATAGTAAAAGCCGAGTCCGTGTTCATGATGATGGAGGAGATCTCCCTCACCATAATGCTCTTTGATGTTCCCGATGCGATACTCCCGATAAGAAGGAAACAAGACATAGCCAGAGGCATAATGGAAAGAACAAGGACAGATATCACCAATGCAATCGTGCTATCAAAGATAAGACATTGAAGAGGTTTATTAAAACGAGGCGCTCAGCGCCTCGATTTCGGTTTCCCGTAGTTCTTGACGGGTTTGCGATAGAGATAAACGATCATGATGACCAGCACTATCAGGAGGATGACCAACAGGATGTTTGTCAGTCCGAAATCGGAATGACCGACATAGAACTTCCCGTCTCCGCCGAGTATGACATCTTTGTAGTCCCCGATGTTCTCATCACCGGCAACCACTTTGAATGTGTGCTCTCCGTTCGAGAGATTCTCAGCGACCCAGTCATATGTGACTGTCTCTGTCTTCCCTGCAGCCACCGATATCAATGTCTTGCTGCCATCAACGAGTTCACCGTCGACATGGAAGTAGACTGCGAAGTCAATGAAATCGACTTTACTGTTGTTCTTCAGAACAGCAGTTAGTACTATCGGCTCCAAGACTGATACGGTCTGTGTCCTTTCGGTTACCACCGGGCCCTCTTTGTTCTTATTTTCAGTGAAAGTGACCACCAAGGTGTACTTTCCGGCCGTTGCCGGCGCAGTTACCTTGAGGTCCGTCTCCACTCCGTTCGCAAGGGTTCCGGAAGAAGGCGACACCGCACCGGACTGGTTGGTACCACTGCTGTTTTTCAGAACGGCAGAGTAGGTTATGTCCAATGTGTCAAACTCCTCCGATTCGAAGAACATGATCTGATAGGTGAGTTCACCTTTGACTTTGACTGCGTTCTTCTCTCCCTTTATGACGGAACTTGCCCCGTCGACACTTGATGCATCCTCCAACAGAATCGCTCCCGCTGCGAAGACCATTGCAAATACCGCTATGGCGGCAATCACTTTTTGCGTACGAACACCCCCTTCTTCATTCCGAGCCACATCATGGCTATCAGGGCCAGGATACAGAACGCTATCAGCACCATGAATGATGCAGGCATCGTGCTTTTGCTGTTGTATATGTTGTTGCCTGATGCAGACATATCTTCAGACTCCATCTCGGCCGGTTGCGGTTCCATCTTGAATGTTGCCGTGTTGCCGACGATGACCACCCCGCTGCTGTTGGTACTGAGATTCTGACCCTGCACCGTCACGGTCACATTGACTGTCGGGACGCTCGTGTCGGTTGCATCCCTGCACATCAGCTTTATGTATATCACGGTGGAACCATATCCGCTGATCTTGTATGTGTTCGCTCCTGTTGCGGGAGATATATTCCCGCCGTCCTTGTCGGAGTAAACGACAGACCATTTGCCATTGCCACCGCTCACAGATGCCGTTATCGATGCGGTCTTGAGGTAGTTGTCCTTATTGGTTATTGTTACGGCATAAAGGTACTCATAACCGCTTACCGCATCAACGAACGCATCCTCTGTGCCGCTAACATCGACATAAGTGTCGGTCGTTCTGATGGGCGACAGCGCACTGCCGTCCAGAACATACGTACCGACGCTGGTGTTGTTCAGTGACGATACAACCACGGACAGGTTCTCATTTCCGGCACCGACTTTGCCCGAGTCATATGATCCGGATACCGTGACGGTACCTGACGACCTCGCACCCACTGTGACAGTGTACTCTCTGTCCAACACCCATGCCGTTCCGGCCTTGATGATGTATGTGACGGCGAAATCGCCGGTGTTCTTGACAGTCAGAGCGAACGATCCGCGCCCGTTCACGAAGCTGAAGTTGCTTCCGGACAGGTCGAGCTTGGACTCGGAGGATGATGTCGTCACTGGGAAGTGCATCTTGGCCCCGTCTGTGACTTCGGCCGCCGTCATCGATGCCGTTCCGGTGTACCTGTATTCCACGTTGTTTATGGTTTTACTCAGATTGGCACTCAGCTGAACGGCCTTGCCTGCGGGCAGTTCCATCTCGAACGCGCCGTCTGTCACGACGAACGGCACCGTTACATTGCCATATGTCGCCTTGATCTCTCCGTTCGCAGTCGTTCCGAGATATCCCTTTATGATTGCCTTATCGGCTTTATCCGACAGGTTCAGAGTCATCGGACCGGTTATATTCATAACCGAAGCATACGCGATCTTCTCGGTCTCTCCGGAAGCACCTGACACCGCCTTGAAGTAGAAACTCTTTCCTCTCTCCAGGTAGTAGACCAGCGGGTCATCGGAATCGACGAAATAGTCGCCCTTTTCCTCATCTGTCGGTGTCACGGTTATTTTATCGGCAGCCGATGCGTTGAGCTCAACTCTCACGACGTTCGTGGCCTCTATGTTGAGCGGACCGCTCTGTCCGGGATATATGTTCACTGTGCCTTTGTAGTAATATCCGGTGCTGCCCTTTATGACGGCAGTATACTGTCCCGGTATAACGGCGGTCGAACCGGATACATCATACTTCTTCGATGAGTCGTTGTATAAGGTCAGATTAACCGATATGCTGTTAGACACATTCACTGTCTTCACATAGTTTTTAGCATCCGACGATTCGCTGGCCGCAAGAGTCCATGAATAAGACGTGCTGTTGGTTCCCGCCGATATGTCCGTGGACTGCTCCCCCATGTGGAACTTGACTGTATCGAACCCTGATGAGCTCGCAACAGCCCTATGTCCCTGAGGAATGTTGAACACTGCTTTACCATCGGAATTCGTCTTGACCGTTATGTTGTATTCGGTGCTGTCGATGATGACCTTCATGTTCACGTCAACAAAGGCTATGCCCCTGGTACTGGACGAGGACATGTTGGTCCTGTAATTCACGTTTATGGTTATATCGCGCGACTTAGATGCGGAGATGTTTCCAAGATCCTTGTCCCCGGAGATCGTAACGGTGGATATCGACGCATTCGATGATCCGTAGATATACATCGTATAGACTCCGGCCGGCAATAGGACATTGAATTCACCCTTTTCGTTTGAAGTGAATATGAACGTTGCTCCGTTATCGCCTATGAACGAGACAGTGCAGGAGAGGTTCTCGCCCGCATTGTCTTTCACGACTCCTTTGACGTTGTATCCCGTAGCGCTGGTGAGCGATACGCTGCTTCCCGTTGTCACACCGTAGTAGACCGTGTTCCCGCTAACCGCGTATACGGTGTACTTCTCGCCTATGCCTGCATTCCCATTCATTGTTGGGACGGGGAGGCTTGATGATGAAGACGAGATTATGAAACCGTATGACATCAGCGTGACCAGACTTCCCGAAGGTGCCCCCGTGACGGAGATGTTCCTGGAGTCATACACGGTGAGAGCTGCGGATTTTGTCCCGTTGCTTTCGACCGTCACGCTCGGATTGGACACCGAGACTTTGCCGTTGGTCGCATAAATCACATATGTCGACGGCACAACGGACAGCTCGACACTGCCATCCCGCACATCGGCGCCGAATTCGGCACCTGTCGATGTGTCCCTTGCGACTATGGTCCCGGTCTTAGCTTTCGCCCCCACGTCATCCGTTACCGTGACGGTTATCTTTCCCGAAGTGGCCGATATCTGCGATCCCGTGTTGTACCCGGCATTGACTGTCACGCTCGCAGAGTTTATTGTCGTTCCCGACGGCGAGTATACCGTGACCGTGTACTTGTCTGGGATTATGTTGCCGAACGTGAAATTCCCGTTCGTGACCTCTGCCGAGTACTTCATCCCGGATGCCGTACCCGCAAGTCCGACATAGCAATCTTCACCGTAAAGGGCGGTTCCGACGACAACACTTCCCGACAGACTCGTAGCCGGTATGTCCAGATGCGAGTTCGCGGATGTCATGTTCCATCGAGTATCGATGACGGATCCTGTGGCCAGAGTATTCGTTCCGGACGAGAACAGCACATAGTACTCCGCGCCGACCGGCACAGAGATCTCATATGATCCGTCCGCCCTTGTGAACACGGTGGACTTCTTCACATACCCGGCTACTCCGGATGTGTCATAGTCCGTCTTCACGAACACCGATACCTGTATGCCAGCGGCCCCCTTGACACCGGTCGATGAGACATAGCTGACCGTACCCGATACCTCGGTCGTTATGGTCGGATCATATTCCAACATGACGATACCGTTGACATAGTTTATGAGCCCTCCTTCCGTATTCTGGCGCTCTATCGCCTCGAATGCGTCCATCTCCTCCCAACCGGAGGACGAACCTGTGGCATCGCTGTCCGGGTTATAGTAGACATGCCAATAGGCTATCTTGTAGTTGGAGAGCCCGTACCCGGGATTCGCTTTAACGGACCCGTCGCTCAGGGCGAGCGCATTCAGATAGGTTGTGGATGACGAATATCCCGCTTCTGCGGGGGACATCCCTATCAGGGATTTCCAGAAGAACGTGTCATACATCGCGTCTTTGTATGTCGCGTAACCGTTCTGTGCATTATAAGTGAAATAGTAGCTCGGGGCACCGTATCCGTCTATGTTCCGGCTTCCGAGGTATGCCATACTTGAGAAGTATGTCCTGTCCCCGTAGTACAGAGGCAGCATGCTTCTGTCAACCAGCACATACCTTATCGATTCGCCGCTTACGCTACATATGCTGCCGTACAGATCGTTGATGTCCTGTTCGGATATTGTGTTCGTTATGTAGTCGGTAAGTACGAGATAAAGCGCATTTTCCTCAGTTACATTCGGACTGACTCCGGGGTATCTGTCAACATTGCCCTTTACTTCGTCCGCTGCAGTCTTCGGATCGTCGATGTATCCCTTTATCTTCCCATAATCCAGACCCGCGGCCCGTATCGCGGACTCGAACGACGTCAGATCATTGGCGAGCATCAGGCGTATGGCCATGGCTGCCGTGGCGGCCGAACCGCTCTTTGCCAAAATCATCGCGGAGAGGGCGGATGCACCGCCGCCGTATGGATCGGTGACCGAATCGAAACCGCCGTTGGACACGGAATTAGTGGAGTAGCCGAGCCACACCATGAGTGCACCGTTCTTATCGATGCCGCTGTAATAATCCCACATCTTATCGACCGAGTTCTGGTCATCCGTCATTATCGTGTATCCGAGACCTCCGAAGTATCCGTCGCTTTCCGAATTTGTCGGTATGCCGGCATCCACCGCATAGACCATATTCGGAACTGCGATCAGCGCCACGATGGCCACGGTCACGGCCAGGGGTATGGGTTTAAGGGTCTTCCTAAGGGCATGCTTCACGCCGTTACCCCTCATGTCCGCGAAGTACTCCTTCAGATCGGCCATCCTCACGACCATGAGAATGACGGCCGCCGATGAGACCGCGAACCCTGCGCCGGCTATCGCGGCATAGGAGGTGGAATACCATCCGATGGAGAACATCAGGAGAATCCACCACATCGTGAACGTGTATTTTCTAGAGTCCATGTGTCCACGGTACTTGTAAAGCATGTACAGGAACATCACCAGAGGCAACCATACGGTCACCCAACCGAAGAACGCCGCCATTGACGAGATGGATGTTCTTGTAGTTCCGGAAGCCATGTCCGACATCAGCCCGCTCTCGTAAACCGAATTTCCGCTTATTACGGCGGAGAACAGTTCCGGCAACGAGAAAAAGAGCACGACGAGTATGGCCGCCGCTATGATCAGCGTCACGGGTATCATGAGCACCCATGACCTGTTGGAAGTCTTGCAGAAGAACAATGTCAGCGCGACCGACATTACGGCCACTATGAATGTCCCCGAGAACACCAGGTCCCAGAGACCTGCTGCTATGTAGTATGGTGCGGAAATAAGCACTCCGAGTAGTATGACGGTCGAGTATATCCCCACCGTCGGTGCCATTTCTTTCGATCTGAAGCGGTCAACCAGTGCCTGGGCGACCATGAAGAACACCAACATGAGAACGATTACGCGGAACTGGTTCCATGAAAGTGCTATCATCGCGAACAGTATCCCCGCAAGCAATACATTCTTGAGTATGGTCCTGTCGCCTATCATTCCTCTGAATCCGTCCGGTTGCACCTTATCGCATGCATCCAGTGCTTTGAGCAGGAAGTACAGCATGAAGGCGAACAGGAATCCGACGAACGCATATTCCGTGCCGTTCGAGAAGACGGTGGTCATTACCATCAGCGCGAAGAATGCGTACAACAGCGCCGCCAGAAGACCTATCTTCTCATCGCCGAACATCTTCCTTCCTATCAGATACACAGGCCAACATGTGAGAGCGGCGAATATAGGTGCCGAGAATGCCAGCGTTCCCGCTGCCGCAGTTCCCGTTGAAACACCGAACATCGTCACTATGCCTGCAATACCCGCAAGGAGTATGTTCATCAACGGAGGGTAGGTGTTGACGGAGCCGTATGGGTAGTTGAGGGCCGGATCCGAGAACGTGAACGAACCGTTGAGGATACTCTCGATCATATGGGCATGAATCGATGCTCCTGACCCGCCTGAGAGAGCGAAATCGCTCCCAGCAGACACACCGAAGGCAAAGATGAACCTTATCACAAAGGCTGCTATCATTATAGCCAACAGTGTTATCAGGCGCCACTCTCTTTTGAACCATCTTTCCTGACCGTCATCCGATGCCGGTAGGAGGCCCCCGTCTGAGATGGGTTTGGCTGACCTAACTCCAAGTTTGCGCATTCTTTAATCTCCATTTATGTAGAGTACCGACCCATGCCTGAATGCCTATTTATATGTTTATGAACAACCCGCACGCCAGAATATATGAACAGAATATCAGAGCAACCGTCTTATTTCGTCCCTTATCAGTGATGCGGCCGACTTTGGATCATCCGATCCGTATATCGCCCTGCCGACTATCACATAATCCGCTCCGGCTGATATCGCGGATGATGCGCTCCCGCCCTGAGCACCCACGCCCGGAGACAGGATCTTCAGACCCCGGGCTGCCGATCTTACAGTCCTTATGGCATCCGGCCTTGTGGCCGGTGCGATGAACCCCGCCACCCCGCATTTTGCCCCCAGTTCCGCCATCTCTCTCGCATGAGGCGCTGTGAACATCATACCTCCGGGATGGCTCATCTCGGTAACCGCGAAGATCTCGGCCTTTCCGGCCGCGGAGACCGCTTCCCTCAGAGAGTCCTCACCCGTGAATGCGTGAACTATTATCGCCGATGCCCCTCTTCGGACTGACTCCTCCACGATGAGACGCACGGTGTTCGGTATATCGGCAACTTTGAAATCGCATATCACGTCTGATATGCCCGACAACCGCGTTATCATCTCCGGTCCGGCGGACAGTACCAGTGGCCAGTTTATCTTTATCGCGTCCACGGTATCGGAAACGGACTCCGCGATCCTGACGGCCTTTTCTCCATCCGTCTCATCCAACGCAAGAATCAATCCTGTTTCCCGTCTCATGGCCGATGTCTTTAGCTCTCCAACGTTTATTAAGACATCGCACCATCACGTGCCGATGGCATTCAAGAGATGCGAATACGGTTCGGCCTCCAATTGTCCTCTTCCCGAGGGATGCAGGCATTGCGTCAACGGATCCAAGATGGTGTTGCTTATAACCGGCAAATGCGGCACGGATTGTTTCTATTGCCCGATATCTTCGGCGAAAAAGGGGAAGGACGTGATGTACGCGAATGAGAGGAGGATCTCTTGTTTCGATGAGATGATTGAGGAGGCCGACTCGATGGATGCCACCGGGACTGGCATAACCGGCGGGGATCCGCTGACGGTCATGGAACGTACTTTGTCCGCGATAAGACTGCTTAAAGGGCATTTCGGACAGAGCCACCACATACACCTTTACACATCGATGATAGATTACGGGAAAGCCGCCGAACTCTGCGGTGCGGGCCTCGACGAGATACGGTTCCACCCCCCGATGTCCCAATGGGAGAATATGGACTTCAGCGAGATGTCTAAGATAATCTCCGGGACTTCCATGGATGTCGGGATAGAAGTGCCGGCCATACCCGGCATCGAACCGCAGTTGGAAAGGCTTGTGGTCTCTGCGGCGGAAGCGGGGGCGGATTTCATAAACATAAACGAACTCGAATTCTCCGAGAGTAACTGGAACATGATGGAGGAGATGGGTTACAGGGTCAAGAACGACCTATCGTCGGCAGTGGCCGGTTCCGAGGAGATCGCCGTCGGGCTTATGAGAAAATATCCGAGTCATCCGATACACTTCTGCCCGTCCGTGTTCAAGGATGGGGTGCAGCTGAGAAGACGGCTCATAAGGAAAGCTGGAATCGTGGCCGGGAGATATGATGTGGTGACCGAGGACGGGACCATCATCAAAGGCATAGTATGCGCGGATGACCTGGATGAAGCGGCGGCTATGCTTTCCGAACTCGGGATATCGGCGGATCTTATGCACATCGACAGGGACATGAACAGAATAGATGTCGCACCATGGAAGCTCAGGAAGATATCGAAAAAACTCCCGTACAGATCATATCTGGTGGAGGAATATCCTACATTCGATAGGATGGAGGTCGAGAGGACTCCTCTGAAACACAGATGACACAGCCGCTCCGATGCAGAGTTAAAAAGGGTTAAGCTGTTTGAAAATAATTTTCCACACCGGAGTGGGGAGTGTCAATCGACGCTTATGCTCTGGATCTCGTGATGTCTGTTCACGATATCCCTTGCGACGCGAAGATTCTTTCCGGCTTTGCCGATCGCACGCCCTTTGAGCTTCGGGTCAACTGTGATCGTTGCGTGGGTTATGTTCCCGCGCTGCTCGATAACGACCTTCTGAGGGTTGTATATGTGGAACACATTCTTCACGAACTGCTCAGGATCTTCGGAGTATTCTACGACCTGTATGTTCTTACCGGTCTTCTCCTTGAGCTTTATGACATGTTCCCCTTTTTTCCCCACAGCTATGTTCCCCTGTCCTTTCTCCACCACGAAAACCAGTTTGTCATCCGCATCCATGCAGTCGATCGGGCTGGCTTTCGTTATGGCCGAGAACAGCGATATGTATCTGAGGGTGTCCTCATTGAGTACGATATCCGTGGACATGGTCTCACAGCGTTAAGATGTTGGAGGAACCTTTGTCGATTACCGCCAGAGCGGAGACTGAGAAGGGCTTACCGCAGAGGGCGCCCAATTCCATATTGTTGCCCTCGAATACGTGCACCTTCACGTCTATGTCCCCGGTCAGCATCTCGCTGGGGCAGTTCCTTGACAGGATGACCATCTGGGCCTTTCCCGCCTTTATCGCTTTCTCTGTCTGGTCAACCCCGAACTCCACTGTTCCCGTGGTGATCGCGGCTTTCAATGCTCTGCTGATGTCGATTTTCTCGCTCATTCATTCTCCCCCTTTTTGGGTGTGTAAATAAGGTTTACCGCCCCGGTACCTAACGTTACCGGCTGTCCGACTATGATGTTTTCGGTCACTCCCTCGAGGCTGTCGACTTCCCCGACCATCGCGGCGTGCAGAAGGTGCGCCGCCGTGATTTCGAATGCCGCTCTTGCCAGCACGGAGGATTTCTTTCCGGACACTCCGTGCCTTCCGATTGCTTTGACCTGACCGTCGTTCGTCATCAGATCCGCAACGAGCATGATATGCCTGATGTCGACATCCAGACCGGCCTCTCCGAGGGTCCCCATAGCCTCATGTATGATGGAATTCCTCGCCGCCTCTATTCCGAGGACGTCTGCAACCTCCAAGATGCTGTTCGTCATGACTTTGTTGGCATTGACGCCTTCTATCTTGAGCACCTCTTTGAGGTTGCTGCCCTCTGTTATTATCTTCCATGATCCGCCGACCTTGCTGAGAACGGCCCTCGCGACGCCGTCTATCCCCTTTATCTTGGAGTTCTTGACGGCATCGTACATTATCTGCAGCCTCTTATATGACGGCTCGTCCGATGTTATGACTATCTGGAAGCCTGATAGTTTCACAAGACCGCGGACCGCCTTGATCTTGTTCAGCCTTTCGACTATATCCTCCATCTTGAGGTTGCGCGATGCGATCTTTCTCGTGTTCGGAGTGATGATCAGACGCATGTTGGTTATGTCCGTCTCAACGGAGGCTATGTCCAACAGGGAAGTTACCTCTATCTCCGATGCCACGTGCCTTGCGACGCTCTCGTCCTCTGCGGCTATGCCGATCAGAGGTATCTCCATCGACGGAGTGCTCGGTATGCGCCTTGCATCCACGATCTCGATCAGTCTCGGAAGCCCCTGCGTGACGTTTATGTTCGCAACCCCTGCGTAGTGGAATGTACGCATGTTCATCTGGGTACCCGGCTCGCCGAGCGAGTGAGCCGCCATGACCCCTGTGGATTCGTTCTTGTCCATCAGGTGTGAGGTGTACATGCGGTTGGCGGTGACCATGAGTTTCTCATGGACCTCGTCGCCGAGGTCGCAGTTCTCTATGGCATGGGCTATGTCGGAGATTATCTTCATGGGCATGGATATCCCGAGCCTTTCGGCTATCTCCATCAATTTGTTTTCAGCCTGGGTGAATACACGCTGTGAGAACACTTCCTCCAGAGGCTCCTGTTTGGATTCTGGAACCGTCTTCTTGGTCTTCGGCACTTCCGCCTTGGCCGCACGCGGTGCGCGCTTCCCTATCTTCGACAGGGTCGCCTCCGCCTCATCCTCCGACAGCCCGACTTCGACGAGCTCTTCCACGCTTGCCGCGGATATCGCACTCATGGTGCTGTACTTGGTCAGAAGAAGCTCGGCGACCTCCTCGCTTATGTCCCTGCTGACAAGTGCTTTGATTGTATCCTTCTTAGCCATCTTACTCACCTCCTCCCTCGAAGTCGGTATCGAGATCGTCGTAGTCCTCTCCTTCCTCTTCCTCGGTGTATTCCATCTCGTCCTTCTCTCTCGACCCGTAGTCGTCGCCTATGTCGCGGTCGTCTACTCCGAGGAGTTTGTCCGCATCGTCTCCGAGAACCTCTGCGAATAGGTCATCGAGGTCTATGGCCTTCCCCCTCACCGTCCTGGACGGATCCACTCCGTCCTCTCCGTACTTGAATTGTATGACGGTCCCCACCGTATTCCTGACGGTCCCGTCGGACGTGAGCTTCAGGTCCTCGAGAGCGGATACGAGCCTTCTCTGCATGTAACCCGATCTGGACGTCCTCACTGCGGTATCGACGAGACCTTCTCTCCCTCCCATTGCGTGGAAGAAGAACTCTGTCGGATTAAGGCCGGTCTTGTAGGAATTGGAGCAGAAACCTCTTGCGTACGCACCCAGATCGCCTTTGTGGAAATGCGGAAGCGTCCTGTTCCAGTATCCTCTGGCCAGTCTTTCCCCGCGGACCGCCTGCTGACCCACGCAGCCTGCCATCTGGGACAGATTGAGCATGGATCCGCGAGCGCCGGACTTGGCCATTATGACCGCGGGATTGGAAAGTCCCAGGTGTTTTCCCGCAACGCGTCCTGCCTCGTCACGCGCCTGACCGAGTACCTTCATCACCCTGACCTCGAGCGTCTCCCTGAGGGAACGTCCGGGCATCTGGTCGAGCGTCCCGTTCTGGAATGAGTCCACCAGATCCGAAACCTGGCCGATACACTCCTGATTATAGTTTGTTATCTGAAGTGCGGCCTCCTCGGGTATGTCCTCGTCGCCGATGCCGGTGCTGAACCCGTGATTCATGATCGCGCCGAGGGCCAGCCTCGTTACCTCATTGATGAATCTGGCTGCCCTGTCCGAGCCGTAATCGCGTGCTATCCTGTCCAGGATCTTACCTTTGCTGTTACCTATGCCTTTCGCATCGATAGTACCGCAAAGCAGCTGTCCGTTGCGTATCTTGACGTACGCATCGAACGGACAGTTCTCCCTCGTGCAGACGTCGCAGTTCTGACATATGTTCGCCTTGAATGTGGTCCTGAAGTCGTTGGGCAGCACGATGGAGAACAGCTGCCTTCCGGTCCAGTACTCATTGCCGTCATCGTCCGCCATCGGCTTCGGGATCTCTATGCCCTGCATCTTCGAGAGGATGTTCATCGCCTCGAACCTGTCGAACCGCGGGTTGTCGTGAGTGAGGAAATACGCACCGGTTATGTGGTCATGGATGGCCCCGATGATCGGGCCTCCGTACCTCGGGGAAAGGATGTTCTCCTGGACCTGCATCAGTATGCGGGCCTCCGCACGCGCCTCGTCGGACTGCAACACATGGAGGTTCATCTCATCCCCGTCGAAATCCGCATTGTACGGAGGACAGTCGCACAGATTGAATCTGAATGTCCTTCCGTCCATTATCCTGACGCGGTGAGCCATCATGGACATCCTGTGCAGGGACGGCTGCCTGTTGAACAGGACGACGTCCCCGTCCATCAGCTGCCTTTCTATGGTATAGTCTATGTCTATGTTCTCCGCGACCTCTTCAGCGTTGCGGTCGGTGACCCTTATCCTTCTTCCGTCGGACCTTATCACATAGTTGACTCCCGGACGGTATCCGTTCTCCATCGAAGGTGCCGGGCCGCGGGCCACTATCTCCCTGAGCTTCCCGATATTGTGCTCGTTGACATGCACCGGGACCGTCAATTCCCTCGCAGCTATGAACGGGACCCCAACTTCATTTATGGACAGCAGAGGATCCGGGGATATTACAGTACGCGCCGAGAAATTTACACGCTTACCGGAAAGATTGGACCTGAAACGTCCTTCTTTGCCCTTGAGCCTCTGTGCCAGGGTCTTCAGCGGGCGGCCCGATCTGTGTCTCGCCGGCGGTATACCGGACGTCTGGTTGTCGAAGTATGTCGTCACGTGGTACTGCAACAGCTCCCATAGGTCCTCGACGATCAGCTGAGGCGCTCCCGCATCGCGGTTCTCCCTGAGCCTCTGATTGATCCTGAGGACATCCACCAGCTTGTGCGTCAGATCATCTTCGGACCTGTCTCCGGAATCGAGTGTTATGGAGGGCCTCACCGTGACCGGCGGGACCGCGAGCGCGGTCAGCACCATCCATTCCGGCCTGCATGTCGCGGGATCCATTCCGAGTGTCTTCAGGTCCTCGTCGGGTATGCGTTCCAGCCTCTCGCGCACCTCCTTGGGGGTGAGCTTGTGGTTGTCATCAACCTCCCTGAATGTCGTCGGTTTATCCAATTTTATTTTTATCTGCTCGGTTCCGCAGTACGGGCACACGCCTTTGTTCGATGCGTCCTTGGCCGTCTCTTTGGAGAAGTTCTTGAGTTCGATGGTCCCTCCTCCGAGGTCCCTCATCTCCGACATATCGCCTCTGCGGGATTCGATCTGTTCCGCGGTGAGCATTATCCTGCCGCAGTTGCGGCATGTGCTCTCCAGCATGAGTTTTATGTCCTTGATGAAACCGACATGTATCACCGGCATGGCCAGATCTATGTGCCCGAAGTGCCCCGGGCACTCATCGACCTTGCAACCGCAGGTCTTGCATCTGAGTCCGGGTTCGATTACACCCATGTGGGGGTCCATCAGACCCATCTCGATCGGGTATCCCTCATCGTCATACGTGTCCGCCGTGATAATCTTCGTCGCAGACATTCTTCTTATTTCATCCGGTGATACACAGGAGAATTTGATCGATCCGATCCTCTTGGTTATTCCACGCATCATGTGAGGTCCTCCAGCTGAAGCCTCATGGCTACACCAAGAGACAGCAGTTCATCCATAAGCAGCTTGAATGCATACGATGTCTGTACGAGATATATGCTCGAGTTGTTTTTGCACACAGGGCAGTACAGCGACCCGTGCCTGTCCATTATGGCTATGTGCCCGCATGCGGGGTTCCCGCAGATGTACTGCTGGGTCCCGTCGGATTCATCGAGCAGACGGTCCTTGATCACCATCGCGGCCCCGTGACCGATAAGACAGTCGCGCTCCATCTCCCCGAATCTGAGACCTCCCTGCCTGGAACGTCCTTCCGTGGGTTGTCTAGTCAGTATCTGGACGGGTCCTCTCGAACGGACGTGCATCTTGCCGCTGACCATGTGGTGCAGCTTTTCATAGAATATCACACCGGTGTAAACCTCGGTCTGGATCATTCTTCCCGTTCTCCCGTCGTACATGGCCTCCTTGCCGTGTATTCCGAAACCGTTTTTGACGAGCGCATCGCGTATCGCGTCCTCCCTCTCTCCGGAGAATGCCGTCCCGTCTATTATGCGTCCTTCCATTGCGCCGACCTTGCCGGCTATCATCTCGAGCACGTGCCCGATGGTCATACGGGACGGGATACCGTGTGGATTCACAACCAGATCCGGAGTCACCCCCTCTGCGGTGAACGGCATGTCGCACTGGTCCACAAGCCTTCCGACAACACCTTTCTGCCCGAATCTGGAACAGAACTTGTCGCCGAGCTCGGGGATCCTTTCGTCCCTCACCTTCACGCGCACGAGCCTTGATCCGTTCTCGGATTCCGTGACCATGACCGAGTCTACATACCCTTTCTCTCCCGGCCTGACCGTGACCGATGTCTCCCTCCTCTTCTGAGGTGTCAGGAAGTCGGTCTCCTCCTCGAGGAATCTGGGCGGCGATGTCTTACCAATGAGGACATCGCTGCCGGTCACCTCGGATTCCGGAGATATCAGACCGTCCTCCCCGAGTGAGGCGTAGGCGAAGTCCGCACGCGCACCCATTATGTCCGGGGACGGTATCTCGAAGTGATCCTCCTGTCCGCCCGGGTAGCGACGCTCTTCGGCACGGTACGACCTCAGGAACGACGACCTGCCCAGCCCTCTTTGGACCGAGCTCTTGTTCATGACGAGCGCATCTTCTATGTTGTACCCGTGGTAAGAGAGGACGGCCACACAGAAATTCTGTCCCGCCGGCCTGTGATTGTATCCCATGAATTCCATCGTCTGGGTCTGGACCATCGGAACCTCCGGGTAATGCATTATGTGCCCTCTCGTGTCGGGCCTTATGCGGTAGTTGGCCGCGGGTATCCCGAGGGCCTGTTTGGCCATTCCAGCACCCATCGTCACACGGGGTGCGGAGTTATGTTCCGGATAGGGGACTATCCCGGATGCGACACCCAATATCACCATCGGGTCGATTTCCATGTGGGTGTGCCCTCTCGTGATCTTCTGAGGGGCGGAAAAGTCCTCGGTGCACCATTTGCACCTGAGCACGGCATCTTCTTCCAGTCCGGGGTTCATCCAGTCGACATCCGTCGGGGACAGTGCGTGACCGCACAGTTCACATCTTTTCGGGACATCGTACGCATCCACGGCGACAAG
Organism: Candidatus Methanoplasma reticulitermitis; assembly: GCA_031287135.1. Taxonomy (GTDB): domain Archaea; phylum Thermoplasmatota; class Thermoplasmata; order Methanomassiliicoccales; family Methanomethylophilaceae; genus Methanoplasma; species Methanoplasma reticulitermitis. Next base: position 25,284 of record JAITTK010000101.1, read on the forward strand.
CGAATCCTCTTCTTCCTCCGCGTCCACCCACTCTACTATTCCTTCTTTGAACAGGTCATTCCATGTTACTTTCCCTTCTCGCATGCCTTCGACATGCTTCCTGGTGATCATCGTCCTGCCGTCTTTCAGTATCAGGAGGGGACGCCTCAGACGGCCCTCGTCGCAGTTGATGATCACTTCCTTCATCTCTTCATCATGGCGTATGTTGATGCAGTTGGAGAGAAGACCGTATCTTCTGCGGTCCCTTATCTCCGATACGAGTTTGTCCGCATCTTTGTGGGTACCCACCAGGTCCCCGTTGATGTATACTCTCGTACCATCCTCTTTGACGGTTCCTAGACCCAGCTCCTTAAGAGTCCATTTGACGTCCGTCTCCGGATATCCTTCGGATACATCTATTATGAGCGCGGCGTTCTTGACGAGACCGCAGTTCTGTCCTTCAGGTGTCTCGGACGGACAGAGTCTCCCCCACTGAGTAGGGTGTAGGTCACGGGCCTCGAAGTGAGGCTGACTCCTCGTCAGGGACGATGTGACCCTCCTGAGATGGGACATGGCCGACATGTTGGATGTCCTGTCGAGAAGCTGTGATACACCGGCACGGCCTCCGACCCAGTTGCCCGTGGCCAGTGCGTGCAGCAGCTTATGCGTCAGGAGATCCGGCCTTATGGATGAGGATATGTTGAAATCGCTCTTTTTCCTTCCCCAGTTCCTCTCCAACTGATATTTCAGATCTTTCATGAGGCTGCTGAAACTCGTCCTGAACAGGTCCTCCATGAGGTCTCCGGAGAGTTTCAATCTCTTGTTGGCATAGTGATCCTTGTCATCCTCTTTCCTCTTTTTGAGGGACAATTCGAGCACGGAGCGCGCTATGCGCCCCAGGAATATGGCCTTCTTCATGCGGTCCGCCTCGGTATCTCCGAGGTGCGGAAGCAGTGAGCGGTCGAGTATGCTCTCGACTTTCTTGGTCCTGTACTCCTTGGCCTGACCGGCCGCGAAATTCCTCTCGAGGAATAAGACGGCATCTTCTTTAGTATGATATCCGTTCGGGGCGAAGTTCTTCTTATCAAGCGAACTCTCGATGTTCGCATACACGATATTGGCCATCGCTTCGTCGGAGACTATGGTATCATAGATTTCCGCGTCGGATTCCATGCCGAGTGCTTTCATAAGCGCTATCAGCGGTATGGATCCGGATGCTACCGGCACGGAGACCATGACCATCCCGTCTTTCTTCTTCTCCACGAGAGTGAGCGCGCGGTATCCGTCCTTCTGCGAGAACACCTTCGCGATCTCGACAGCGGATCCGTACTTCTCGTTATATTCGACCATCACCCTGTTCTGGGCAAGGTCTTCCAGCGTGATCAGGGCCCTCTCGGTCCCGCCTATTATGAAATATCCTCCTGGTTCCCTGGGGTCCTCTTTGTGCCTGACGAGTTCCTGCAGGTATTCATCATCCGACAGCTTGCGGTCCGTGCTTTCTTCCAGGACGCGCTGGTTCAGATTGCATCCGCTCGACTTGACCATCATGGGCAGATCGCCTACGTGCACCCATTTGTCGCCCTCCGGTATCTCCTTCTCGACGCCGTCCTCATACACTTCGAACCTGACGAAGACAGGCGACATGTAATTAAGATTCCTGAGCCTGGCTTCCATGGGAGTGAGCTCGTGGCTGTAGCCGTTTGCTTCCATCACTTTGGGTTGGTCGATCCTTATGGTCGGTTTCGCCTGAGGGCTGATCTTGTTCTCATCGTCCCTTTTCCTACCTATCCTGATCTCCACATTCTTGCCGCCGGTGCGCTCGGGGTCCAGCTTGATCACGCCGCGCTCGGCGTCATCGGTCGGCACCCTGATGTCATCGACGATCTTCTGCATCCTGCTGTTCGGGTTCCAGGCAGTGGCGAGGAAGTCGTCGAACGACGCTATGTGATGGTTCACAATGTTCTTTTCCGCAAAATATAATTTAACCAAGTCCCTCAAAAGATCACCCTTTGGTCACTAGTCTGTAGGCCACAAACTCCTGCGCGGTCTCGCTTTTTCTGACGATCCTGACGACGCGCCCTTCCGCTATCGGCCCGTATATGCTCTCCAGCACCTTTATGCCCGCATCGTTGTTCCTTATCTTCGGAAGCTGGTCGCGCGTCATCCTCATCTCAGAGAGGATCTTCTCCGCATCTTCCTCAGACAAAAGATGATGTTCAGGTACAAGATCGTGCTTGAGCACGTTAAATGAGATATTGTCTGTTGCCAAATTGGTTCACCTGCCCCTAATGCCCCGCTCCGGATCAGCGGGAAACTCGTTTAAGAAGTGTGCTTCTTTCATTCCTTTCCTCATACTTGATCTGCCGTTGATCGCTCATGAAGATTCTCAGCGGGCCTGAAGGGATTCGAACCCTTGACCACCTGATTAAAAGTCAGATGCTCTACCTAGCTGAGCTACAGGCCCTTAGATATCTTAAAGCTTGTAATGCGGAAGGAACTCTTCATTGTATATAATACCTTCTTGCGGTAGGTCCTCCGTCCGATTCCTTTTGGAAAAAGCCGGAGAAAAATATAGGTCTCATCCTCCGCCAATCGGATCGGTTATCGAAAATACCCGTATTTCGAATGATCCCCGCCGGCATTGTCTTCTGGTCAGACGTGCCTTTGTTCACACCGGCGGCGATCGGATCCTTCCGTCCGAAGATGAGCGCGCGACCACTTTTCCAACCATATACGGTGTTCCGGCGGGCCTCGGTCCGCGACGGATCCGCAACTTTACAACACGTCCGGCGAATGCGGACCGGGTCTGGATACGGATTAGTGGGCCCTGTCGGATTTGAACCGACGACCACCCGGTTATGAGCCGGGCGCTCTACCTGTCTAAGCTAAGAGCCCCTTTGAAGAAGGAGTTATGGCGCCGTCGCACGGGCTTGAACCGTGGACCTTGTGATTAACAGTCACACGCTCTACCAACTGAGCTACGACGGCCCGTGGAAAAAGCGAAAGGTTGACGAATATTAAATGATTACGTTGACCGCGGACGGTGCCAATGCGCGTTAGATAAATAATTGACATATATTCATATATCAAATTAGTAATACTCGCCTCCGTGATAGCCTGATGCACGGGAAAGAAAGACTGCCGTACATGTCCGCATTCCTGATAATATGCATGGTATGGGGACTCAGCCTTGTCGTCGCATACGATCTCCTGGATACCGGTATACCGCCTTTCTTTCTTGTGGCTGTGACATACGGCCTCGGTGCACTCACCCTCGTCCCCGTGATGGCGGCCCGCAGATCCGTGAAGATCACCCGAGGCGAACTTAAATACGGTGCCATCGTGGGAGCGATAATATTCATCGCATTCGGTCTGCAGACCGTCGGACTCGAACATACCACACCGGCAAAGAGCGGTCTCCTGACCGTTCTGTATGTCCTGTTCGTGCCGATCCTGATCTCCGTTCTGAGGAAGAAGCTGTCTCTGAAGTCCATAATCTTCGCGGCAATCGGATTCACCGGGATAGCGATCATGTCCGGGATCACGGGCGGGGATGCGTCCATGAACATCGGGGATGTCCTGACGATAATGTGCGCCGTCGCGTTCGCGATACAGTTCATAGCCCTGGAGAAATACTCCTCCCGCCTGGATCCGGTGAACTTCACGTTCATCCAGATGCTGACCGCGACGGCAGTGGCGCTTCTGGTCAGCTTTTCGTTCGAAACCGGCAGATACGACGGCATGGATCTTATCGGATCCTGGATCGGCCTTCTGTTCATGGGCCTCATCGTCACCGGTCTGGGATTCTTCGTACAGACTGCTGTACAGAGGAAGATCCCCGCCACGACGATATCGGTCATGTGCTGCACGGAATCCGTGTTCGCGCTGATATTCTCCTGGTTCCTCGGATACGATACGATCACCGCCCCTCTGCTGGTGGGTGCAACGCTAATAATATTGTCCACGCTGCTGTCATCGAGATACGAGAGCAGGGAACTGATGGATTGACCCGGATACGCACGTTCCGCGGCCGCCGGTCAGCCCTGCCTTATCCTGTTGATCCGACCGATGAGGTCATCGAAACGGTCCGGTAATCCGTTGATGAACTCCTCATAAAGTTCCGAGACCATTGCGCCCTCATTGGTGGCGACGATCAGTCCGTCCTTTTCCAGGAGTCTGAGTGAATACCTGACCTTGTGTCTCGGTATATTCAGTGCCTCGGACAACCGTATTATGCCTATCGGCTGCAGTTCCCTGGTGACCTTCAGCATCTCGATATGCCTGCCGATGAGGTCCACCTCTTCGGCCGCACGGCCAAACATCGAGATATCTTTCTCCATGAGACAAAGATGACACTGCTCATTATTAATCATAGTGTCGAACGGGCCAAGAAGCACTTGACAGCAACCACGGAAGCTTGCTCAGCGACCGTACCACTTCTGTTTTCCCCACTTCGAATAATTTTTCCAGAATCCCTGTATGAAAGATCCGCAACAATCCAGGGCCTTCTTCTCGGCATCCGGTCCGCGGTGGGTCTTGTAACAGTTGAGACACTGCCATCTTAATTCGAGGGGCTTCTCATTAACCATTGCAGACCCGATTGGCAAATCCGTTAATAAATCTTGGCAAAGGGCCGTGTCCATGCCGTGGGTCCGGTGCAGACGGCAGCCGTTCGGCTTCTGCTGTCAAAAAGACATCGAACAAAAAAACGCATTATTACTGCGTGGTGCGTCCAAATTAAATACCTATATTTAGATATTAATCTACATAAATTTGAAAGGATGAAGATGAACATGGAAAAAAACAGCAGATTGGCGATAGCAGCCGTTGCCGTACTGGCGGCCGTTGCACTTGCGGCTGTGTCCGTTTCGCTGTATTCGCCGCACGATCGTATGCCGGAGTACCCCGCGGTCGGATACGGGGCGGTACAGTTCACGGACCTGGACGTGTACGCCGTGGGGTTCCGGGACTCTTCCGTCTGCGACTGGCTCGCCGCCAGCACAGACCACGTTTACAGAGCTGACAGGCTCGGAGACGTTCCCTCCGGGAAAGTGGTCGTTGTGGATTCCGGCTGGATCAGCGCGTCCGGTGCCTCATCCGTGAAATCCGAGATGGAAACCCTGACCAAATCCGGCAGTGCGGTCGTTGTCTTCGACGGTGCTCCGCCGCACGCGTCCGCAGAAGGGTTCTGCTACAACTGGCTTACCGGGGAGAGATACATCTACGCCTCGGAGACATTCGAACCGGAAGACGCGCTCGTGCGTGCCTACAATTGGGCCGTCTCGTCACTCCGTATGATCGATATCTCGGCGGAAAACAGGGACTTCGGATATTATTCCGATCTGAGAATCCCGTTGGGTCCCACGGTATACTCATACGGCGACAAGGAAGGAACGTCCGGCTGGCTCAGCGTCTCCTCCACGTACAACGAGATACTGTACGGGCGCGGCGACGGCAGCAGTCAGTATCTTGTGAAACACGGCGTGACCGTTACGCCGAAGAGCGGCGACAGCCTCGCATACGGTTCCGGGGTCAGGAGCGTGTACGGCGGGAATGCGGATTTCAGGGGCCATCTCAAGGATTACTTCCCCACCACATCGGTCCTGTCTTACAAGGGAGACAGCATCCGGAGCTTGGACAATTCCAACTTTGGAAAAGAGCTTTTCGATGTTTCCTTCTCCGCTGACCTTTCGTCGGGATCGGCGGAGAAAGGATTCACTGTGAGCCCGTATGCGGTCATCCATCTGAACGGGGGAGAGTACGAAGGAACGGTCGAATACTCCGCGGCGTTCGCGGACACCCACAGACATTCGGCCGTGGAGAATATAAAACTCGAGCTGTTCACCGATACAGACGCATTCTCTCCGAGGGTATGACGGCCCGGAGACGGGACTGTTTGAACAAAGGACGGATGGTCCGATCTGTCCGCCCCCTTGTCTTCCAATATCGGTTGGAAACATCAGGGGCCATGAACCCGGTGAGTATTGGAACCGCGGGTTGTGTCGCGTACTGTCTTTGAATCGGGTGAAAAACTTACGGACAGGGTTCTTTGCATGGGTGATATGGAGAGTAAGAAAGCCGGCATACCGGTTGTGCGGTACGGAAAAGATGCTGAACTTGATATAATCGATGATGGTTCATTCAGTTGAC
>JAITTK010000112.1 GCA_031287135.1 Candidatus Methanoplasma reticulitermitis
ACCTCTACTCTTACTAATATACCGGTCAAACCGCCAAAATATTGGCTTAATTATATTTTACAACATTTATGTATATATCACTAACGGCCGTATCACATAATAATTGTATATATGTACAATTGGATTCATCAAATACCACCATGCGGCATTCCAATTGGGGGGGGGGTGGGGACCGATTGGCGAAAAACTTTATATGGAATCGGATAATCAACGGCCACTGTATGGCCGGGGTGGGGTAGCTTGGTTATCCTTGGGGATTGTGGATCCCTTGACCCGGGTTCAAATCTCGGTCCCGGCCCCTACTTTTAACTTTTATGACGCTGATGGGGTGACGATAATATGACATGGAACGGACGGCTGGAGAAGATCGACGATAACAGATGGGAGATACCCATGGGGGAATTCCCCGGCATGATGACCAATGCCGTGATATATGCCAGCGAATCCATGATCGAGCAGATCAGGTCGGACAATGCCCCGCAGCAGGCGGCCAATGTGGCCTGTCTCCCCGGGATCGTCGGCAGTTCCATGGCCATGCCCGACATACATTGGGGTTACGGGTTCCCGATCGGGGGGGTGGCGGCAGTCGATGCCGACAGCGGTTCCATATCCCCGGGAGGGATAGGTTTCGATATCAACTGCGGAGTCCGTCTGATAAAGACGGACCTGACCGTCGATGACCTGGGCGGCAACGTCGGTGCCCTGGTTGACGAACTGTATAAGAACGTGCCGTCCGGACTGGGGTCCAAGGGACTGACCAAGATAGGCAACAGCGAGATGGACGACATACTGTCCAACGGATCCCGGTGGGCAGTCGAGAACGGATACGGCTGGGAGCGCGATCTTGAAGTCACGGAGGAGATGGGGCACATGTCCGATGCGGATCCGTCGACGGTGAGCGATAAGGCCCGCAAACGGGGGATACCTCAGCTGGGTTCGCTCGGATCCGGCAACCATTTCCTTGAACTGGACATCGTCGACGACGTATTCGACCGGGATATCGCAAAGAAATTCGGATTGAAAGAAGGGGCGGTGACGGTGACGGTCCACTGCGGCTCCAGAGGGTGCGGGCATCAGATCGCCACGGAATACCTTCAGGAGATGGAGAGATACGTCAGGAACAACAACATTCAGCTTCCCGACAGACAGCTCGCCTGCGCACCGCTGGACTCCGGGCCCGGGGACGATTACTACAAAGCCATGTGCTGCGGCGCCAACTACGCATGGGCGAACAGGCAGATGATAACACACTGGATTAGGGAATCATTCGAGAACATCCTGGGGGATTCGGCAGAGGACATGGGCATGGATGTCGTTTACGATGTCGCCCACAATATCGCCAAAAAGGAACGTCATGACGTCGGCGGCCACTCGGAGAATGTCCTGGTCCACAGGAAGGGATCGACGCGTGCATTCGCCGCGGGGCGCAGGGAGATCGGACATGTGTACAGGGATGTCGGACAGCCGGTGATAATCCCCGGAGATATGAAGGTCGGAACGTATGTGCTGGTGGGGAAGAAGGGTGCCATGGAGGAAACGTTCGGTTCCGCATGCCACGGTGCCGGACGCAGGATGTCCAGAACCGCTGCCGTGAACAGCCTCAAGGCCTCTGACATCAGAGCGGACATGGCAAGGAACAACATCTACCTCAGGAACGGATCCGAGGAGGGCCTGCTGGAAGAGGCCCCCGGAGCATACAAGGATGTCGACGAGGTCATCAGGGTGGTATGCGATGCCGGACTTACGGACAAGGTGGCGAAGCTGACGCCCATCGGCGTGGTCAAAGGCTGAGAAGCTTTTTTGACGCTCTGTATACCGCATCCCTGTGCTCTTCCGGCGAGGCGATCATGAGGGACCATCCGAATGTGCCTCTGGATTGAAGGGCCTTTGCCACCGGCGACAGCCTGGTGAGCACCTTGACCCTTCCTTCGGGATCGAGTATGGGCACATCCGTCTTTCCGATGCTCATGTTGGACAGAAGTACGGATCTGGGAGGTATATCGACCACAACGTCGGACATGCCGATCCCGGCACGGTCGGCTATATCCCTCTCGAGCTGTTTCCTTTTCCCGTATTCGGCGAATTCGGAAAGCTGGGAGGAGAGTTCGTCGGACGTGTCCTCGGTGAACTTCGTTATGACTTTTTTGTAAAGGATCCTGTTCCGGACGGACCTCGCTATCTTCGAAGGTGTCCCGCCTTCCCTTATCAGACGGTTCATGAGATCGCAGTCGTCCCAAAGATATATCCTCCCGACATCCAGCGATGATGCTTCCACGGATTTCATAAGCATCATCTTGACTATCCTCACGGTCCTGTGATAGTAGACCGACGAGTACATCAGGGACCTTGCGACCATCAGACCCTCGGCCGCGGCGGTCCCTCCTTTCTCGATCATGATCCGGTTGTTGTGGACCTTCATCGTGCTTATAAGCCGGTCGATGTCCACTTTCCCGTGTATGACCCCGGTGTAGTGAGCATCCCTTACCAGATAGTCCATCTGGTCCGCGTCCACCGGTCCGTGGATGATCTGGTGCGCGAAATCCTTTGACGAGAAGTGCTCCGCCCTCCCGCCTCCGGAGAATCTGTCCATGATGTCCTCTCTGGCCTTCGGATACATTATTAGGTCGCATACGACGTCTGCCGGTATGCCGCTGTCCTCGAGGACCTCCGATATCGGTGAGACGCCCCCGAAAAGGTCGTCGTCCCTTTCGCAGTGCGTCCTCATGTCCCCGGTTATGAGTTTCCTGGCCATCTCCATATGGTCCATACCGGTGACGTTCTCGACTATCTCCTCGGTGGTGTGGGAGAACGGAGTGTGGCAGATGTCATGCAGCAATCCGGCCGCCCTTACGATCATGGCATCCTCGTCGGAGAGGCCCACCGATGATGCCATCCTCCCGGCAAGATGATAAACACCGAGGGAGTGTTCGAACCTCGTGTGGTTCGCTCCGGGGAAGACCATGCTCCCGAGACCTAGCTGCTTTACGGATCTGAGTCTCTGCATCTCGTGTCTGTTCAAAATCTTCAGGAAGGGCTCATCGACCTCTATGCTGCCGTGTATCGGGTCGTGTATTATCTTGCAATGTCCTGACATGTCATTTCTCTCTGTACGTTATCCTGCACTTGTCGATGTTCAGACCGCTCGGGCTGAGTATCATGAGCCTGTCGGACACTTCGGTGAATGCGCCGCTCAGGTCTCCCGCTATATCGGTCAGACGCTTCTTCATCTCACTCCTGACGGCATCCCCCTCGGCAAACTTTGAGAAATCGAGTATCAGTATATTCCCTCTGTATGCCATGTCCGTTATGGGTTTTATGTCCCGATACGACGTCATCTCGACAACTTTTATCCTGGCATCGGACGGCGTGTGCATAGGTTCGCTGTATTCGCTCAGATCAACGAATACTTTCTCCCTGCATATCTCTTCCTTCCTGCCGAACAATACCTCACTCCCCGGACTTCCAAAGCCTGTCTCCTACATTATGGATGTTCTTTATAGCCTTCCCCGGCTTTTTCTGGGTCAGTTCCGATCCGCTTCTTTCCGAGACACCGACGGCGAGCGGCATCCTGTTCTTGACATCCCTTATCCATACAAGGTCCCCGGATGATATGGACTCGTCGGCTTCCACTATTCCCGGCCCCATGCAGTCCGCACCGTTCGTTATGAACGGTACCGCACCCATATCGACGGTGACGAATCTATTTACGGGCTTGTACCTGATCACGCCTCTGACCGTGAGGAACGGCCTCCCCTCGTATACCAGACCGAGTATGTCGTTACCGACGAACAGCAGGTTGAATTCGGAACTCTCGGCCATGTCCACGGGGTCATCCTCTTTGAAGACCTGTACCCCCAGAGCCGCTTCCAATTCTGATGATATCGCCTTGATATCCTTCCCTCTCATCCTCTTCCTTTTCTTGATCCTAATGTCTGCCATCTTAAGGTCCCATGGTTCAGGGAGTTTTCATACTTTCGCCCTTCTGCATGCGGTAAGCCGGCAATCCCGGTGTCCCCCGGTACTTGGCCGGATCGTCGAGTGTGCTGGACTCTGGATATTATAATATATCTTCCGATATGCTTGCACCGACGTGCGGACGGCCAGAACAACCGTGTTGTTCCGGCGCCGGTGTAACCATCCGAGGTCATGACCATGTATTATATCAAACTTGTAATAAACGAGTCCGACGGAGGTAACTCCTGTTTCGAACTCATACCGAAACAGGTAAGGCGGCCGGATGCGGGAACACGGCTGGAGGTCGTACAGTGCACCTGCCTGGCGAACGACGGGGGATGTTCGATGATCAGGATAACCGACCCCAAAGGTATCCTCTCCGACGATGTCACGGACCGTCTCTCCTACTCGGATTCACGCGGCGAATGCACGATAGACCGGATATCCAGCCATCAGCTGATCGCGATGGTGATGAACAACAACTGCCAGATATCGAGGATACTCTCGGAATCCGGATGCCTTATAACCTCGGCTGTCATGGAAGATGATGAGAACATCTGCTGGACCGTCATGAGTCCCGATGCAGAGCATATAAGGAATCTCGTGGACAGACTTGAGGAGACCGGTGTGCGGGTGAGACGTAAATCGACCATGAACGCCAATCTGACCACTCTTCTCTCGGACAAACAGGAGGAGGCGGTGAGGGTGGCCATCGAGAACGGTTACTATGATGTGCCGCGGAGGATCAATCTCGAAGGTCTTTGCAGGATAATGGGGTGTTCCAAATCCACACTCGACGTGACCCTGCGGAACGCGGAGAGGAAGATAATGAACCAGCACATCCTGCAGAGCCGTAACAGCATAGTCGGCAGGAATAAGTACTGGTGACCGCCGCCCGCCCATGCAGCGGAGCGGCGGGAAACGGTTTATAAGGAGGAATCAGAATTCCATGAAGACATCCGACATCGCGCGCACGTTCTCTATTTTGGCACCGACCGGTATGTCGCATCCTGATCCGAGCAGGTAACCGCGTCTACCGCCTTTCCCGAGGCATGTCCTCGTCTCCGTGCGGACATCTTCCGGCGTGCCGCTGAACAGGGTCTTCGCGGGATTCACGTTCCCGATGATGGCCATCCTGTCCTTCATCCTGGATACGGCATCCCCGACATCCACCTGAACATCGACGGAGAATGCCGCGCATCCCGTGTCCGCGACTATGTCCAGACGGTCGCTGGTGTCCCCGCATATGTGGTTTATGTGGACCTTTCCGCCCTTCCTTATCCTGGAACCTAGGCTCTGCATCGCTTTTTTGGAGTATTTGGTGTAGTCTGAGGCGGATATCAGATCCCCGGATGCGGTCGGATCGCATATGATCACAGCATCTATGTCCCATGTCAGGATCTCATCGGCGAACGCTCCGGTTATCTCCAAGGATTTCTTGATGAGCGCATGGACGAAATCCTCATCCATGAACGTATCCATCATGAGGTTGTCCACCCCTCTCATCTCCCCTGCCAGCGTGAATGGCGATAGAATGGATGCCATCAGGAAATGATCCTTTCCCAGTTTCCCCGCCATGCATGCGGCGGTATCCTGTGCCGCTTTGAAGCGATAGAAGTTCTTTACATCCGGAACAGAGAGCCTGTCAAGATCCTCGGGCCCGCTTATTATATGGGACACCGTCGGTATCGTACCGAACTCCGGTATCTTGACCTTGCACCCCATGGCCTCCGCCGGCAGGAGCCAGTCCCACATCACTTCGACCCCGTCGATGTGACATTCCTCCACCGCCCTGTACTGCGCACCCGCAGCCAGTTCGGGTTTGTTGATCGAGTCCATGACCGACACGCCCTCGAGTCCCAAGGCCCAATATCCTTGGAACGGTGCGCAGAACGGTATCCTCTCGACCTCTTCCCTTCTAAGTGCTCTCTCAACTAGTTCTTTTGACGTTGTCATCTCATTACTCTCCGTTTCCGATGTTTGTATCATTCCTTTGCAATTCGAGTTCGACAGCATCCTCGGCATATCTGTCTGGGTTCGCTGACATGTCCCTTCTCATCATGTATCTTATGAAACCGATTATCCCGAAGAACACCAATGCCATCACGGCCATCGTCGGGTCGCCGGCTACGGCTGCGCTTATCACCGTGTACACCATCATCACCACCATGAAAAGCGATGATGCCACGGCCACGTATCCCGCGGCCTTCCCTCCGGGTGCCTTCCACGGCCTCTTGGCGTCCGGATGGTCCTTACTGATTTTCAGGAAGGCCATCGACACACCGAAGTATGTGAATCCGACCCCGAGGGCCATGAGACTGAAGGTGGCGTTTATCCATGCCGGCCCGGACAGGGCTATCATAACGAGGATGAAGACCATCGCCAGCACGAAATAATTGCCGACCGACGGCATGCCGTGCTTGTTGACCTTTCCGAACGCCCTCGGCAGGGAGCCAGAGTTGCCCATCGAGTGGAGTATGCGGGACGCACCCATCCAGAACCCTATCAGACCGCACCCCATGGCGCAGAAATTCGCTATTACCACCAGATAACGCAGCCATTGGCCCACGTATATGTCTGCCAACACCGCGCTCACCATGCCGTTGCTGGCATAGAGACTTGAGATGTATTCGAATGATGTCATTCCTGGATCCGGTGATTGCATCCCTATCTCCGCGAAACATATCATGGCATCGAACGCTATGACGAACAGTATTCCGCCTATCATGAGCTTCCAGTGCTTGTTCGCCGGGTAGTCCGCCTCACCTGCGAACTGAGGTATGAGTTCGAATCCGAAGAACATGGTCACCAGTGCGGCTATCGCGAGTACGAATCCCGCATCCATGCCTATGATATCGTTATGTCCCATCATCCCGTTCTGGAAGAACGGACCCATATTGTCAAGGCCGAAGGCTCCGTTCGTGATGAAGAAGACCATTGCTATCACTCCCGATGCTATCAGCACGAAGAACAGTACGACCTGTATGGATGTGGCCACGGACAGGTTGCGGGTGTTCAATATCATCATCAGGATCATCAATGCCACCGCTATGGCTATCACCGTTATCCTGGCAAAATCCTCGCCCATCAGATACTGGATGAGCATGGTAACGCATATTATCTGGAAACATATGAGTACGATGTAAGTGAACATTGTCGTCCATGATATCCAGTATCCGGCCTCGCGATTGTATGCGGCCCTCACGTATTCGTACGATCCCCCCTTCTTCTTGAACATGCCCGCAAGCTCCCCGTAGCACAGTGCTATCGGTATGCACAGCAGCCCGCAGAGCATGAATGCAAGGGTCACGGATACCCCCGTATAACCTATCCATTGTGATGTCAGTATGAGCCACGGCCCCATGATCGAAGATGTGCCGAGAATGAAGAGTTTCTTTCCCCCGACCCTTCCAGTTAGTCCGTTATCGCTAATCGTTCCGCCTCCCATGCCACTCTACGGTGGCTGTGTGTGACAGAGGCCGTGTGCCGTTCTAAACCATTTTTACGAACATGTCCAGCCTACATCGTTGTTGGTAGGAACATGCGAACATGTCCCGCGGACAGACACTGCGTATGTGGCATGCGCGGAATATTCCGGCCGATCCCTGCAACACGGGACATATGTCCCTGTGCTCCGCCCTTTCGGAGGAACGTATTATATCCCCGAGGCTATTGTATGAGAATAGAATAAGAGAGGGTGTACGCAAATGGGCATAAATATCGGAATATGCGAGACCGATGCGAAGAGCGCGCTTTGCAGGGATCTCAGGATGGATGTTATCAGGGTCCGCGTGGACAATGTCTCCGGGATGGAGGGTCTTACGGGATACGACGAGGTCGTATCCCTGGCGGATGCGAAAACCCTTGTAGATGATTGGGATGCGTTCCTGAAGAGGAACAGGATCAGCGAAGAGACCGATGCTGTGTACATGGACAAACTGAAGAACGACTCGGACATCGATCTTATGAGGTCCAAAGCAAAGAAGATCAGTACAGGGTGGGTGGATATGGATAAAGTCTGTGCCGAAGACAGAGAGAAAGTGCTTTCAGCATCCAGAAGGGAGAACCGCCTGACCGGCTGGGATATGCTCTCTTTCGATGAGATGAACGAGATGTGCCTCAAGTGCACCCTGTCCTGGGATAAGGGAAGAGGGTGCATAGGTTCATTCGGACCTGACAACAGCCTCCTCCCGGAGATAGCCGGCAGGAGAGGGTGCGAAATAGTCGCATCCGTCCCCGAGGGCGCCAGGACAGGCAGGATATACACACCGGATGATGCGAGAACCCTGCAGAAAGAGATAAGCATACTGAATGCCGCCCTTCCGGAAGAAGGCAAGATGATGGTCAGACGGTACAGCGGACCTCTGGAACGCATGGGTGCGGTTGCGGATATATCGGTAAAAGAGGGCTGCGGGTTCTATTTCTTCTGATCAGCGGTCTTTGAGAGCTGCGATGGCCCATGCCATCTCCCTCGCCAGACCCACCACGCCTTTCATCCCTTCCTTATCATTCTGATACTGGGGGGAATTCAGAGCCGTGACCACCGGTGCGGGGGTGCTTCCGCACACCAGCATCCCATTCCTGAGCATCCAGTATACCAGTTGGGAGTAGACGGCCGACCCCCCCTCATGGGCATTGACGGCTATGGCACCTCCGATTTTCCTCCTCAGCCCCATGTCCCCTTTCTCCAGGACCATGCCTGCCCGTTCCAGAAAAATCTTCATCTGGGAGGAATAAGCCCCATAGTAACACGGCGATGCCAGGATCAGTCCGTCCGCCTTCCTCATCCTGTCGATGATATCATTGAGGCTGTCATCTTCAAGGATGCATCTTCCGTCCCCTCTTATCTCGCAGGACCTGCAATCGTTGCACGGAGTGAACTCGGATGAATAAAGCTGTATCTGTTCGGTCTCTATGCCCTCCTTCTCCATCTCATCGGAGATCTCGTTCAGGATGTTACTGGTATTGCCCACCAGACGCGGGCTGCCGTTGAGGGCTATGACCTTCATGAATCGTGATGTCGGGGTGCGGATAAAATATTTGTGCAGTGCCGCCGCTCGCAGGCTCACGCGAATCCAGCGGATACGGACAGCCCATCGGCACTGCATCGGCCGCACACCTTCCGCCGTCGCCGTACGGATGCTCCGGACCGATGATTCGTCCCGGCGATCGATGTTACGCCGGATTCCGTTCTGAAACGGACATCGTGTTCATGACCGGGACTTGAGACTTTCTGCCTGCCCCGTCGGAGCGTACTCCTGCGGGGAAGAGAGTCATCCTATGAAAAACGTTTATAGAACACAGTAATGACACGGATTTGAAATATGATCATCCCTGCAGATGATCGATATCATCGAACACCGAAATCGCTCTGTTCATTATATGGGTCTCATTTGCAGGCGATGATGCGTTACAGTCTCAGTTCCGCTTTCATCTCGATCGCATGTATCGTGTTGCCGTCATCGTCCCTGAACGAGGTGTACACCCCGAGAGGCGATCTTATCGGGTCCCTGACGAATACCACGCCCTCGTCTATCAGACGCCTGTGGAGGTCGTAAGGGTTGTCCACGCCGAGGAATATCCCCGTGTCGATGCCTGTTCTGTCGGATACCCTCAGGAGGAGAACGGCACCGTTTCTTCTTACAGCCGCCTCCCTGTCATTGCTGTACAGGACCTCCATCGACAGCAGTCCGCTGTAGAACGCCGCAGCTTTGGCAGTGTCCCTGCACGGGACGGTCGCCATGAATACGGATTCCGGCAGTCCCTCATCCGTGTATTTGAAATTCCCTCCGCCCGGGTCGCCCAATGGCATGAGGTCCATTACGGTTTATCCGGATAAATCTGTTCCGATTGCCCGGGCCTCTTCCGATTCGGGCGGAATGCGGGTACCGCATACGACGAATCGTGCTGTTCCACGACTTGGACCTTCATCCTATCACGGCCCCGGTGAACGGGCTGGATCCGCTAATGTATCCGCATTCGCCGTGCTGTATGTCAGTTTGTACACTGAACCTATTCCCCCTGTGAATCAATCCTCAAGTATATATTTAGTTATTTGTACACATTATATAAGTATGATTAAATAGCGAACAGTGGATATCATATGTATGCGTCCCGGATCGGACGTATGATATCCGGCGGGGATCCGCCGAAATGAGGGGGGACAAGAACATAATGTACGCAAATGCAAACGTATATGAGATGAGGCTTCCGCGAGGATACGTGGAACTCTCGGATGAGGAGATGGAATACGACGGCGGATTTTTCGGCCTTAATTTCATTGTATCGGCCGCATGTTTTGCAGTATCGGCAGCAGCATCGTATTACGCTGACGCAACTGGCAGCGAAGCTGCCAGGGCAATAGCTATAGGGGCGACTGTTGTAGGTGCCGTGGCATCATTCGGGTTGGCGACCGCCGGACTCAATGCTCTGGAGTTGACTGCAAAACAGGCGGGAATGTATATTGTCAAAGATCTGACGGTAAAACCGGTTACAAGTGCTGTTTCCGTGGCAAACAATGCAAGCAAATATTAAATCTCATCGAACTGCCGACAAACCGATTCAAACTTTTTTAATGTCGTGGGGTATCATGAAAAGAAATACGGCGAAGTTATATATCCTGGCAGGGGCGGTATGTCTGTCCGCAGCCCTTGTTCTGGCTTGGCTGTCATTCCGTAATCTCTCATTATTATGGGGCGTACCGATATTTGCATTTCCGGCACTTTCGGCAATCCATTCGGGATATTCAGGCTACAAAAACTCAAACAGAGAGGACGATCCCGACTGCGACCGGGATGGACTGATGGCCAGATCGCTGATTCCGGGATTTGTTCAGATAAAGCTGTTCGGCAACAAAACGGGACTGATCCAACTCGCGATATTCCTGCTGGGACTTTCGACCCTGGGACTCGGGACACATGATGCAAGTGCGATCTACGGATCGAGTAACGCATTCACAGATGCCATGACGGGGATGTTCCTGTTTTCATTCGGAGCGACCGCTGTCCTCTTCTCGGTTCTCTGGTCGATGCTGGAAGTCAACGACTACTGCAACAAGAAGGGAATGTCTCATAAGGGAGGGGTTTTCGAGATGGAGTTAGAGAACACGAAACTGGGGCTAACGGTTCTTTTCATCGTGACCTCGATTGTTCTGATCGGACTTTCTGCGATTTTCATTTATTCATGGCACATCTGAAGCAGCTCTTGATCATATTGCCCGTAAACGGGGTTCTGGTGTTTGAGCCTGAATCATATGCGGATCCCGCCGGCCCCTGGCCGTGCGGTGCGTATGAGATGAGGCTTCCGCGCGGATACGTGGAACTGTCGGAGGAGGAGATGGAATACGACGGCGGATTCTTTTGGATTGTGCCTTGTGCAATAATATCTGCGGTCTGTACCGCCGTATCGGCTGGTCGCACTGTATTGAGTTGTGCAGGCATCGGAGGAGACACTGTCAATAAAATCGGCCAAGCTGCGACAATAGTTGGAACGGTAACCGGGATTGCAAGCGGAGTGGGCGGATTGTGGACCGCAACGGCGGCAACCTCCGCGGCCAAATTGGCCGGTTACACTTCAAACCTGACACCGGAACCGGGAATGGGTGTTGCAACATATTATCTATGACAGATAAATAACTAAAAACAGGGGTTGCGGGAATGGAACTCAAAATAAAACTGGCAGCTGTCGCAGTTTTTGCAATCCTTGTGTCAATTTCTTTTTATTCGGGAGCATGGCATCTGATACCTTTGGCCGTGGCGGTGACTTTCGCGTTCACCGCACCTTTCATGGGAGATTCGGATGGAAATGCATCTGGCAAAAGCCGGGTGAAAGGTCTGTATCTTTCTTTCCTTCCCGGCCTTGGACACACATATCTGGGACGTGCCAGGTCAAGCGTGCCCTATGTCTCGGTTTTCGTGATTTCCGTATTTGTGTTTTCATTGGCCGTACCGTTCACAGAGGATGTCGTCTATCTGATAATGCTCTTTGCTACAACATATTTCTCCGCGGCGATGGTTGCCGCAGTGGAGATAGAGGCTGTCTGCGACGAACTGGGCATCCCTCACGAAGACGGTTCTGCGGAGATGAACATACAGAACAGACCGCGGGCGTACATGCTATCTGTGATCATGCCATACTCATTGCTGTTTATAATCGCAGTATTCTGTTGGGTGAGGGATACAATCCACACCGTACCTATTTATGTTGTTTCGCTGTTGCTGTGGACGGCGGTTGCGGCAGTATCAGCATCATGGTATCTTCGCAGCGGAAATAAACAAGGACGGATCGGCAAGAGAGTTCCGAATGACTCAGAGGGGTGATGGGACATATGAGATTAAGAGACACGGACCTCAACCCTCTGAATTCCATCCCGAGATTCTCCGATCCGGCGGCACAGAGACAGCGTAATCTTACGTTCGTTCTGTCTGGGGCCGCGGTAGCAACCGCTCTGGTCTTGGCTCTGTACGGATTGTTCTTCGTATCGCGCGGGTCCGGATACCTGATAGCCATGATCGCGTGGTTGCCCATATTCTCAACGTTTCTTCCCAGCGGCCTCTATTCCTATAGAATCCAGAAAATGGCCGATAACAGGGAGGACGTGAAGGAATTCTCTTCCGCCGCCTTCAGGATCAGCATAGCCGTCGCTGCGGTGATGATTGCGATCATCATCGCACCCTCCGTTTATCTTCTACACCTGATCTGAATGTTCGAACCACGGCCAGACATCGAAGATTAGATGTCATAAGTATAATTCATCCGATCGATGTACGATGCCCGGCAGGTACAACGCCGTAAAGAGGGAAACAAGAACACAATGTATGCACATAGTGACAACATTCATTTTTGCCATTATCCGGACATCCACTTTGATCTCGTTCGTCGCCACAGACGATGGACGGGACCTTCTGCGACTCTTCCGAATTCATGAACCTCGTGAACATTCGCTCCGATCTTCCGATCACAACATGTCATTGCATCGCAAGTTCAAAAATCCGTTTCCACACAAACCTGCGAGGAGGCTCTTTTGTAAAAGTCGGAGAAGAGGTCTTTGAGATTCAAACTCGTTCCATCTTATCAAGGATGTTTTGACATCCGTTTCTCAGTTTGGGGATATCATTGATAACGGTATCTCGCAGTATCTTGATGTTCAGAGATCCATACTGATGTGCGATTATATCTCTCATCTTCGCGGCGCCTCTCCAATTCACCTCCGGATGTTCATCCTTGAAATCGGAAGAGAGACGTTTATTGTATTCTCCGATCTGCGATATCATGAAAGCACATCCGTATTGTAATGGATGGTTCTCATGGAAATCTTCTATCTCCGAACCGTACAGTCGAACGAAGTATTCCATTTCGTCACAGAAACCTATAATCGTCTTTAAAGTCTCAGACTCTTGCTTCAAAGACCAATCTCCTGTCGCGCAGAACCTCTTCAATGAAGGAAGGTCTGTAATCACTGCCTTCTGCGATGACATCCACATCCGTGCCGAATGCATCCTCCAAGTCATACAGAAACGATCCCAAACTCATTGCACCGCATCCTTCGGGAGGTACGACAAAGAAATCGATATCGCTTCCTTCGCGGTCATCACCGCGTGCTCTCGATCCGAACAGGTACACTCTGATGATCCCATGCTTTGCGGCGATGGGTGCAACTGCCTCGCATATCTCTTCGAAGGTCGGTCTTGTCACACTCATGTGTTCCGTATCGGTGAGACGGCCTATAATGATTGTGACGGCGGTTCATACCCGTTCTAAAAGGAAATCATCACAGATTCGACGATTATCACATGAATGAATTAACAACGTCCAGAAGACCGGGGAATCGTTGGATTCCGAAAGGAGATCGGGTGTTGTCTATTCATTCACGGACATTCATCTTCTGGTTTGTAAGGATATCCTGTTTTCAGAACAAGGACGGATCGGTTCCGATAACCCTATATCGGAACTTGACAATCCGGTACCGCGGAGAAATAACAAATGCCTAAACCGATGATGAGCAGCGAGGACATCCTCAGCGAGACGAAACTCCATGACAGCCTCTCCAGGATCAGACACGTCATAATCGTGATGAGCGGGAAGGGAGGGGTGGGGAAGAGCACGGTCTCGTCCAACCTTGCCCAGGCTCTTTCGCTGAAAGGGTATCAGACGGGCCTGATGGACCTAGACATAACCGGCCCGAACATACCCAAGATGTTCCGGATAGAGGATGAGAAGCTCTATGCCAAAGAAGACAAACTGGTCCCCGTGTCCGTCCCCCCTTCCCTGAGCATCATGTCCATGGGTTTCCTGCTTCCCGATAAAGATTCAGCCATAATGTGGAGGGGGCCGATGAAAACCAGCGCGATAAGACAGTTCATAGAGGATGTGGAATGGGGGGATCTGGATTACCTCATAATCGACATGCCGCCCGGAACGGGGGACGAAGCCCTGTCCATCGTCCAGCTGATACCTAAAGCCGACGGTGTGGTCATAGTGACGACACCCCAGGATGTTGCTGTGCTCGACAGCAGGAAATCCATCACATTCGCATCTCAGGCGAATCTGCCGATAATCGGCCTTGTCGAGAACATGAGCGGATTCGTATGCCCGCACTGCGGCGAACTGACGGAGATCTTCGGATCCGGCGGCGGCGAGAAAACGGCGGAGGATCTCAAGATACGGTTCCTGGGCCGCGTGCCTCTCGAACCGGGAGTGGCGGTATCGGGGGATGCGGGGATGCCAATAGTCATCTCGGACCCTGACTCAAAATCCGCTGTCGCATTCAACGGGATAGTGGACAAGATAATAAAAACGGTGGAGAAGAAATGAAAGTAGGTGTGATCGCGGAAGGAGACACGCTCGAATCATACGTGGCGGAGGATTTCGGTCACGCCCCGTATTTCATGATCGTTGACGTGGACACGATGGACTATCAGGTGGTGGTCAACGAATATGCGGATTGCGAGGGTGCCGGGATGAAGGTCGCGGATGCGATAGTCGGGCTCGGGGTCGACGCGGTGATAACCGGCGGCATAGGGTCTCACGGACTCGATATACTCGCAAAGGCCGGCATACACGTCGCCTACGATGAAGAGGGAACCGTGGAAGAGTGCGTGAAAGATTTCAAAAGAAGATATGAATTGAAGAAGAGGTTCGAATCAGACTGATTTCATTTCCCCCCATATTATCTTATGGAGTTGGGGGAGGACCCTTACGTTCAGTTTCCTGTGGATGACCTCTTCGGCTATGGGGCGGAGATCCATGCCGCCCACCGGACAGAATATAATGTTAGTGTCCACGGGATTCTCTCTCATGAAACGCATAGCGTAGTTCATGTCGATGCTGTCCCCTATGACGAACTTCAGCTGATCTTTCCTGCCGAGGTGGTCCAGATTGGATATGAGGTTCATATCGGACATGCCCGACGAGGGGCATTTGACATCCGCGCTTATGATTATCCTGTCATCTTTGGGTATAACGGATATGTCTCTCGATCCGTTTGTCTCGATGACGATCCTTTTGTCC
>JAITTK010000026.1 GCA_031287135.1 Candidatus Methanoplasma reticulitermitis
GGAAAAATGGGTTCTCTGATCATACGGCGTATCCTGGCAACGGAGGGGCTTGTACTATCGGCAGCATTCGATATCGTCAATTTGGGTATGGATGTAGGAGAGGCCATAGGTGTGGGAAAACTGAATGTCCCGGTTTCGGATTCGAATGATCTGTCATCCGTTTTGACGAAAACCGGGACCGATGTCCTTATCGATTTCACTATCGCTCCCGCGACCGCCGCGAATGCACCTGTTGCCGCCGCTGCCGGGGTCAACCTCATCATCGGGACCACCGGACTCACCGCGGAACAGAAAACGAATATCACCGATGCCGTCATTAAGAACAAGGTCGCCGCCGTGATCTCGTCGAACTACTCCATCGGTGTGGGGGTCTTCTTCAAACTCATCAGGGATGCCGCCAAATATCTCGGTAATGACTATGATGTGGAGATAATCGAGGCCCATCACAATCAGAAGAAAGACGCGCCCAGCGGGACGGCGATGACCGCGGCGGAGATAATCAGCAAAGAGATGGGGGGCAGGGAATTCGTCTTCGGGCGCGAAGGCATATGCCCGCGCGGTAAAGAGATAGGGATCCATGCGGTCAGAGGCGGCGACATAGTCGGTGACCACACCGTGATGTTCATAGGCAACTCCGAACGCATAGAGCTGCGCCACCAAGCCCACACGAGAGAGATCTTCGTAGGCGGAGCAGTCATGGCCGCGAAATGGGTGGTTTCGCAAAAAAAAGGTATAGTCTACTCCATGTCCGATGTATTGGAGTGACGGCCCGTTCCGATCGGTACTGCGATCCATCCGCCGTAACGGGTCCCCCCTTAATCGGAAAACATCGTGTACATCCGCGCCCGGTTCCGATCAGGAAACCTGTCCGGCATGACAGAACGGCAACACATCATGGCCCGTCCGCTGTTCAATCCCGGCTCCGTAAGCTCCTTTGCTTCGGCCGTCGGAATCATGCCGGCCCCCTGTTGCCATCCTTTGAGCTTTTTTTCTTTTCCTCGGATATTGAATAAAGGATTTGATTGCTTCTTTTTCCCGCTTTCTTCACCATGCCGACCTCTTCGAGCTTCATCACATCGGTTCTTGCAGTCTGATAAGTCACCTGGAACTTCGATTGCATCTCCTGTATGCTGAACGGTTCGCCGGATTTCATAGCGTCCGCGATCATCATCTTTTGACGCATGTTCAGACAATATCTTTCTGAAACCGCACTCTCGAATTCTTGTCGTTCCTTCCTTTCGGTCTCGATATATCCTAGAAAATCATCCAATGCTTCCTGCACTTTTTGAAGGTTGAATTTTATGAAATATGTGATGTCGTTATCGTCTGTCTCCGACAAAAGGTAACTCCAATCGTATTTCGATTTGTTTTTCTTTATTACTCTGGATATGGACAAGAATTCGACTATCCGGTAGCCTTTCTTCAGAAGGTACCAATAGAACAACGAACGGGCCAACCTGCCATTGCCGTCGGTGAACGGATGTATGTACCCGATCAGATAATGGATCACCGTGCCCTTTATCAACGGATGTGTGAATGTTCCATCGTCATTAACATATTCGCACAGAGCATCGATCGCCCGGGAGATATCCCCGCAATCTATTGGTGTATGATACACATCGCCTGAGTACAAATCGGACACAACAATGTCATCGGTATTCCGATATCGTCCCTCAAAATCATGATCTTCCATTGTGTTCTTGGTTATCTCTTTATGGATCTCCAGAATGAGATCCGATGTGAGGTCCCTGTCTTTCGATCCTTTGATTAATCTCATCGCCTCATAATTGTTGAATATCATCCACTCGGATCGATCTTTCGGGCGTCTGTTCTCTCTGAGCATTCGTTTTGCCGCCTGTCTCGTCGTGGACGCGCCCTCCATCTGACTGGATGCGATCGCTTCCTCCATGATGGAACTTATCGAATACATTCTCATTTCCTTTTCATTCAATCCCTTTTCGGGAGAGAGACCGTTCGGGACTCTGATATCAATGTCGTGTATGATCTTCTGGAACTCCTCTGTCACCGAATATTTTATCTCGATGTTATCCACACTCACATATCTGAAGTTGTTCTCCCGCATCATTTTCATGAATGCCCATACAAGCTCCGGTTCCAGTCCCTCTTCCACTTTATGTCTCAACGTGTCCCAATGCGGATATCCGGAATTATGCCTGGCGGCGGCCTTGATGTATGAAACCGGATCCACATCTCGGTTGCCCAGTTCTCTGAATTTTTCTTGTACCGACGGGGGGGTTTTCGGCATTCTCATTTTTACCTCTTGCAAATCATTTATGATTTATAGTAAATTAGTAGCAATCATAAATGAATTCGAATATAAATAAACATTTTACGTCCCCGTGGCGGCATTCCGGATTTCGGTGCATGCCTGTTCCAAGGTCTTGTGCCTGCCGATTTCCCGGTTCCTGAATGGCACGCATGACGCAAACGCGTGCGGATATCATGGAATCCACTCTCCCTCGGCTTCGTGAGGTGATATGTGTGTCTTGCCACGTATCGATCGGGAATCACGTCCGTTTTTGATCGGACCTTATGCCATCCACGCCCTCGGATTCGAACCGGAGGCCGGCCTCGATAATCGGTATTCCGTGCCACTCCGCAAGTCCGGCCGTTATCCCGCAGTCTGAATATCTCGAAATCTCCGCTTTCCGGCTTACGTCCGTCCGGGACGCTTCGGAATCCTTGAGAGGGTACCCTCTGTCCCGATGGACCTGCCGGCATCCGTATACGTAACGCATGCATTCTGCCGCGGCATCTTCGGATACGGATACCGTGTCGGCCCGGAGGCCGTTGGTTTCACTGGACGGATTTCCAGTATTTGTGGATGTTACAGAGTTCCCACGCCGTCACGTTCTTCGCGTCAGTCTTGAAGAAAGCCTCCGGCGCATCGCCAGGGTTGAGGTACTTTCGCATCAACACCCCGTCGGCGCATATCTCGATGTATATGATGTAGTGCTCCGGAAGCATTGGATGTGCCATCTCTTTTCCGACTTTCACGAGAACACCGCCGTCCTTACGCTCTATGTAAGGCACATGTTTCTCCGTGGCGAAGTCCGCGGTCTGCGGTTCCAGTTTGGTCATCTTCTCTCCGCAGCATATCGGTATCGGTCCCCCTTCGGAATACAGGCCCTCCACATAGTTCTTGCATTTCGAACACATGTAAACTGCTCTTTTCTCAATCTTTGGCATACTGAATCACCGGGTGTAAATCCCGTTCCGCAGTATATTACATGTTCGTTGCACTCAAACGGTTTATACCTCTTTCAGTATGTAGGATCATGGACATACCCGCATTTTACTCTGCGTTCAGGGGCGGCGAGGTGATGACGGCACCGGTGAGGATACAGGGATCCGAGATATCATTCGCTTCGGAACCGGCGAGGTTGGCATATTCCGCAGACGGATCGGAGGATAGGATGCCGATAGCGGTCATAGATGTCAAAGGCCTGGATAAAAGGAAGCTCGACGACCGGCTCCTGACGGGAATGAAGTTCCCGGGCAGCGATGTATGGTTCATGACATGCATAGAGGACATCGAGGATGTATTCGATTGTTTCATGGGCGATATCGTCAAGGTCCTGGTACCATACCACATGACGAGGAATGATCTGGTGATGAAGGAAGTGTACGACATGTCGGACAATTGCATACCGGTAGTTTTCGTTTCCGGAGGGATGGCCGTGTGCAGGGGGGCCGCAACAAAGGATCTGAAGGATGCGCTGTGCGGACTGACAGAGACGGGGTTCACGGAGATCGCAGTATTCGACACCGACAATACGTTGAGGCCGGAGGACTGGTCCTCCCTGAGCGGGAGGTCCGGCGGGATCATCCCGTGTGTCAGGGACAGAAATCGGATCCCGGAGGATGCCGGGTTCTACAATGTCATATACGGCTTTTCGTGATCAGAGAACCGAGGTCGCAGCCGTAATCGAATGACGGTCCGGTAACATCCGATATTTTCTTGTTATCCGTGTCGGGTATCTCCAGATGTCCGATCCACTTCATCCCCGCCGTAGCGGAGAATGCCCTGAATATGGACACAGTATTCATGAAATACGGTTCCGGACCGCCGCCGGATATCAGGCCGGCCGCATACCGCGGGTGCTCGGTCTTATTGAACCATATCGGCTGGAATCTGTCGATAACGGCCTTTATTACAGAGGAAGGGCCGCTGAAATGAACGGGCGTGGCAAGAACCAACAGGTCGCTCTCCCGGAAGGCATCGCATATGATGCCCATGTCATCTCGGATGTTGCAGCCATCGTCCCCCGAACAGAAACCGCATCCGGTGCAATGGCCTATCCGCATATCGATCGGAAAGACGATCTCCGAAGATACGCCCCGGGTCCCCAGGCCTTTGGAGAAAGAGCGGCACATCTCCGAGGTGAATCCTCCGTTCCTGCTTCCGCAGATGATCAGGGCCTTCATACATGACAATATGACAGACTACTTTTATATGTTCTGAAACAATTAAGACAGCCGTCAGAGGGATATTGTGACGACCTTTACGAAAACGAAGTCCATGGATTTTCCGAGAACCGTGCTGATAGGGCACGAAGTCATGGAGCAGGTCGCCGACGTGTGCCGATCCCTGCAGTTCGGGAACAACGGGGCCCTGATCACGGGGCCGGAAACATACAAGGCCGCCGGAAACAAGGTCGAGGATGTCATGTCCGAAAAATACGACATGCTCACGGTCTTCACGGGCAATGCCACACGTGCCAATCTGGATGATGTCGAGGAAGCCGTGAAAGAGCACAAAGCATCGTTCCTGCTGGCAGTCGGCGGCGGCAGCAAGATCGACATAGCCAAGGTAGTCGCCAAGGATATGGGCATACCTTTCGTCAGCATACCGACATCCGTATCTCATGACGGGATCGCGTCGGACCGTGCATCGCTGAAGCACAGCAAAGGATCAAGATCGGTATCGGCGGTGTCTCCCACCGGGATAATAGCCGATACAAAGGTAATCATCGATGCGCCGTTCAGATATCTGGCGGCAGGCTGCGCCGACGTAATATCAAATCTGACCGCCCTCGGTGACTGGAATTTTGCCAACAGGATAGCCGGTGAGGTCATAAGCAGTTCCGCATACGCCATATCGAAATACGCGGCCGAAGATATAATATTCAACAGCAAATTGATAAAACCAGGACTGGAGGAGAGCGCATGGGTCGTCATGAGACCGATAATAGCTTCAGGCGTATCCATGTGCATAGCGGGGAGTTCCAGACCTACGAGCGGCTCGGAACATATGTTCTCTCACGCCCTTGACATAATAAGACCGGATA
>JAITTK010000027.1 GCA_031287135.1 Candidatus Methanoplasma reticulitermitis
ACCCTCGGACCACTAAGGACTAGGCCCTGAACCTAGCGTCGTTGGCCAGACTTGACTACCCCTGCCTATCCGGCCTCATTATCGTTTTCGTATAAAAGAGGTGCGTGCACATCGGAAGAACAATGTACACATTGTTGAGTGAGAAGGCTTATGCCTTCATTATTTTCATCCAGCCGCCGCTCTCATATATCGAAAGTTTTCTCTGTTTGAGTATCGACTCAAACTCATCCCAAGTTATTACAGACAGTCTGTCATTCTTCCCCTTGGTGAACTGCACCCCCGATGTTCCTTTTACTTTGCCCGGTTTGAGACCCTTGTTCTGTGCAATCTGCTTAGCCTTCGTGATGTCTATTTTCTCCATGACCATATTTTTCACTCCCTCTAGCCCGCTGGCATAGTGCACCACAAACATCCAGATGTGAAATATTTAAAAGTTTTTGAAAAATCGGCGGAAATCCCGGTCAAAAACCGTCTTCCATAGCATTTTCATGCTGGCTCAGTCATCCGCTGATAACAACAAATATCAATCGGAATATTTCTCCCGATCGTGATGACAAACAATCCCGCCCTTACGCTTCGTTCGATAACGGATGACGACATGACAACGGAGAAGGCCCTGATGATTGGAAGGATGGTCGGATGCTCTTACAAAACCGTATGCATAGGATCGGACACCAGTCCCAGCAGCAGGATGATCAAGAACTCGCTGATAAGCGGTCTCTTGTCTGCGGGTGCGGATGTGAACGATGCGGACATAGCTCCCGCACCGGCCGTGGCCCTGGCATCCAGGACCTCCGGTTGCATGATCATGGTGGGAGAACCCAATGAACAGGGTGTTATCAGCAGGATACAGATCATGAACTCGGACGGCTCGATTTTTACCAGAGAGCAGCTGAGGCAGACGATAACGAACGGCGAGATGAATCGCTCCCTTCCGGAGTATAAGGGCGTGGGCACGGCAAGGCTCTGCGATTCCGTCACCGACAACTATAACAGGGTGATCTCAGAGAAATACGGCAGGAACACAAATGCCCCCGTGATACTGGACTGCGGCTGCGGCTGCACATCCGTGTCGGCCCCCCAGATACTGGCATCAATAGGTGCGGATCTTACGACGATCAACGCGCAGAACGATCCGAAATACAGCCCAAGACCTCCGGGGATAGGAATCAACGATGTTTCCAACCTGGCCGAGATAGTGGATCTGGAACTCGGCAGCATAGGTATAGCTTTGAACGGAGACGGGACGCGTCTCGCGCTCATCGACGAGGAAGGGAAATACGTAGAGCCGGAGAACATACTCGCATTGCTTCTGATATATCTCAAACCGTCATCCCTCGTAGTGCCGTCCGATGCATCCGCCGTGGTCGATGATGCGTTCAGGGACCTGATCGGAGAGGGAATCAAGACCGACGCAAAAGCTCACAGCGACAGACATATAATCCGGGCGGACAACGATCTCGAGTCGGTGATGGCCGCAGTAAAAGAGAACAATGCCGAGATGGGTGCCATGACCGATGGCACGTTCATATTCCCGGATATAACGATGTGTCCCGATGCGATAAACGCGGCCGTCATACTGACAAAAATGTCCGGAGAGAACAGCATCAGCAACCTGTTGGCATCCTTTCCCAAATACGTAGTGCTCAAGGATTCGATCCACAGTCCCGGGAATGCCGAGCTGTTCGGAAGCAAGCTCGCCGACAGGCTCAAAGAACTCGAGACAGAAGAAGAGGTATGGGAGATAGAAAGAGGAAGAGTGGGCATGTCCAAAGGATGGTTCGCCATATCCCGGAGTTCCGACAACCCGGAATATATCGACATCACCGCAGAGGCTAAGGACAAAGCATACGCGGTGAGCATGATGGAACTCGCGAAAGAGATGGTCCGCGAATGCATCTGATCAGTATATCAGCTCGAGACCCACGATATTCCCTCCGGAGTCATAGGCCTTCCAGCTCTTCCTGTTGTATGGCTGGCATGTTATGAAGTGTACGCCGCCCATCTGGCTGAAGAAGTCGAGATCCGCATCGGATGGATCGTTGCGGTATCCGGGATGGGAATGAGCGGATCCGGACTTACGGAAATCTATCGGTGACATCCAATCGTTTATGAAACTGTGGCTCTCACCGTATACCGATCCGGGGACTAGTATCATCTCAGAGATGACGCCGTCATACTCCCTGTGGAAGCATACGAATTCGTCCGGATAGGTCGATTTGGCCGATTCGTTCAGGCCGTCGATGAAGTCCACGCTCACTCCGTAGATCTTGTTTATCATATGGCGTTCACCAGTTTCTCTCTAACCCTTGAGTAGAAGTCGGTGTTGAATCTTATGAATCTGACCGTCTCGGATGATCGGGTGAAATCTATGCGTGTCTTCCCCCTTATCTTGTACTCTTCCTGACCGTCAACGACCAGCAGGCAGCCGCTGTCCATTATGGTCTCCACTGTGATCTTCGCATCGGCAGGGACCATGAACGGTCTTGATGCGAACTTATATGCGGCCATCGGAACGATCGCGACCGCATTGACCCTGGGGTCGATGACAGGTGCCCCCAGGCTCATCGCGTAGCATGTAGAGCCGGTCGGCGTGGATACTATTATGCCGTCGGCACGTACCTCCGTCATGAGTTTGTCGTTGACATAGACTTTGAAATGTCTTATCTTCGCTATCGAATCCGTATGGACTACTGCCTCGTTGACGGCATCCGCGAGGTATTCTCCCTCATACCACGGACTGATCTTGAACCTTTCCTCGACGACATAATCCCCGCTGCGGAGTCTCCGTATGCCTTCTTCCAGATCCTTAACATCGACCTCGGCCAGGAACCCGACCCCTCCAGCGTTTATACCGATGAGCGGAGCTTTGTTCCTCATGAATGTGCGCAATATGGTGCCGTCGCCGCCTATCGTTATCACTATGTCGACCTTCATATCTTCTACCGGGCAGCCCTTCAGACCGAACTCTCTGGCTATGCCTTCGTCCAGAACATATTCGCATCCTTCGAGTGCTTTCATCACCCTTTCGGTGTATTCTTTGGCTCCATGGACATTCGTGTTGACGCATATGCCGTACTTCGGGGATTCCGGTATCTCATTCTTCGCTTTGACAATGAAGTCATAGACCCTCCTGTCCCCGAATGCGATGAAATTGGAGCGGCAGTCAAGGTCGAATCTCATGTCCAGGACGTTCCCATCGAGGTCGTAGACCTCTCCCCCCGCCTCCCTCAGGACCAGAACGCTCGCCGCTATGTCGACAATCCTGATCGCGCGGGAATATCTCTCGGAATACATCATGAACCCATCTGCTTCTCCTTCTGCGACGAGTATCATCTCCAATGATGCGCAGCCGTATGAACGAGACGATTTGACCCTCTTTGCCAGATCGAAGGATGCGGGATGCGCCCCGTTCCCGAGATATATCATGAGGAACAGATCATCCAAGTCGGCCTCCCTGACTCCGATCCTGGATCCGTTTTTGTATGCGCCCTTGCCTTTCTCGGCGGTTATGACGTCCCCGGTCGCCAGGTTTCTGAGGTATGCCGTGTGTATGTCGGAGAGGGACTTCGTCCCTATTGCCATCGATATCGTGAAAAGAGGCACGCCGGCTACGGCGTTGGATGTACCGTCGATCGGGTCGAGGACGAGGGTCTCATCGCCGCCGTTGTCCACGAATCCTATCTCCTCGCTCAGTACATTGAGGGGCAGGTTATTCTTCTGGATGTAAGTCAGGACGGTGTTCTCCGCGATTTTATCTATCTGAGATGTCGATGTTCCGTCCGCACCCATGCCTATGCATTCTCCCCTGCATTTTGAATCAGGTATTTTGTTTATCGCTTCCTCGACCGCATCGGCTATCTCGATGAGAACATCCATCATGATATCTTGAAGGGCGGGATTCGGTATATTGCTCTTTTGATTAGACAGCATCTTCATTGTCGGAGCGGATCCTTCTGTGCAGGATCAGGGTCATCCCGCCGACTATCAGGAATATGCCCCCGATTATCGCTGAGTACACTCCCGCATCCGCATGGTCCATGAGCTTGATATACCCGATGAGATCGGCGACCTGCGATGAGACCCTGATCTCGGATTCCGGGTAGAGAATATACAGGGATACAGAGGTCAATATGACGATTCCCGATACGATTCCTCCTGCCGCACCCCTCATCTCATGTTTGGTGAAAGACAGGACGGAGGGGATGACCGACAACGCCGAAGCCGCAAGGACGACGAGAGGGGCATAGATGAAATATCCGCTGTCCGGATATGTGTAATGTCTCGTGAACAGATCATATCCGGTATATCCGAATTGAACGATGCCGTAATCCAGGCTGAACCATGGCTGGAATACGCTGAAAATCCCTACCGCGGCACCTGTCAGCATCATTATTTTCAGAAGGTCGGCAGAACCCCGGGTGAAATCCTGGCACTCATCCGGCATCGGGCAGGCATCGGAAAAGACGATTAAAAGAGTATCGTAAAGGGTTTTATTCGCCGTCAGTTGCCGCTGATCTTGGAACTCGTCATCATCGCCCCGAATATCAGCATGATTATGCCTGCGATAGCGGACACATAAACACCGATTCCGAGGTAATCATACATTCTGAATTCAAAGAACAGGACCTCATAGGTGTACGATGCGAATAATATGGTCGCTATCACTATCAAAAGACCGGATATGACAGCAACCATGCCGCCCACCTTCCCGGGTCTCGCCACAGATGCCAGAGAGTTCAGTATCCCTATGACGGAGAATACAAGGACAACAAGCGGCATCCACCGGAAGTAGTCGTCGGAGTTTATCGTGGAGTCATCGACGGCCTCCCTTATTATCTCCCAGCCGGTCAGTGAGAACGAATCCATCCACACCATGAAGACCGCCGCAATTCCCACTATTCCCGCTATCAATGCTATGACGGAGAACATCGAAGATCTTGATTTCATATCAACCATTATTTTACCTCCCTCTGCATAAAAAGACCATCGGACTGCACGATATAAGTAAATTCTGCTTTATCGATATGAGGTTATTATTAAATCATATGCCGATTACAAAACAATGATCCCCATGGATTCGGCGGGAGGTTCTGTGTATTCAGAGAACAATAGGATTTACACATTATCCCTGAATCCGGGTACGAGGGTGTACGGCGAGAAGATCGTCAAGATATCCGGCAACGAATACCGCGAATGGAATCCCAGAAAGAGCAAATTAGCGGCATACATCAGGACGGGGGGCAGGATATTCCCCATAAAGAAAGACAGCAGAATACTGTACCTGGGGGCATCCAGCGGGACGACGGCATCCCATATCTCGGACATCGCTTCATGCGGTAAGATATATTGCGTGGAATTCTCGCCCAGGATGTTCAGGGATCTTGTGAACACGTGTGCTTCGAGACCCAATATGATACCGATACTGGGGGATGCCATGAACCCTCGGGAGTATCACTTCGCCATAGGCCCTCTGGATATGGTATATGCCGATGTCGCCCAGAAAAGACAGGCGGACATAATAGCCGACAATATGGACCTTTTCCTCGCGGATATGGGGATGGTATCGATAAAGGCGAGATCGGAAGATGTCGCTTCGCACCCCGCGGATGTATACAAAACATCGGAGAAACGTATCGTTGAAAGAGGATTCGAGATATTGGACTCCAGAGACCTCGAACCGTACGAGAATGCCCACAGGATGATTGTTTTCAAAAGGAGATAATATGGGCACCGTATACACCGTGGGTTTCAGCGGGCACAGGTTCCTCATGGTGTTCAACGATAAACGCGGCGGATGGGAGATGCCGGGCGGCAAGATGGAGCCCGGAGAGACACCGGAAGAGGCCGCCGTGAGGGAGTTCAGGGAAGAGGCCGGATATGATGTAAGGATCCTGGGCACAGGATGTCTGGGGCATTGCCACGTATGTGCAGCCATTGTTCTGGACAGATCCGACAATGCTCCCGAGATGATCACTGGATTCTTCTCGGAGATACCTAACGAGATATGTTTTGAAATGAAAGAATACGATACTGTCGTGCCTTGGGCGCGTTCGATCGTCACTGGCCGTGCGGACAGCCCGTAATCCCGCAATGGTTGTCCCATCCGTTCAGACGGACAGGACCCGGCCATCTACCAAACCTTTTTAACATACTCTCTTGTTTTTACATTGATGGACTTGCTGGTCAATGAGGCAACAATCCTAAACATATTCGGAGAGTTGTTTGCAGTCATAATGTGGATCTCCGCGATCCTCATACTGATCATGATATTCCTGGAGCGCTCGGACCCCAAGACGATAGCAATGTGGACAGTGATACTTCTTTTCATACCTGTTATAGGATTCTTCATATACCTCTGTTTCGGGCAGACTTTCTATCAGAGGAGGCAGTTCGCCATAAAGAACATCAGCGATCATGAGCTGGCATATCTCAAGGCCGAAGCCCTGGAAGAGCTCAATAAAGGGTCGGTGACACCGGATGACGAGAGAGGGCTCCATTTCGCGAGAGCCATGCTGGAAGCCGGCGGTTCGACGTACAGCAACAACAACGACCTTAGGCTGTATACTATCGGAGACCCGTTCTTCAAAGACATACTGAATGATTTGAGAGGGGCCAAGAAGTTCATTCATCTGGAGTATTACATAATAAGGAACGACAAAGTGACAAATGAGTTCATGGACATACTTATCGATAAGGCCAAGAACGGGGTCGAAGTGAAACTGATGGTCGATGCCGTCGGATTCAACAACGGGCCGAAGAAACGGATAAAGGAACTCAGGAAGGCCGGCGGGGAGTTCAAGCTTTTCCACAGGGCCATAACTGTTCTTCTTAGTCCGAGGAAGCAGAACAGGAACCACAGGAAACTCGCCGTCATAGACGGGACGATCGGATACGTTTCGGGATTCAACATCGGCGATGAGTACCTCGGCAAGGGATCGATGGGATTCTGGAGGGACACCGGCGTCAGGGTGGAGGGCAATGGAGCCATACCCATAAACACCAGGTTCTTCATGGACTGGGGTTATGCCACGAAGAATCAGCTTGATGCGACCGATGCCGAGAAGATAGACAGGTACTTCCCGATCGATAAGAGCACCAACTACGGCAACGGCATAATGCAGTTGATATCGGGAGGTCCGGATACAAAGAACAACCCGATCGAACTCCAATATCTAAAGCTTATAAACACCGCGAGGAAGACGCTGTACATCCACACCCCGTATCTGGTCCCCAGCAGCGAGGTGCAGAAGGCACTGATAATCTCAGCATGCTCGGGAGTGGATGTGAGGATAATAATGCCTGACCAACCGGATCACATGTTTGTGTTCTGGGTAGGCATACTGAATGCCGGAGAGCTCCTAGAGAACGGTGTCAGGATATATCAATACAAGAAAGGATTCGTCCATTCCAAGACGCTTGTGGCAGACAGCGAGTTCTGCTCGGTGGGCTCCGCGAATCTTGATCAGAGGAGCATGAGACTCAACTTTGAGACGAATGCGATGATCTACTCCAACGAGATCGGCAATCAGATGACGGCCGCCTTTCTGGAAGACCTCGAATATTGCGAGGAATACAGCATAGACGATTTCAGAAAACTGACCATCTGGGACAACTTCAAGATAAGTATCGCACGTCTGTTCAGTCCATTGGCCTGACCCATCCGAGAATGATTTGCATTCTCAGCCGGCGCGATCATTCTTCCGCGACGAACTTCAAGAATGCTTCAGTCTGCTTCTCAAGATATGTCAGACTCTTCACCGGCACAAACCGTCCATGCTCATCGGTCTGATTCCAGGCATCCGGGATCGTAAGGCGCGGTACATTCATGATCTTCATATCGAGATACGAGAGCACGGCTATCAGATCATCCTGCATGATGGATGTGCCGCTCATTCCGCCGGACACACCGGATATCGCGGCCTTCTTCCCTCCCAGAACCTGAGGGGTCTCCGCGGAGGCCTTTCTGGACAGCCAATCTATGAGGTTCTTGAGCACACCCGGTATGGTATGGTTGTACTCCGGGGAAAAGAACCATACCCCGTCCGCCGAGGCTATCTTCCCGCGGATATCCGCTACGGTATCCGGTGCGGGGAATTCCGAATCCTCATTGAAGAAGGGGACTCCGCTGTAATCCAGAATCTCGAATTCGGATCGGTCTCCGATTATCTCCCCCGCCTTCTCGGCCAGCGCGTGATTGTATGACATCCGGCGCAGCGAACCAACGATTGCGATTATCTTCATTGAATCATCTCCTCGCCGACGGATCGGCGTGTCCCATACGCATTGAGACTATTTATCTGCAGGCATGTCGGGACCATCACGTAAAACCGTGCCACAGGCCGAAGCAGGATTCTGTAAAGTCAACATATTAATACTTCTTCACGATTGGAGTGTCAAGCCTCGCCGCCTATAATGATCGGAGAATCAAAATATGGCAAGAATGCACGCAAGAAGAAAGGGCAAGTCCAGTTCGAGACGCCCTATGATAGCCGAGAACCCTGAGTGGGTGCCTCTTTCAGCCACCGAAATAGAGGACCTTATAGTGAAATTCACAGAGCACGGATCCACATCCGCAAGGATCGGACTCGTACTCAGGGATCAATACGGTGTTCCGGATGTCAAACTGGCAACCGGAAAGACCGTTACGGAGATCATGAAAGAGAAGGGAGTAATGCCGGATCTTCCGGAGGATCTCTCAAACCTCATGAGGAGGGCAATCTCCCTGAACGTTCATGTCAAGAACAACAGAGGGGACGTTTCCAACAGGAGGGGACTAGACCTGATCGAGGCAAGGATCAGGAGATTGGAGCGCTATTACAAAAAGAACGGCGTTCTTCCCCAGAACTGGAAGTACTCTCTCGCAAATGCAGAGATAATGCTCAAATGAGGGATCCCATGGACGGTGCCGTCCTTCCTTCTAAACTACTTACAACCTTATCCCGGGCTGCGGACATCGTCGGCAGCCATGATTTCATCCAAGTTTATTCTCACTATGATGCAGACGGCATATCGTCGGCATCGATAATAGCCAAGACCCTTCTCAGGGCCGGAAAAGAGTTCAGAATAACCCTGTTCACAAGCCTCAATGACTCCAACATGGAGATAATAAGGGGAACTCTGTCAAAATGCATAATAATCGCGGATCTCGGAGCATCATACATAGAGCAGCTGGATGCTCTCGGATGCGACGTAATCGTACTAGATCATCATACCGCAGAACGGCAGGCGGAGAGGATATGCTATGCGAATCCCCATCTCTACGGCATAGACGGGATGACATCCGGATGCGGAGCGACGATGTCTTTCCTGTTCTCGG
>JAITTK010000108.1 GCA_031287135.1 Candidatus Methanoplasma reticulitermitis
ATTCTATGGCGGACTCGCCCAGATAATAGCGGGAATCTTCGAATTCAAGAAGGGAAATACCTTCGGAGCAACGGCATTCACATCATACGGGTTCTTCTGGCTCACATTCGTGCTTATCAACACCGGATCAGTACCCGGAATGGTCGCCGCGGACAGCACATCCCTCGGGGCGTACTTCGCGATATGGGGTGTTCTGACGTTGTTCCTGTTCATAGGGACCCTCAGAAGCAGCCGTGCGTTGCAGATGGTCTTCCTGACTCTGACGGTACTGTTCTTCGTCGTTGCGATCAAGGACCTGACCGGTATCTCCGGCATTGCATATGTCGCCGGGGCCATCGGTGTGGCATGCGGTGGAACGGCCATGTATACCGCATTCGGAGAGGTCTTGAACGAACAGTACGGAAAGACCGTGATGCCGCTGGGATGACCTCATCCCAAACCCCTTACCTAATTTATCATGCATGCCTTATGCCGGTGTTCTCGGATATCTCGCTGTCCGTGGTACACAGATCATCCAAAGACAGGTCGTGGATGTCGTCTCGTCCTGTTATCCTTACGAAGTTTCTGAGTTCCTCCGCGGTGCCGTTCAGGAAATTAGCCACCCTCTGAGCTCCGACCTCTACGTCGAGTCTCTTCTCAAGTTCCGGATCCTGGGTGGCCACGCCCATCGGACATCTTCCCGTATTGCATATCCTGTATCTCTGACAGCCCAGTGCCATCACCGCCGCCGATGCTGTGGCGACCGCATCCGCCCCCATCGCGATGGCCTTTGCGAAGTCTTTGCTCGTCCTCAGACCGCCGGTTATGATCAGATCCTGATCCATCTTAAGGTCATCCATGCACCTTCTCGCTCTTGACAGCGCGTATACGGTAGGGACGGATGATGCGTCCTTCAGGAATTTCGGCGATGATGCGGTCCCCCCTCCCCTGCCGTCGATCGTTATGAAATCGCACCCCGATCGGGATATGAACTCGATATCCCTCTCGATGTGTCCGGCCGCTATCTTGACCCCCACGGGCTTGCCGCCGCTGGCTGATCTCAGCGCATCCACCATGCTCCTGAGGTCTTCGGGGGACTTTATCTCCTCGAACCTGGAGGGACTCACTATGTCCTCGCCCACGGGTTTCCCTCTGAGCGCCGCGATCTGTTCGGTCACTTTCACTCCCGGCAGGTGACCTCCCATCCCGGGTTTGGTCCCCTGTCCGATCTTTATCTCGACCGCGTCCGCCGCTGCGAGTGTTTTCTTATCCGAACTGTACTTGTTGGGAACGTATTCCAGTATGTATCGGTAAGCCTGTTCCATCTCCCGGGGAAGCGCTCCGCCTTCTCCGCTCCCTATGGCCGTCCTTGCCATCGCCGAGCCTGCTGCCAGAGCCTCTTTCGCCCGTGACGAAAGGGCTCCGTAGCTCATATGCGAGACGAATACGGGCATCTCCATCACCATGGGTCTCTTCGCACTCTTGCCTATTACCGTTCTTATGCCGACCTCTTCGTCCCTGAGTTTCGGGAATGGGTCCAGCTGTGCGCCGAGAATCAGGATATCATCGAATTTCGGTACACTGTAAAGCGTGTCCATCGGCTCATATTCGGTTGTTCCGCTTATCGCGAGACGGTGTATCTGATCCATGACTCCTCCGTCCCTCTTTGCCAGCATACGGTTGACTCTGAGATCCTTTTCCGCGGCCCTGACTATGTTATCGCTCGCCTCCTCGACGGTATTGATATCCGATCCCGTGCCGGGAATTGGCTCTCCCCTCTCGTCTATGGATTCATAGGCTGACCTGGGAGAACCGCAGACCGGACATATCCAGTCACTCGGAAGTTCTGAGAAAGGCACCTTCTCGACAGATTCGTCGTATATCTCCTCGCATACTCTGCATCTGTAGACTGCCATATTTTACGGATGAAGATACGGTTATAGAAAATCTCCCCCGGACGATCGGTCTCAGTAGGAAGTATCAAAAGCACGTTCCCTAATTTAGTGTAGCTGAAGTACCGCGAAGAGGAAGAAAAATGAGCAATCCTTCAAAGAGAGACGATATCCTCGCTATCTTGCGACAGGTGGAATCCGGAACCATCTCCGCCGAGACTGCGTTCGACAGGCTTAGGTTCGAACCTTTCGAAGACCTCGGATATGCAAAGACGGATCACCACCGTGCCCTTAGGCAGGGTGTCGGAGAGGTCATATACGGGCAGGGGAAGACCTCGGAACAGATAGCCGGTATACTCTCGAGTATGGGCGGACACGGCGGACACGATGTGCTGGTCACCCGCATCGGTGAGGACACAGCGGATCTCGTGATGAAAACGGGTATTCCCTTGAAGTACCATCCGGTGGCGAAACTCGGGATCGCGTTTCCTTCGGAACGTGTCGCCGGGAAGGGCCGTATTGTTATAGCCAGCGGCGGCACCAGTGATATATCCGTTTGCGAGGAGGCCGCCGTTACCGCGGAGGCTCTCGGCAACAATGTCATCAGGATGTACGATGTGGGGGTTGCCGGTCTGCACAGGCTGCTGGCACACATGGAGGAACTGACCTCGGCAAGGGTCATAATAGCGGTGGCCGGGATGGAGGGGGCACTTGCCAGCGTCATCGGGGGACTTGTCAGCTGTCCCGTCATCGCGGTGCCGACCAGCATCGGATACGGGGCTAATCTCGGGGGGATTTCGGCATTGCTCTCCATGCTGAACTCCTGTGCCTGCGGCGTGTCCGTGGTCAACATAGACAACGGGTTCGGAGCCGGCATCCTGGCCAGTCGCATAAATCAGATGGATGGGGCTTTATGAGGACACTTTACATCGAATGCGGTATGGGGGCGGCCGGAGACATGCTCATGGCGGCGCTGTTCGAACTTACCGAGGACAAGGAAGGTTTCCTCCGGAAGATGAACGACATGGGCTTTGAGGGTGTCCGGGTCTGTGCGGAACCGTCGGTGAAGTGCGGGATAAGAGGCACATACATCTCGGTGACCGTCGGAGATGGGTCGGATGGGGAAACGGACATTGCGGAGATGCGGGACCACCGTCACCGGGATGATCATGAAAACGGACGGGGTCGTTCCGGCATGCATCGTATCGAGAAGCTGCTGTCTGCCGTTCCCGTCCCCGTTTCCGTCAGGGAACATGCCCTGTCGGTATATCGGACGATTGCGGAAGCGGAGAGCCACGTGCACGGATGCCCCGTGGACCGGATACACTTCCACGAGGTCGGAGATCTAGATGCCGTTACCGATATCGTGGGGGTCTGCCTGCTGATCGACGGACTTCGCATCCAACGGATCGTCGTCTCCCCGGTTAATGTCGGCAGCGGCTGTGTCCGCTGTGCTCACGGGGTCCTCCCGGTCCCTGCACCCGCCACTGCGCATATCCTCCGGGGAGTGCCGTGCTACGGAGGGGAAATAAAGGGGGAATTGTGCACGCCGACCGGTGCCGCGCTCCTGAAGCACTTCGCGGACGGGTTTGGCGCCATGCCGGAGATGAGGATAGAGAAGATCGGTTACGGCATGGGAAAACATGATTTCGAGTCCGCTAACTGCCTGCGTGCATTCCTCGGGGATACACAGGACGCCGGCGGCATCAACGGATACGCGGCGGTGTTAGAATGCAATGTGGATGATATGACCGGGGAGGCTGTGGGTTTCGCCTGCCGGACGCTCATGCATGAAGGCGCGCATGACGTGTTCACATCCGCGGCGGATATGAAGACGGACCGCCCGGGTGTCTTGCTGACCTGTATATGCGACACGGAGGAAGCGGATAAGTTCGCGGTGCTGATTCTTCGTTATACGACGACCTTCGGAGTGAGGAGGAGTGTCCTCGGCCGATACACGCTCGACCGCACGGTGCGGACAGAGCAGACCTCGTTCGGAGAGGTACGGGTCAAGACGGGTACCGGTTACGGGGTGAAGAAAGCGAAACTGGAATACGGAGATACGGCTGAACTCGCAGCCGCCCGCGGCATTTCCGTCGATGAGATGGAACGCATGATATGGTCCGAACTGAATGAGCGGGAGGAACGGTGATGGCCGCAGATGAGAAGCGCGACCTCCTGCGACGCTGTCTTGAGGAGATGGGCAGCGTTGCCGTAGCATTCTCCGGCGGAGTGGATTCCACCTTCCTGCTGAAGACGGCGCATGAGGTCCTTGGCGACAGGGCGATAGCTGTCACTGCACGGTCGTGCTCTTTTCCGGAAAGGGAACTGAATGAAGCGATATCCTTCTGCAGGAACGAGGGCATAACACATGTCATATGCGACTCGGAGGAACTGGAGATAGAAGGGTTCTCGAAGAATACCGCTAACCGATGCTATCTGTGCAAAAGCGAACTGTTCACCAAAGTGCGTGCCGTTGCGGAACGATATGACATGGCCTGCGTTGCGGAAGGCTCCAACAAGGACGACGAGGGGGATTACAGACCCGGCATGATAGCGGTTGAAGAACAGGGTGTGAAAAGTCCGCTCAGATATGCGGGACTGCACAAGACGGAAATTCGGGAGCTGTCTCGGGAAATGGGTTTGCCGACGTGGAATAAGCAATCCTTCGCCTGCCTGTCATCCCGCTTCCCATACGGGATGGAGATAACACCGCAGCGTCTGGATATGGTCGACAGGGCGGAACAGCTGCTGCTGGACCTTGGATTCGGACAGGTACGGGTACGCCATCACGGCGATATCGCGCGGATCGAGACCGATGAGGCGGGTTTCAGGCTTATGACGGACCCGTCCGTTCGGGAGAGGATCCACACCGGTATCAGGGAGATCGGGTTCACCTATGTCTCCCTCGATCTGATGGGGTACAGGACGGGCAGCATGAACGCATCACTGTCAGAAGAGGATCGAGTACGGATGAGGATCACCCCAAACGGATTCATAAGGTGAAAATAGTGCTCCCATCGGGATTTGAACCCGAGTCGAAGCCTCGAGAGGGCTTCATGATTGGCCGCTACACTATAGGAGCTCAATCATGGCATTACTATGTTACTAATAAAATTTTCTAATGTCAGGGGCCGTTGAAAGCTACATCTGGGCGCATGGCGGGCAGTATTTTGTGTCTCATTCTGCCGACCCGCTCCCTGATCTCGGATATCCTCATGATGCATATTCCGGTCCGGTCTGCCATATCCGTGTCCGAACGACCTAGGTTTATACCGTTCAGTATGATATCCAGGTCATTGTATGTTATCCCCATCTCGCTCTCATCGGTCTGTCCTGTCCATAGCCCCGCGGTCGGCACCTTCTCCACTATGTCCCTCGGGACACCTATCAGTTTCGCGATCTGTCGTACCTGCGTTTTGTAAAGATCTGCGATCGGCAGGATATCCGATGCCCCGTCACCGAATTTCGTGAAATATCCCATCATGCATTCGCTTCTGTTGGATGTTCCGGCAACCAGATAATTCATGTCTCTGGCTCTGTTGTATAACACCGTCATCCTGCATCTCGATGATATATTACCGATCCCTAGGCGGTCGTCTGCGGCCAGAGAGAGCATCCCGGCGAATGCGTCCACCGCGGGCTGTATCCCGATGCATTCATACCGTGTCCCCCAAAGCCGGCTGAGCGACATGGTCAGGTCCAGATCCGATGACGGCGTCACGGCGGAAGGCATGAACACGTTCATCACCCTCTCCGGGCCGACCGCGTCGGCACAGAGCTTGGCAGTCACCGCGGAATCGATACCGCCGCTCGCCCCGACGATCAGCCCTTCGCATCCAGACCCTTCCAGAGCATCGCCTATGAACTTAATGATCAGGTCCGCATCGTCCTTAGTGATCGTGTGGATTTCACCGGAGACCATGCCGGAGTATCGCTCTGCTTTTATTAATCATTCTCAGCCGGCCCTGATGTCGGTTCCCGCGGGACCCATAAAGTATTATGTCCATGTGTCCTGATGTCCATATATGGGAATCAGACTGGCATTGTGTCAATCCAAGGCCTCGGTCAATGAGGTCGGAACAAACCTCAACAAGATAATGAGCGTCATCTCCCAGAACCGGTCTGATATGTATGTGTTCCCTGAATTGTTCCTGACCGGCTACGGTGCCGATTATGCATCCCTCCGTGACGAGGTTGAGTATGCCGTGGACAAGATAAAACTCTGGTGCATCGAGATGGATGTGGCCATCGTCCTAGGATCCCCGTCATACGGTACAGACGGGACCAGGAACTCCCTGTTGTTCATAACACCGGACGGAGTGACGAGATATGATAAACTGTATCTTGCGAGGTTCGGCATATACGGAGAGGACGGGTTCATACCCGGCCGGAAGCCGGAAACGGCCTCGTTCAGGGACATGGTCTTCGGGCTTTCGATATGTTATGATGCTTTCTTCCCGGAGATCTACCGGAACTATGCCCTGTCCGGTGCGGATGCCGCTCTTTGCATAGCGGCATCGGCGACCCCTTCCAGACCGTACTACGACCGGATCCTGCCTGCCAGGTCCCTGGAGAATGTCATGTACACCGTGTTCGTGAACAACATCGGGGACTTCGAAGGGGATGCCAGGCTATACGGGCATTCCCGGCTCGTCGGCCCTCTGGGGAACACGATAAC
The DNA here is from genome assembly GCA_031287135.1 of Candidatus Methanoplasma reticulitermitis. Classification (GTDB taxonomy): domain Archaea; phylum Thermoplasmatota; class Thermoplasmata; order Methanomassiliicoccales; family Methanomethylophilaceae; genus Methanoplasma; species Methanoplasma reticulitermitis. The sequence continues at coordinate 6,553 of JAITTK010000108.1, forward strand.
CGAGCTTGGGGATGAAGAGGAGACAGTCTGCGTGTATCTTGACAAAGATGTCATCGGCAACGCCAGGAAAGAAAGGAGGCACCTCGACGACCTCAGGAAGGACATCCGTTGGACTCCCGGCATATTTTAAATGCACCTTTCCACGATCCCTCCGGCCCAGTCCTTGGCGGACAGGGCATGCTGATGCATGTACGAACCCATCGAATTCTTGCTTACAAGCCCGTCCCGCATACCGCTCAACCCTATCCCTCTCTCGATGTCGAATCCGAAGACGGAGTCCGGTGCAGCGATCACTCCGGAATAATGGAAAGCGTGTCCCCTGACATTCTCATTGAACAATACACAGTTACTGTTCGATCTCGCCTCGATGTATGCCGGACCGTGCCTTTTGCCGATCATCTCAGCCTTCGCTTCGAATATGCCGGCCGCTTCGTATATGTTCCCGCCACATTCTATGGAAGAACACATGGCGAGCATTCCGCCGCATTCGCCCAGTATGACTTTGTTATCACAATATGCGGTCTTCAGTCCCTGGAAGAAATCCCTGTTCTCCGACAATCTTTCCATATGGACTTCCGGATATCCTCCCCCCAGGTAGTATATGTCGGCATCCGGCAGCGGATCGCCGTTCAGGGGGCTGAAGTACTCAACTCTGACACCGGATGCCTCGAGGCACTCGATGTTCTCCCTATAGTAGAAACAGAATGCATCATCCATGGGTATGGCCGCCTTGAGGCCGGAATCTCTCGTTTTATACGGACATCCGATGCCGTCGGATAACGTGCCGCGACATATCCCGATCAGCGAGTCCGTATCCACGCCCTCTGCGAGGGATTCCATGCCGTCGAGTATGCTCCTGTTGTCCGACTCGTCCGTGTTCAGGCCGAGATGTCTCTCGGGGACCTTGTGCTCGGCATTCCTTCCAACCACACCGAGAACCGGTATGTCCGAGCCTTCCATGGCATCCCTGAGTTTGTTCTCATGCTGTGCACCGGATACATTGTTCAGGATGACCCCCGCTATCTCTATATCCTTGTCGTAATCCATGAATCCCCTGACCATCGCCGCGGCACTTCTTGTCAGCGATCTCGAGTTCACCACCAGGACCACCGGGAACCCGAGTATCTTCGCTATCTCCGCGGTAGACCCGGAGTCGTTTTTTCCAGATGACCCTTCGTAAAGCCCTCTGACCCCTTCGACTATGGATATGTCCGCGCCCTTCGATCCATACAATGCGACATCACGCATTACATCCTTGGACATCATGAAAGAGTCCAGATTCCTCGACGGCCTTCCCGTCGCCGATCTGTGATACATCGGGTCTATGAAATCCGGACCGACTTTGAACCCCTGCACAGTCATTCTCCTGGAGAGTTTTCTCATTAGTCCGGTGGTCACAGAGGTCTTGCCGACGCCCGAACCGGTACCCGCTATCACGATTCCTTTCAATTGATATCCCTCAGAATCTCCCTTATGGTATCTCCCGTCTCTGTCGGGACTATCCTACGGACATTCATGACCATCGAATGTGACGATATCTCCCCGACCGCATCGTAGCCTTTCGAGAGATAATTGGAAAGCTGCCTGGGCTGATCGGTGATCAGTATCTGATCCCCGCCGAGTTCGGGGTATGCATGGGGTATACCGATTATCACGAGGAGATCGGGATCGAAGGAAAGGACTTTCTCCCTGATGTCCTCGCCTATTACCGCATACTCATCCAGCCCCCCGACCACATCGACCGATATGTTATTCTCGTCCAACTCCGACAGAATGTCCGAAGCATACCTTCTGACCCTGGGGAGTCCCCTGCCGGGATCCAAATTAGCAATGAATTTCGTCTCCCCTCCGAGCTTACCGCGTGCCTCGTCCAGTGCCAGGAACACATCCGAGAAACGATATGCCAGTTCCTTCTTTGATATCTGGACGACCGCCAGCCTGCCTCCGCCGGAGAGACATCCTATCATCCTTCTCGCCACACCCATCTTCGTCGGGCCGTTTGATGGCGGGAGGTAGGTCACGGACGCCATCCCCCTCTCCTTTTCCATCCTGGTGGCCATAGACAGCAGATGTTTCTGCCGTTCCGCCTCGCTGTGCGGTATTATGCCCGCTTCCGCGGAGGCTTCGACCGCCTTTATCGCACCTGCGGTATTATCTCCCATGCAGCCGTGGCAATCGACTGCGATTACCCTGCATTTCACATCGGCTCTCTCCACGGAGGCCCTCATATCCTCTCCGATTATCATGCTGGAACATGTGCCTATGACCGCGATCGTCTTGGGTGAGAACCTTATTTCCGCCTCTTTGAGGACGTTCTCGAGTTTTTCCGATGCCCCGAATATGAGGTCGTTGTCATCCATCGCGGTCGTCACCACCCTTATCCCGGCATCCTCTATCATCCTTGATGCCATGAACCCGCATCCGGACGGGCCGTGTATCACCACGACATCGACATCGATATCCCTGAGCATATACAATGCGGCGATTATCGGATTCGGACGGGGGTGGATGTTCACTGATATCCCTCTTTTATCAATCTCAACGTCACATATTTGTCGGAAGGCTGTTCTTCCTCGTCCCCGACCAGATGGAAATCCGCACCTTTGCACTCCACCATCTTCCGTATTCGTTCCGTATCCATCTTCTCGCAGACCTTCCTGTTGACCGGATCCAGTATGACCATGGTCTCGGGCAGGAGGCCCATCCTGCCGAGCACGTCCAATATCCTGTCCACGGACATGTGCGATATGCCGGGATTCCTGTCCGTTATCTCCCATCCCGTGCCCGAACGTCTGAGTTCCCCTCTTCCCGGGACCCCTTCGAACGTCTTCAGGCCTTCGATCACCTGGCTGGCCGGCACGTCCATTTCGCTGCATGCCTCGAGCACGGCCTCGATCGTATCGATATACTGAAGGTGAATATATTTTCCGGGAAGTTCCAGCTCATGCCGGCCTTTGTATTCGATCCCGATCCTGGATGGTTTTCCGATCTCGGTATTTCCGATCACGCCGACCCTTCCGCCGTAACCGATAAGACCTTCGCGATATCTTGACCAGAAGCCGATCTCCGACTTCGGAACTATGTTCCTACCCTCGGAGAACACAGATGCTTTCGCATCCGACGCCTTCCTTGTGCCAGCCGCTATCCCGTAGTCCTCGGCCAGATTGGTCAGTATGGTCAGTTCCGCCCTGCCGCTTCCTCCCAGGGATACCTCGGCTATGGTCGTGTCATAGCCTTCCGGCAGCCTGAGGAGAGAGGGGGGAGCTATGCTCATCCTCTTCTCAATCGCATGTTTCCCGTCTTTCCACGGACCTTGTCCCCTCGATGTATGGAGGAACACACTCCTGCCGTCCAGCGCCAATATGTGGGCCAGGAGATAGCAGCAGCTCGTCTTCCCCTTTACGCCTGTGACTTCTATCCTCGATCTTCCGTCGGAGAGTTCCCCGACAGCCGCATGGAAGGTCTTTTTACAGCCGTATGTCACGCCTTTCAGGAACATATCCGGACAGTGAACGGGCATGAGGACGAGGTCGTAGTGTCCTTCTGGCGCACTGAGGTGTGCGGATACCCCCTTCCGATGCAGTTCATCCTTAACATCCTGTTTCGCTATGCCGTAGACGTCCACGCACTCCACGGTATATCCCGCTTTCAGGTACTCCTCCGCAAGTATCTCCCCTCCGTGTACCATATCGAGTATCAGGGCCTTCATGCTTTTTCCCTTGTCCTGATCTTCTCCGCGATTATATCCGTCAGTCTCGGATCGCTCCCTATCGGCATGGCATATTTGACGGTTATGCTGCGTCCGTGCAGAACGACCGTGTCCTCCGACATCCCGTCCTTCAGATGTATCTTGCCGGGTATGTCATGCTTCAGATGCGCGCCCAGAGATATGAACAGAGGCAGGACTATGATCTCGTCCGATCCGTTCGCCGCCATCTCATCGAATACATCTTCGACAAATGGCTCATTGAACTCGTTGAAAGCACAACGGACATCACCATACCCCATTTCTCTGAGTCTCTCTGCCTGGAACGTTATCGTATCCTTGTTGTGCGTAAGTCTCGATCCGTGACCTACTACCATTATACCCCGTTTCCCTTTGCCGCCGCTCAGCTCGTCTATCCTTTCGGAAAGTATTTCTGCAAGGGCGGGGTCGTTCCCGAATGGTTGCTCGTATCTGATATTGACCTTCATGCCACCGATATCCACAATCCCTCCGGAAGATCCGGTAGGTATGCCCAATTTGCCGGGTATGTCCCTGGTTATATGAAGGCCTGAAGCTATGAAAAAGGGTATGGCCACGATATCGTCGATACCGTCCGATGCCATCCTGCCGAGGACATCGTTCACAAGAGGATATGTAGTCTCGTTGAATCCCACATACACATTATCGAATCCTCTTTCCTCCAGCCTCCTTTTCTGTTCGTCCATCACCCATTTATTGTAGTTATATCTGGATCCGTGGCCTATTATTATTATCCCTCTTTTCATGAAAACACCTTACCTGCCGGAATATATCCCGTGAACGGGAAAACCAACAACACACAATCCCGGGCCGACCCCGATCTCACGTGGTGCGCATACCCCCTTCCAAATCCGATGACAGCCTCAGGACCTTATCCGCCAGCCGATCATACTCTTTCGAGAATCCCGAATCTGGGTCTCCTTCGGCGACGGTCTTGCCGACCGCTTCACATCGCTGCACAGCCTTATCTCTGGGTATCCTGTGTATAACGTCGATACCCATTTCCGAGGCCGCTCTACCGACTGTGTCGTCCTCGTCCTCGGTGCCCTTCGAGTTCTGAATCATCCCCCTCA